>JBLIKQ010000001.1:0-76081 GCA_047635475.1 Porticoccaceae bacterium
AAAAAATACTTTAATAAAAATTCCGTAGAACTATCGTGGCTTTCAACTTTTTTAGTGTTTATCTCTTCCAAAATAGAATTGGCCAATTGTTTCCCAAGTTCTACACCCCATTGATCAAAACTAAAAATATTCCAAATAACACCTTGAACGAAAATCTTGTGTTCGTACAATGCAATAAGAGAACCTAAGGATTTAGGAGACAATTTATCGATAAGAATAGTATTAGTCGGTTTATTGCCATTAAAAACTTTAAATGGTAATAAAAACTTTGCCTCCTCCGCCGAAAGCCCTTGTTGGTCAAATTCCGCCTGAACTTGGCCTTCCGTTTTACCTTGCATTAAAGCTTCTGTTTGCGCAAAAAAGTTAGACATCAATTTATCGTGATGGTCTTTATCTCCATATAACGGCTTTACATACCCGATAAAATCAGAAGGAATTAACTTAGTTCCTTGATGAATCAATTGGAAAAAAGCATGCTGAGCATTGGTTCCCGGTTCGCCCCAAATAATGGTCCCGGTTTGATAATCGACAGGATTTCCATCTCTACCAATACTTTTTCCATTACTCTCCATCGTCCCTTGTTGTAAATAAGGCGCCAATTTCTGTAAATATTGAGTGTATGGAATCAAAGCTTCGCTCTCGGCTTTAAAAAAATTATTATACCAAATACTTAACAAAGCTAAAACTACAGGCATGTTCTTATCAAACTCTGTAGTTTTAAAATGCTCGTCCATTTCATTTGCGCCCTCTAAGAGTTCATCAAAATTTTCAAATCCTACCGCTAAACTGATGGTAAGCCCTACGGCACTCCATAGAGAGAATCGTCCACCGACCCAATCCCACATTGGGAAAACATTCTCTGGATCAATTCCGAACTCAGTTACTTTTTCTAGGTTTGTGGAAACAGCAACAAAATGCTTGGCCACATCATTTTGTTTTGCTGATTGCAAAAACCATTTTTTGATGGTCTCAGAATTCGTCAATGTTTCTTGGGTCGTAAATGTTTTAGAAACGATAACAAAAAGCGTTGTCTCTGGATTTAGTTTTTTAATAATTTCATTTACATGATCTCCATCAACATTCGAAACAAAATGAACGTTTAAGTGGTTCGAATAATATGGTAACGCCTCAACCACCATTGCAGGACCTAAATCAGACCCTCCAATACCTATATTTACAATATCAGTAAATGCCTTTCCACCAAACCCTTTTCTTTCTCCTGATATAATTTGATTCGAAAACTCTTTTATCTTATTCTTTACCTCATATATTTCAGGAACTATATTTTTGTCATTAACTTTGATAACAGCTGATTCTTTTGCCCTTAGTGCAGTATGCAGTACTGCTCTATTTTCAGTCTGGTTGATTAAATCCCCTTCAAAGTAATTCGCTATCGCTTTTTCAAGCCCCATTTCATTTGCTAATTCAAGGAGAAGAGAAATAGTTTCTTGCTTAATTATATTTTTTGAATAATCAATTAGAAAATCGTTCCATTTCAAGTTAAACTTTTCAGTTCTTGAAACATCCGCTTGAAACATCGTTAGCATTGAAGCGTCTTGCATTTCATCAAAATGCTTTTGTAATTTTTTCCAAGCTGCTGTTTCTGTTGGTTTTGTGGTATTTAAGGCCATTTTTGTTTAAGTTCAAATGTTATTTTAATATCAGCAAAAATACTACATTATGTTTTAATTGAAAAAGTGTTTGAACTTTTATAACAATTTGGCAACAATTCAGAAAGAAATCACTAGCCAAACAAAAGAGGAACAATTATTTGTTTCAAATAACTGTTCCCCTTTTAAATTAACTTGTAAAAATTCTATTTACAATGTTTGCATTAGAAGCTATAAATTGCCAATACTATCCAGTTCAAACTTCAATGGCTCGATTGTATTTAAATATCGTGCTCTATTTTTACTATTCATTGGTTCTCCACTAGGTAAATTCAGCCTCAATGCGTCTACTTGCCTACCGTTTTTCCAAAAGCGATAACATACATGTGGCCCCGTCGCCAAACCAGTGCTACCAACCCTGCCTATAATGTCCCCTTGATTCACGTGCTGACCCCGTCGAACCAAAATTTTTGACATGTGTAAATATTGAGTGGTATAAGTCTTATTATGTTTTACCTTGACATAATTCCCGTTTCCAGCAGTGTATCCTGTTCTTATCACTGTGCCTGAGGCCGTAGTTGTAATTGGTGTACCACTAGGCGCCGCATAATCAGTCCCTTTGTGTGCTTTCCACCTGTGTTGGACCGGGTGATATCGATTCATTGTGAATCTGGACGAGATTCTACTGAATTTGATTGGAGTTTTAAGAAAGAAGTTCTTCAGAGTCCTCCCGTCTTCGTCATAATATCCAATTTTTCCAGATGAGGGGTTTTGGGCGAAAGCAAAGGCATAGATTATCTTTCCATTATATTCAAAAAATGCAGCCTCGAGATTGTCGACTCCGTCATAAACAGAATCATTTATGAACCGTTCAGTAAAAGTGACACCAAAGCGGTCTCCCTTTTTAACTTTAAAGAAGTCAATTGACCAAGAATATATATTTGTTATTTTATGCGCTAAAGCTGCTCCAACACCTGCATTCCCTAAAGTTTCGGATAAAGACCCTTTTAATACAGTTGCAATCGTCCTGCGCCTTATGGTAATAGGCCTTGTTTTTTTATAAGCGACAACGGTACTGTCACGAAAGTCAAAGACAAAATAGTTTACAGCACTTTGTTGATATATAAAAACCTGTAACTTATTCGTTTTATCCTTCGATCTAAGAGCTGTATATGGTTTATTTGGCCTAATTACCCTAGCATTAAACGTATCTTTTACGCTTCTAACAATTTCATAAACCTTCCTGTCACCAATATTTTGCCTGTTAATAATAGTCCCAAAAGTATCACCTCTTTTAACAGTATCCTCAACTACATTGAAATTAGAATAATTAAACCCAAAATCAGAGTTTTTAGCAATCTGCCTAGTGGGCTTGATCTTAATTGTTTTTTCGGTTTTATCGTTCGATTTATTGCAAGATAGCACTGTTGCCAATACTATGATAATCATTAATACCTTCTTCAAACTGTGTTATTTTTCTGTATTCGACTTAATTTTCTACTCCCCAATTTGCCAATTCATCAGCATTCCATAATTCCGGGAAAAAGATTCTTCTTTGGTATTTTGGGTGCATATATTTTTTCCAATCGCTTCCACCTGTAGCTTCGCCTGAACCTTGTCCGCTATCGATATATTTCCTAGCTGCATTCAAATGACCCATTACCCAGGTTATATTTACTGTATGGTCAAAATGACGCATCGCTTTTACCAACTCTGGATTATTCTGATCTGAGTCTGGAAGCTGCTTGAATTTCTGCCAAATATTGATGGTATTATACTCCTCCATATGTCTCAGAAAACTCGCCTTATACTTTCGCTCAAACTCTTCCAATAAGAAAGATTTCTTACCGGTCTTATAATCTTTTCCTGCAGCCTGCCAATATAAATGCTCAAAAGCATGTTCATAAGACGTATTTCTGTCTATTGAGTCTCTATATCGGTGATCAATAAGGTTAATCAAATCAGTAGAAGAAAACTCTATTAGGCGGTATTGTGCACTTTGAAATCCGCTTGCAGGAGTTAGCGTGTTTCTAAATTTCATGTATTGTTCCAATTCCATCCCATCACCCATTATGTCGAAAGAAGTAGTTAACATATCAAAATAACGACTGATTCTCATTAATCTCTCCGTGAAATAGTCTGTTTTAATGTTTTCGCAGTAAGAAATTTGGTTGATTTCCCACAAAATCATTTTAAATAGCAACTCATTCACTTGATGATACATGATAAAAACCATTTCATCAGGAAGTGTTGTTCTTTGAGTCTGCAAACTCAATAAGGCATCAGTCTGGATGTAATCCCAGTAAGTGATTGGCTTTGACCACAATAAACCTTCTAAATGCGTGTCTGTTTTCTGGTCTATGGATTCGTACTTAAGCTGGATTTCCTTCAAAATAGCTTCTCTATTCTTACTAATATTCATTACATTTTTATTTTAAACGGATTATTCAATCCTTTAAACGCCTCTAAATCCGCTTTAATCGACCCAACGGCGAGATTTGCTTTTATTCTAACAGGCAATCTATTTTTATCATCTGATATCCAAACCGTTAAACTCTCCTGTTCTTTAAAAACACGTCCTGATTGTACGTAAGGCTTAAATACCATACAAGACACCACGCCAAATTTAGTCGTAATATCTTCACGACCTACGAACTTTAACTTAAATTTTGTGGTTTCATCGTCAAAAAACATGTCGATCCCGATTGTTTCACCAGGATTAATTTTGCCGATACTAGGATAGTTTCTCAAGTAATAAAAAGAAGATAAAATATCTTGCGTATTTTTAGGAATAACGAAGGTCTTTTCGGTCCCATGCTTATAATCTTTCACCAAAATACTACTGGCTGATTGATTAAAAAAACCTTGCTGGTCTTTAGTATAGCCACCTTCATTGATCTTTCTTACAAATTGGTAGGGACTGCCTGATTCCTTATCGATATAACTTTCATATAAATCATCTACTTTGAAAAAAAATCGGGACATTCCAGTAGTGTAACCTTTACCGACAACATGAAATGTTTTTTTATTATTTACGACGGCATCTTTGACCTCTAGGGTTGCGTATCCCGCATTTACAAAGCCATAATGAATGCGAAATTTAAACCATTCACCAGTATCGTATGCATCTTGCTTAGGAGTATCAAAGCTTACGGTTACTATCAATAATAAGAACAGTATTATTTTTCTCATAACTTACTCTATCTATTTATAGACTGCAGTTGCAAATTTTGTTCCAAATATATTAAAACAAAAAAACTCAGTCAAATTATGACTGAGTTTTTATGCTATTAACTAACCAAAAAACTATAAATTATGAAATTTATATCAAATCGGAAGGAAACCACCCCTTCCATTTTGCGTGTGCAAAGGTAGTTAACAAAACTACATATTTAAACTAAAAAATAAGTTTAACACAACATTGATAAAAGAACACTTAGTTCGTTGGTTATTTTTTCACATAATGTAAAAAAAACGAGTTTTTATAGCGTTCCTCGCAATGCCTGCTCTCTCTCGATGGATTCAAATAGGGCTTTAAAATTCCCTGCGCCAAAACCTTTGGCTCCCATTCTCTGTATAATTTCAAAAAATAAGGTTGGTCTATCCTGTACTGGTTTTGTGAAAATTTGCAATAAATAACCCTCCTCATCAGCATCGACCATGATAGCCAATTTCTCTAGTTCATTTAAATCCTCTTTCATCATTTTCATATGCTCACCCAATCGTTCTGGTATCGCTTCATAATAGGTATGGGGAGGTGCCGACAAAAACTCTACTCCTCTAGCCTTTAATTGACTTATCGTTGCTATGATGTCGTCAGTTGCAATGGCTATGTGTTGTATCCCCGGTCCTCCATAAAAATCAAGATATTCCTCGATTTGCGATTTCTTCTTTCCTTCGGCAGGTTCATTGATTGGAAATTTTATCCTTCCGTTTCCGTTAGACATTACTTTACTCATCAAGGCTGAGTACTCTGTGTTAATTTGTTTGTCATCAAAAGAAAGAAAGTTTACAAATCCCATTACCTCTTCATAGAACTTAACCCAAGTGTTCATTTCATTCCAGCCTACATTTCCTACCATGTGGTCAATGTATTTTAAGCCTGTTGGTTCCGGATTATAATCTGATTTCCATTCTTTATAACCAGGCAAGAAAATTCCCTTATAATTTTTACGCTCCACAAAAACATGAACTGTTTCTCCATAGGTATAAATCCCAGAACGCACTACTTCTCCAAACTCATCTTTCTCAATTGTAGGCTCCATAAAAGAGCGAGCACCACGTTTCATCGTTTCTTCATAGGCACTTGTAGCATCTTCAACCCAAAGCGCAGCTACTTTAACTCCATCACCATGTTTTCTCAGATGTTCATGTATCGGAGAATCTTGTGTTAAAGGAGTTGTAAGCACGATTCGAACCTTATCTTGTTTCAAGACGTAAGAAGTCCTGTCTCGCACTCCTGTTTCCAATCCTGCATAAGCCAGAGATTGGTATCCGAAAGCAGTTTTATAATAATGTGCCGATTGTTTTGCATTACCTACGTAGAATTCGACATAGTCAGTTCCTAGCAAAGGAAGGAAATCTTGAGCTCCTTCGAATATTTTCTCTAGTCCGTATTCTACTGATTTTACTTCTTTTGACATGGTATTTATTTTTGATTTGGCAAATCCGATTTCGAAACGCAGATGCGCGGATAAAACAGATGTACAATGATTATATTAATTTAAAAAGTATTCTTGATTCCACAAAATCCCTAGCCCTGATGGAAGCGACATCCTTTTTATTCTGAACTTATTTCAGGATAAAAAGATATAGCGCACAGCAGGAAATAGCTCCTTGGCCTACTCTACCCAAGATTTGTAGTACTTCCCGTCATCTAGTCCCATTGCTGTTTCTGTTACCATCAATGGACGGAATGTATCCACCATTACCGCTAACTCATGAGTTTCTTTATGACCTATGCTTCTTTCCATTGCTCCGGGAGCTGGTCCGTGAGGAATCCCTTTTGGATGCAGGGTAATATGCCCTTGCTCGATATTGTTGCGACTCATAAAATCACCATCTACATAATACAATACCTCATCACTATCAATATTGCTATGGTTGTATGGTGCTGGAATTGATTTTGGATGATAATCGTACATTCGTGGAACAAAGGAACAAACCACAAATGTCGAGGTTTCGAATGTTTGATGTACTGGTGGCGGTTGATGTACACGTCCTGTAATAGGTTCAAAATTATGGATACTAAATCCATAAGGATAATTGTAACCGTCCCAACCCACTACATCAAAAGGATGGGTAGCGTAAACTACTTCGTGTATCATACCTTCCTTTTTGATTTTAATTAAAAAATCTCCAATTTCGTCATGGGTTTCAAGTTCCGTTGGCAAAATAAAATCACGTTCGCAAAATGGAGAGTGCTCCAGATGTTGTCCAGATTCGTTTTTATAGCGTTTAGGAGTATAGAATGGCGCAAAAGATTCTACGTAGAACAATCTATTTACAGATGTTTCAAAATCAATTTGGTAGATAACCCCTCTAGGGATGATAAGATAGTCGCCGTATTCAAATGAAATATTTCCCATCATAGTGCGTAATTTCCCTTTTCCTTTGTGAATAAAAATCATTTCATCGGCATCGGCATTTTTATAGAAATACTCGCGCAATGACTTTTGTGGTGCGGCTAAACCTATTGTACAGTCTTTATTTACAAGCATCGCTTTGCGGCTGTCCAGAAAGTCATCTTCAGGGCTCAATTCAAATCCCTTTAACAATAATGACTTTATGTTTTTACCAATTGCGATTTTAGGTTCAACAGAATATGATTTTGTAATTTCCTTTACCTGAGTTGGCCTATGTACATGGTACAACAAAGAGGAGTTACCATGAAACCCTTCCGTTCCAAAGAGTTGTTCATAATAAAAACCTCCGCTAGGTTTTTGAAATTGTGTGTGTCTTTTTTGAGGGAAGTTCCCTAATTTATGGTATACTGGCATGATTTTTTTATTTATAAGTTTAACAGTTTAAAGTTGAGATTACTTTATAACGATTTGCGTTAAATCAAAAAATAGCTACTCACTCAGGATTTCTCTTGATGAGGAATTGAAGATAATCCAATAAACCGTTCCATTTCTTTTTCATTACAACAAATATCGGAATTTTTATTGATATACTTTGAATTTAAAACACAAATCCAACACTAAACCAAGTAAAGCCCTTCTGGGTTTCGGGTGACCAAGAGTGTTTAATTTCGATAGGCCCAATTACGGTTTCAAGGCCGTAACCAACAGCATATCCTGAATATTTAGGCAGTGAAACCCAATTCACCGATTCAAAAATTCTGTCGCCCAAATTAGCATAATTGGCAGAAAAATTTAGATGGTTCTTTTTGTAAAACTCGTAATCAACCGTTCCTGTAGATTTCACATAACTATTACCAGCAATACTCAAAAAATCATACCCATAAAAATACCTAAAATTATTTACGAGGTTATAGCCGTAACCCCCTAAAACGAAATTAAAAAAAGAAACACTGTCATTGCCAAAAGAAAAACCAGCTTCCGTTTGAAATTTAATTGTAGCATTTTTAAAAATTGTTGCTGCGACTCCAATATCTCCTTTTGCAATGGAAAAAGTATTAAATTCCTTGGTGTAGTTTGACGATAACAAATAGGACTGAATATCACCAGAAAAATACCAGCCTTTTGTGGGGAAGTCTTTATCATCAAACGAGTCAAACTTCATATACCCAAAAACACTTATATAGTTGCTTTTATCTATTAGGGGATCCATATTTGCCAAGGTCTCCGACTTAATTTTTAAGAACTTATACTCTAAACCTCCTCCTATCAAAAATTTCTGTACAAATAAGGACTGGAAATATACCTGATTTGTCACATCTGAGAAATCGATATTAATCGTGTTTAAACCCAAGGACTGAAAATCTAAACTACTGATATCTCTGGTAACATTCCTATTGAATTGATTGAAAAAGGATTTAAAACCAAAACTAAAATTGTATCCGTTTTCAATGTAATAATCAAAATCATATCTGTAATTATCTCCAAGCGCAATATCTAGTGATGCGATGTCATTTTTAAACAAGGTTTTCTTCCGTGTTAAATTTACCAAGACACCGCTCTTAAAAAGACCGTCATAGTGCAATCCAAATTTCAAATAGGTTTTGATTGGATTCTCTTTCAAATAAAGATTTAAGTCATCGTTTCCCATGTTTGGATCGAGCGAATAACTTATCACGCTGAAGTTATCAGTTCCATTAATGTTGTTGATTCCTGCTTCCAATTGCTTATAACTAATTGTAGATCCCGGCTTAAATCTTAATTTCCCTAATACATAATCATAGGTGAAGTTGTCTAACTCAGTAATATTTATATTTTTTATTTGTAAACTGTCAGTTTGAATTTTGTATTTAGGTTTTCTATATAATATCGTATCATTACTCCCTAATTCTTTTATTTTCTCAAAAACAGAAAATGTAGCCTCTTCCCCTTTTTCAATTATATCTTTTCCTTTGTCAAATGAGATTACCCCATATTCTGTAATATCAGGCTTAATATAAATATCCGTTTTAAGAATATTACTTTTCATTTTTTCGATCGACTGCAGATTCGTAATTTGGACTAGAATTTTTGTAGCATCCTTAAGAGTTGTTCTGTCCCTTAAGTCATCTTGTACATCGACACCAATAACAACATCAGCCCCAAGTCGCCTAACCTCATCAATTGGATAATTATTAGTAACCCCGCCATCGACTAAAAGCTGTCCATCAATTTCAACTGGAGAAAACAGCGAAGGGAATGCCGAACTTGCAAGTAGGGCCTGGGCCAAATTTCCTTTATTCAATAGGACTTGTTTGCCCGTTTCTATATCAGACCCAATACACAGAAAGGGAATTGGCAGCTGATTGAAATCTCTGACATGCCTAACATTTCTTGTTAATCTACTCAATAAATTAAAATTGTACAAACCCTTTGAGAGCGCCTGGGGTATTCCAATATTAAACTTATTGAAAGGTAAAACCAGCGCATACAATTCATCATTTCCCTTCTCATAAAAATTTTTTGAAGACCTTGGTATGAAATCATTTATTAATTTATCAAAATTGGTAGCTTGAAAGATAGAATCGATTTGAGCTGCATTATATCCAGTAGCGTAAAGTCCCCCTACCACGGCACCCATACTGGTCCCTCCTATATAATCAATCTTTAACCCCGCCTCTTCGAGCACTTTCAAAACTCCTATATGCGCAAAACCTTTTGCCCCACCTCCACTTAAAACCAAACCTACTTTTGGTCTCTTATGCTCTTGCGAAGACATCGAGGTATAACTAAAAAGCAGTAGGGTTATAAAGAGATGTTTTTTCATAAAGACCGTTTAATTTTTGAGATAGCTATTTCTCATTATTTTACTAAAAGTCAATTATTTATGACTTTGTAAAAGCCGATAATTTTTTTTGCTTTCGATAAACCTATAACATCTGAAATTTCTTTTTCTGTTGCCATTTTTATTCTTTTGACACTTTTAAAATGCTGTATCAATGCCAACATCGTTTTTTCTCCTATTCCCGGAATAGATTCTATAGATGAATTTAATGCCGCTTTACTTCTCTGATCTCTATGGTGTGTAATCCCAAATCGATGCGCTTCATTTCTTAACTGTTGAATCACCTTAAGCGTTTCTGACTTCTTATCTAAATATAACGGAACCGAATCTCCAGGATAAAATAACTCCTCCAGTCTTTTTGCAATACCAATTACGGCTATTTTTCCTCTCAATCCTAATTCATCAATACTTTTAAGGGCCGCTGACAGTTGTCCTTTTCCTCCATCAATGATTATTAGTTGTGGCAGAGGCTGATTTTCTTCAACAAGCCTTTTATAACGACGATAAACAACCTCTGTCATGGATGCAAAATCATCTGGACCTTCTACTGTCTTAATGTTAAAATGACGATAATCTTTCTTGCTAGGCTTTCCGTCTTTGAAAACTACACAAGCCGCGACGGGATTCGTCCCTTGAATATTCGAGTTGTCAAAACACTCAATATGTCTTGGTTCGGATGGCAATCGCAAATCTTTCTGCATTTGTGCCATGATTCGATTAGCATGCCTGTCAGGGTCTACGATCTGCAATTGTTTCAACTGTTCTATCCTATAAAATTTAGCATTGCGAATAGAAAGGTCCAAAATTTGTTTTTTATCCCCTAGCTGCGGTATAGTTATGTTTATTCTTTCTCCCAAATCAACTTTAAAAGGAACGATAACCTCTTTAGACAATAACTGAAATCGCTCCCTTAGCTCAACAATCGCCAACTCTAATAGTTCTTCATCTGTTTCTTCCAGTTTTTTCTTTATCTCCATGGTATGTGAGCGAATGATGGCTCCATGGGAAATTTGTAAAAAATTTACATAAGCGGCACTTTCATCAGAAACTATCGAGAACACATCGACATTAGTAATTTTTGGATTCACAATTGTGGAGCGCGATTGGTAATTTTCGAGCACTTCAATTTTTTCTTTTATTTTTTGGGCTTCTTCAAAATGCATATTTTGAGCCAGTTCAGTCATAAGCTTTCTAAAGTCTTTCATACTTTCTTTGAAGTTCCCTTTGAGAATTTCACGAATAGCATCGACTTGCTTTTGATAATTTTCTAAAGATTCTAAACCTTCACACGGACCTTTGCAGTTTCCAATATGATACTCGAGACAAACTTTAAATTTTCCGGTTTCTATATTTGACTTACTTAAATCATAATTACAACTACGAAGTGGATACAGTTCTTTTATCAGTTCTAAGATGGTGTTTACTGTCTTAAAACTCGTGTAAGGGCCAAAGTACTCAGAACCATCTTTCACCATTCTTCTTGTGGCAAAAATGCGTGGAAAAGGCTCTTTCTTAATACATAGCCAAGGATAACTTTTATCATCACGCAACAATACATTATACCGAGGTTGCAGTGTTTTTATCAGGTTATTCTCCAATAAAAGCGCATCTGTCTCTGTAGGCACCACTATATGTTTAATGGTCACAATTTTCTTGACTAGCACATTTGTTTTTGCCGTGTCATGAATCTTATTGAAATAGGAAGAAACTCTCTTTTTTAAGTTTTTCGCCTTACCTACATATAGTATCTTACCCTCCTTATCATAATATTGATATACGCCAGGACCGTCTGGTAAAGTCTTTATTTGCAGCTCGAGAGTTGGGTTTTGCATTTTATTGATCTTTTTACAAAGATACACAGCAACATTTAGTTGTGTGCGGGGATTTTATTAATTTGAATTTGAATCCAAATTTACGAAATACAAATAATAATTTCTACATTTAGACTTTTTATTACCCATGAAAAACATCAGACCGATCACCATTCTAGGGGAGGTAATTTTAGCCGGCGAAAGCAAAACCATAGATATGGAAATCGCCAAATTGCACAACACGGCGAAACTTAAAATTCCCATCATAATTCAGCGTTCTAAAATTGACGGTCCCACAGTTCTTTTTTCAGCTGGAATTCATGGAGACGAAATTAATGGAGTGGAGATCGTACGCCAGCTTATCGCAAAGAAAATCAACAAACCAAAAAAAGGAACTATAATTTGCATTCCTATAATCAACATGTTTGGTTTTATTAATATGTCACGACAATTTCCTGACGGCAGAGATTTAAACAGGGTTTTTCCTGGAAGCAAAAAAGGGTCTTTAGCCAGCAGATTTGCTTACCATATCTTAACCGAAATAATGCCCCTTGTTGACTATGCAGTCGATTTTCATGCAGGAGGCGCCAGTCGGTTCAATGCACCTCAAATACGGCTCGCTCCAAACAGTCCCGAGTTAAAAGAATTAGCCGATGTATTTAATGCCCCTTTCACTCTGTTTTCTAAAAATATTGCAGGCTCTTTTAGGAATTCGAGTCAGAAACTAAATGTGAAAATGTTACTTTTTGAAGGCGGAAAATCGCTCGACATTAATGAATCAGTTGCTGGAGCAGGCGTGAATGGCGTGAAACGATTTTTGGCACACCTTGACATGCTCGATCCAAAGCAGCTCATCGAAAAACAGGGCTCAAACACGATTTATATTGAAAAGTCAGGATGGATAAGAGCTAAGTGCTCCGGCTTATTACATGATCAAAACACGATTGGAAGCTTTGTAAAAAAAGGGACTGTTCTGGCTATAATCACAGATCCTTTCGGGAAATTTGAACGAAAAATAAAAGCACCAAATGACGGTTATATCATCAATGCGAACCTTTCTTCTATTGTCTACCAGGGTGACGCTATTTACCATATATCTAAAACTTTAGAAAAATAAAAGCTAACAAGAACCATACAGAACAGACTGTTTGAGTACTTTTATAGCTGATTTAAAAAGTAGCATTCATGCAAAAAAAGCAATTACGCTCGAAGTATAAAGCATTAAGAGCTCAACTACCTGAAAGTGAGACGGAGGAAATGAGTTTGGCTATTGCCAATAAACTATTGATGCTGCCTATTTGGGAGAAAACCTACTTTCATGTTTTCTTACCTATAGTTGAACATAAAGAGGTCAATACTGAACTCATCTTGCATTTGCTTTTAGGAAAAGATAAAGAAATCATCATTTCTAAATCTGATTTTGAAACCCGAAATATGACTCACTTTCTATTAACAGATAGTACCAAAATCAAGAAAAACGAATATAATATCCCCGAACCAGTTGACGGAATAGAAGTTCCTCCTAATAAAATTGAAGTAGTTTTTGTGCCACTTTTGGCCTTTGATAAGCAAGGGCATCGTGTAGGTTACGGCAAAGGATTTTATGATGTCTTTTTATCAAAATGCCAACCTGAAACAATTAAAATTGGACTCTCGTTTTTTGAAGCGGAAGAATTGATTGCCGATATTTATGAAACTGACGTGAAATTAGATTATTGTGTTAGTCCGAATACTATTTATGAATTTAAAAAAAATTGATTTCAATTTTATTTTTTGAATTATGAAAAAAATTAAATATCCAACATCTTTACTGGCAGTTATAATTCTAGTATCTACAGTTTCATTGTCGAACTGTAGTGTTAATTGAAGAACGAATCAACCCAATGATAGTTACAAAGCTAAAAAACTTCCTCCTGGACATGCTAAAAAATTGAATGGAGACAAAAGCGCAAAACGATATGCTCCAGGACATAATAAATAATAAGAAAGACCAATTCAAATTTGAATTGGTCTTTCTTTTATCTGATTCCAGATTTTAGCCTTTATGGAAAGCTTTTTTATTGAAAAAAATCAATATTCCCACTCCGGTAGAAATAGCCATATCGGCAACATTAAAAATGGCATTAAAAAAAGTAAAATCATTTCCACCCCATATTGGTAACCAGCTTGGTAAACTTCCGTGCCAAAAGGGAAAGTAAAACATATCTACCACCTTACCATGAAAATATTTGCCATAAGGCTGATCAGTAAATAGTGTAGCTAATTGTGAATGGCTGTCGTCAAAAATAACTCCATAAAATACAGAATCAATGATGTTCCCGAAAGCTCCTGCCAGAATTAACGCTATTGCCACAATTAAGTAATCAGAGCTATACTTTCTTTCTACAGAATCCCATAACCAATAGCCAATTCCGCCAACTGCTACCAATCTAAAAACAGTCAAGAACAATTTACCATAAGTCCCAGGAATCTCAGTGCCCCAAGCCATTCCTTCATTTTCTATAAAAAGGATTTTAAACCATCTGAAAACTTCAACTTCTTCCCCTAATATAAAATTAGTTTTTACAAATATTTTCGAAACCTGATCAACAATTAATATTCCGAATATAAGTAAATACGCTTTTCGTAATGACATTTTTAAAATTTTAAGTAGGGCAAAAGTAATAATTTTATCAAAAAAAACGCTCCTAATGGAGCGTTAAATATTTATATAACGGTACTGGCTTATCGTTGTAAATTTTTGGCCTCTATACTCATCGTAGCGTGAGGAACAATTTTCAATCTTTCTTTATTGATTAGCTTACCCGTCACTCTACATACACCATAGGTCTTATTCTCTACACGGAATAATGCATTCTTCAAATCACGAATAAATTTCTCCTGACGTATTGCCAGCTGAGAGTTAGCTTCCTTAGACATGCTTTCACTTCCTTCCTCAAATGCTTTAAACGTTGGCGAGGTATCATCCGTACCATTATTTCCATCATTCATGTAGGCGCTCTTTATCAGTTCTAAATCTGCTTGCGCTCTATTTATTTTACTTAAAATTATTTCTTTGAACTCAGCCAAATCGGCGTCAGAGTATCTTGTTGGTGCATCTACCATATCTAGATTATTTAGTAATTTTTATTTTTGTTTTTATCTCGTCAAATTCAATTTCTGTACCGTTTTCTAAATCTTCCTCAAAAACCAATTCTTCTGTTAGCGTTTCTGATTTAATATATTCTAAATTTGGTTCTATTGCCTCCTCTAAAGTATCACTTTTTTGCAAATGAACCTTTATTTTGTCTGTAACTTCAAATCCCGAATCCTTTCTAATATTTTGAATTCTGTTTACTAATTCTCTTGCTATACCCTCTTTTTTCAATTCCGCAGAAATGACTATATCAAGGGCTACGGTTATTCCGTTTGAATTAGCGACCAACCAGCCTTCAATATCTTGGGACGAAATCTCTACATCTGCTACAGTTAAAGTTATGCTTTTTCCACCAATAATAACATCTGTAGAGCCATTACTCTCCAATTGACCTATTTTTTCTGCTGAAAAATTATCTATCTCTTTGGCAATCAATACCATATCTTTTCCGAATCGAGGCCCTAATGCTTTAAAATTAGGTTTTATATGCTTCACCAAAACTCCTGAAGCATCGTCTAAAAGTAAGATTTCCTTAACATTTACCTCAGCCTTTATCAGCTCAGAAACCGCTTCAATTTCAAGCCTCTGATTCTCGTCAAGGACTGGAATCATTACCTTTTGCAATGGTTGACGCACCTTAATCATTTCCTTTTTTCGAAGAGACAATACCAATGACGAGATAGTCTGCGCTTTCTGCATTTTGCTCTCTAACATCTTATTAACATAGTTTTCAACCGAAACTGGAAACTTAGCCAAATGTACACTCTCATATTTTTCAGACTGTGTTGCTAAAGTTAAGTCTCTGTAAAGCTTGTCCATAAAGAACGGAGCTATTGGCGCACCCAATTTACTTACTGTTAACAAACAAGTATACAGCGTCTGGTAGGCTGCAATTTTATCTTGTTCATATTCTCCTTTCCAGAAGCGTCTTCTGCACAGACGAACGTACCAGTTACTTAAATTCTCCTGAACGAATTCAGATATCGCACGAGCCGCTTTTGTAGGCTCATAATCAGCATAGAAACCATCAACTTCTTTTATCAAAGTATTTAATTCCGAAATAATCCATTGGTCAATTTCGGGTCTTTCATTAATTGGAATTTCGGCTTCTTGGTATTTGAATCCGTCAATATTGGCATATAAACTAAAGAATGAATAAGTGTTATATAAAGTTCCGAAGAATTTTCTACGAACTTCTGCGATTCCTTCTAAGTCAAATTTTAAATTATCCCAAGGATTGGCATTAGATATCATATACCATCGGGTGGCATCTGGACCATATTCACCTAATGTGTCAAAAGGGTCTGCAGCATTTCCAAGACGTTTAGACATTTTCTGTCCGTTTTTATCCAAAACCAAACCGTTTGAAACTACATTTTTATAGGCTACTTTATCAAAAACCAAAGTAGCTATGGCATGCAGGGTATAAAACCACCCACGTGTTTGATCTACTCCTTCTGCAATAAAATCAGCTGGAAAATCTTTGTTTTCGTCTATTTTGTCCTTATTTTCAAAAGGGTAATGCCATTGTGCATAAGGCATTGAACCTGAATCAAACCAAACATCAATCAAATCAGCCTCCCTTTTCATTGGTTTCCCCGAAGCGGAAACTAAGGTAATCGCATCGACTACATTTTTATGTAAATCTACTAAATCATAATTCTCTTCAGCCATATTCCCAATTTCAAAACCTTTAAAAGGGTTTTCTTTTTGGATTCCAGCTGCAACCGATTTTTCGATTTCATTGTATAGTTCTTCTATCGAACCTATCAGTATTTCTTCGGTTCCTTCTTCATTTCTCCATATCGGTAATGGAATACCCCAATATCTTGATCGGGATAAATTCCAGTCGTTGGCATTTTTTATCCAGTTTCCGAAACGTCCTTCTCCTGTTGACTTTGGCTTCCAGTTGATGGTTTCGTTCAGTTCGAACATTCTGTCTCTAACTTCTGTGATTTTTATAAACCAGGAATCAAGAGGGTAGTACAAAATAGGCTTATCTGTTCTCCAACAATGTGGGTAACTATGAACATATTTCTCTACTTTAAACGCTTTATTTTCTTCTTTTAATCGAATGGCAATTTCAACATCTACAGATCGTTCAGGTGCTTCGCCGTCGTTATAATATTCGTTTTTCACGTATTTACCGGCATACTCTCCGACATGTGAAGTGAACCTTCCTTGCAAGTCCACTAACGGAACCGGAAAATCATTTTCATCCAAAACTAACATTGGAGGCACTTCTGGAGTAGCTTCTTTAGCTACTTTCGCATCGTCTGCACCAAAAGTTGGTGAAGTATGCACAATTCCTGTTCCATCTTCAATGGTCACAAAATCCCCAGAAATTACTCTAAAAGCGTTTTCTGCATTTTGATATGGAAGAACCAACGGCATTAACTGTTCGTATCTTATTCCTACTAAATCTTTCCCTTTACATTCAGCAATAACTTGGTATGGAATTTTTTTATCTCCTTCTTTAAAATTTTCAAAATCGGTCACTTCTTTGCTTTCGAAAAATCCTTTTCCGAATTGTTTTCCAACTAAATTTTTAGCCAAAATTACATTCGTAGGAAGAAAGGTATACTGATTGAATGTTCTCACAACAATATAATCAATTTTTGGTCCCACGGTCAACGCAGTGTTCGACGGTAAAGTCCAAGGAGTCGTTGTCCAAGCCAAGATAAGGATATCTCCAAACCCTTGAAACGCAACAGGAAGTGTCTCGTTTATTGCTTTGAACTGTGCAACAACCGTAGTGTCAGTTACATCGCGGTAACTACCCGGCTGATTAACTTCATGAGAACTCAGTCCGGTTCCTGCTTTTGGTGAATAAGGCTGAATGGTATAGCCTTTGTACATCAGATCCTTGTTGTAGATTTGTTTCAGCAACCACCAAACGGTTTCCATATATTTAGGCTTGTAAGTCACATACGGATCTTCCATATCAACCCAATACCCCATTTTTTCAGTCAAATCATTCCAAACATCCGTATAACGCATTACGGTTTTTTTACAGGCTTCGTTATAGTCCTCTACAGATATTTTTTTTCCTATATCTTCTTTTGTAATTCCTAATGCTGCCTCTGTTCCTAATTCTACTGGTAAACCGTGAGTATCCCAACCAGCTTTTCGCTTTACCTGAAACCCTTTTTGTGTTTTGTACCTGCAAAAAATATCTTTAATGGCACGTGCCATAACATGATGAATTCCCGGTAAGCCATTTGCCGAAGGTGGCCCCTCAAAAAACACGTATGGTAGGTTACCCTCACGAGTCGTTATGCTTTTTTCAAATATGTTTTCTTTCTTCCAAAAATCAAGTACTTCTGACGCTACTGTCGGCAAGTCAAGTCCTTTGTATTCAGTAAATTTTGTGCTCATTTTATCCTTTTCTTTAATCAAAGTGCGAAAGTAAGGAATTTTCAATAATTAATCACGATTTTCAAGAATTGACATGGTTTTTTGTTGACTGGTGATTTTCAAGTAATTTAAAAACAAGAATGAGTCGATCTGCGTACTTTTTAAACTGTACGATAAAAGTATCTATTGGGTCAAAATCATTAGGGTTCGCATTCATTTTTCTTACGCCATCTTTAAAGCGGACCTTCTTTTTTCAAGAAAAAACTTCCTTTAGTACGTCAAGCGATTTCGGTTTTTTGAAGCCGTCAAGATGAAAACTATAGTAGTCAATCAGAATTTTTAGAATAATCTGCCTTTCAATGACATGGAAGATTTTCTGGTCATTATCGAATTTTAAACTAATGAGTTTTCTAAACAAATTCGTTTCGTGCTCAGTTAGTGAACTTATGGCATGAAACGGGCTAAAGACACCTTCTGTCATTTCGAAAAAAGACATGTCTAAATCAGAAACATCTGGATAAAACCCAAGATATTTGGTAATTTCCAGTAATAAAATCAGATGGAAATTAGCTATTTCGTCATGATGGTCTAACCAAAGAAAAGCCGTTTCCAGAAAGCTAAAAAGAGATTCATTTTTTTCCTCCTCCTGTATCGAATGATGCAATATTTCCGAAATAAACATCGCAATTGTACTCTTATAAATATCGGAATGAATAGACTGAAATGGCGTGCTAATTTTAATTTCTTTGAAATTTTCCAGAGTTCCCTTATTTTTATGGACGGCTTCAATTTCTAGAATAGTTAGCGGCTGAAAATAAGCGATTTTTTGATTGGATTTCCTGCCAGAAAAGGCATCCCTAACAAAGTAGGATTTCAAACCATGCGATTGGGTAAAACATTTCACAATCAAGCTTTTTTCTTGAAATTTTATAGACGAAATAACAATGGCTTTAGTTTTGACTTGCATTTTTTAGCTGTTGGCTTTTTAAGCTTTAAGTGTTGGTTTTTAATTTACAATACTCGGAACCTGAAAGCTATCTGATTATCATCACTTTTTTTACTTTGGTTTCCAGCCCGTCATTTGCCGAAATAAAAATCATATATACTCCGGAAGCAACTTTGTATTTCCCAAAAGCATAGGTATCCCATTCAAGTGTCCCACCTTCGGAGGTAGCTTCATACACAAGATTTCCTTCAATATCTGTGATTTTTACGTTGGCCCTATCTATCAAACCGGCGATTTTAACGCTGCCCTCATATTCCGGCCTAACAGGGTTTGGATATACGTATACTTCACTTAAATCCTCACTGGCTTTTGTGGCAATTCCCCTAAAAGAAACCAATCCTTTATCAGTGGCGATAAAAACTTCTCCAGTTGAACTATCTATATCAATATCATTAATGGCATTACTTGGCAAAGGAGAATTGTTGATCGTAAAGTGATACGTTGTTTCCTGACCGTTTGGAGAAAGAAGAAACAAGCCAGAGTCAGCAGTGCCGACCCATTTATTATTAGCTCCATCAACAACTATATCAGTGATGAATTGCTCATATAGTAATTCTTGAGCAAGATTATCTTCTATTATGATAATTGCATTTGTTGTTAATTGATTTTCAGTTTGAAAATTGCCCACATTAGACAATACACGTAAACCTTTTGTGGTACCAATCCAAAGCTGATTTCTATTATCTATAGCAATTGCCCTTACATCAGAGATGGGTAAATTTCCCATGTCAGGTCCAAATGTAATTTTCTTGAATGTATTATTGCTTTCGTTAAAACCTATTACACCATCTCGATTTGTCGCCATCCATTTTGTATCATTTTTATCGATAACCATCCTACCAAAACTGTTATCCTGACTAGAATCTAATACGTTATCCATCGAAAAACTTTTCCACTGCCCGTCAGTTCCCAATACCTTTAAGCCATTTTTCACTCTGCTATTTGTTACCCATAGATTCCCTGACTTATCAAATGCAGCGCCATTTATTCTCACATCAAGATAATCTGGACCAGCAAAGGTTAAGGTTTCCAGACCACTATTGCTTTGATTAAACAAGAATGTAGGTTCATTATTTTCAATCTTTAATAATCCTGAAAAAAAAGAACTCGCATACACAGTGTTTTCATCATTTGGGTTAATTACAATCCTACTTATTGATTTAGCCTCTAGAACTTCTTCGTAGGGAATATTTAACCAGCCTGTTGTACTGAACTTACTTATTCCATAATTATCTAATGGATAAGGGTTATAATCTACTGTATAGTCACCAAAAACTGTCCAGAATGCAGTCGAAGTTGCTTGAAGTGCAAAAACATTGTTTCTTGAAGGACCAGATGGAGTTATGTTTTTAAAAATTGAACCTGGAGGAAGAGAAGTTGTAATCATCCCATCCTCTTTCGTTCCAATAAAAATTGTTTCCCTTACTACTGTTGCGCAAGTGAAAGTGGGTTTACTATCTGTAATTTGATCCGTATTTATTTGACGAACAACGGTCATTTCTTTGTTGTAAACATACACACTGTTCAAGGTCGTTACTACTAAATAATCTGCTGTAGCCCTCATATCTAAAGAAGCTTGCCCAAGAGCCTTATATTCTAAAAAAGTATTGGAATTAGGATCATATTTATTAACTTTCGCTTCCACATTAACAGCAAACAAATCCGACCCAAAAGTTGTTATACCGGACCATTCCCCTGTGCCAACCAAACCCCATTGCTTATAATCTACTAAGTTTTTATTACTAATAGCGGCTCTTCGTATTCCATTAATTGTGGCTGCATAAATAAATCCATTATAAACTGCCGTTTGTTTAATGCTAATTTCTGCACCATTATCTCCTATGAAATAAGTGTCCCCAAAAAGCATCGTCTCTAAATCAAATTGTACGATTCCAAAATCACAGGAAACATAGACTATTCCATCATACTCCATGAAATGATTTACTTTTTTCATGTTTGCAGGAAGTTGCTTTTTAATGATATCAATCACGTTCAACATACTCCCGTCGGCCTCATTGACAACAATTATTAATCCATTTTCATAGCCAACAATAGACTTGTTGAATTGGGAACTATAGTAAAGTGAACTAATAGTTTGGCCTGAAAGTCCATCTACAGTATTGGTGGTCTTTATTTGATTATTGATTGAATTCACAGAAAATAAGGCGTTTTCTGAAGCCACAAAAATTGCGTCTGATGATGATGACATATCTTTGATTTCATTATATGAAAAATAGCCCCGCCAGGACAAATTAGTCTGGCCAAAACTCATTTGAATAATCAGAAAAAGCACCAAACTTAAAATTCTTTTAATCATAATATGTTTTATTATTGGTTTACAAATGTAATAAAAACAAAAGTATCCTATTTTTGTTCTGTCCAAAAAAAAAGCCTTCTGTCCGAAACTTCGGCAGAAGGCTTTTTGTATATCTAAAAAAATTTTACACCACCCCTTGAGCAAGCATAGCATCAGCTACTTTTACAAATCCGGCGATGTTTGCACCTTTTACATAGTCAACATATCCATTAGTATCAGAACCATATTTCACACATGAGGCGTGTATAGCTAACATAATACCTTTCAATTTACCATCAACCTCTTCAGCAGTCCAGTTTAATCTCAATGAGTTCTGAGACATTTCTAAACCTGAAGTAGCAACTCCGCCAGCATTTGAAGCTTTTCCTGGAGCGAATAATAGTTTTGCTTCTTGAAACACAATAACTGCATCAGGCATAGTTGGCATGTTAGCTCCTTCAGCCACACAAATACATCCCTGTGCCACTAAAGTTTTTGCTTCATCCCCGTTCAATTCATTTTGAGTTGCGCAAGGTAATGCGATATCACATTTCACTTCCCAAGGACGTGCTCCTGCGACATATTTTGCTTTAGGATACTTTTTTACATACTCGCTAATTCTACCTCTTAATTCATTTTTGATCTCCATTACGTAGGCTAATTTCTCAGTATCAATACCGTCAGCATCGTAGATATATCCAGAAGAGTCAGACATAGTTACTACTTTAGCACCTAATTGAGTTGCTTTTTCAGCAGAATACTGAGCAACGTTACCAGATCCAGAAACAACAACTGTTTTACCTGCAAAACTATCCCCCTTTGTTTCTAACATACTTTGAGCGAAGTATACGTTTCCGTAGCCTGTAGCTTCGGGTCTTATTAATGATCCCCCAAAAGAAAGTCCCTTACCCGTTAAAATTCCTGTAAATTCATTTCTCAGTCTTTTATATTGACCAAACATAAATCCTACTTCTCTTCCTCCTACACCAATATCCCCTGCAGGAACATCCGTATTTGCTCCGATATGTCTGGATAATTCTGTCATGAAACTTTGACAAAAACGCATCACTTCATTATCTGATTTCCCTTTAGGATCAAAATCAGCTCCACCTTTTCCACCACCCATTGGCAATGTGGTTAGGCTATTTTTAAATGTTTGTTCGAAAGCTAAAAATTTCAAGATACTTAGATTCACAGAAGGGTGAAAACGAAGTCCACCTTTGTATGGTCCAATAGCCGAATTCATTTGGATACGGAATCCTCTATTTACCTGAGTTGCTCCTTTATCATCAATCCAAGCTACACGAAACATAATGATTCGGTCAGATTCCACCATTCTTTCCAAAAGCATTTTGCCTTGGTATTTTTTGTTTTCTTCGATAAAAGGAATCACTGTTTCAGCAACTTCTAAAACTGCCTGTAAGAATTCTGGTTCGTTTGGGTTTTTTTTAGCAACCTCTTCTATAAAAGTAGTAATGCTTTGTGACATGATTATTATATTATTAACGTTTAAGAAAACGTTTTCGTTAGTACCCGCAAATATACATTATATGCGACTATTTCAAATTAATATTTAATTATATATTGCAGAATTATCTTATTATTAATTATTCCTTAAAATCTTGGCTTTTGAACTTCCCAATTCTATAAAAACGTTGTCGTTTTCTTAAGCAAATTAATGTTTTCCTACTTATTTTTGATTTTAACTTTAATAGGGGAATGAATGATGTTTTTTATATATTTGTTTGTAGTCTAAATTTTACAAGAAAATGCTCAGATATGCCTTTATTCTTTTATTTGTTTTATTAGGTTTCTTAAATAATTTATTTGCGCAATTCGGCTTCTCGCATGAAGTAGGAGTTATTGCTGGACCTGTCGCATTTCAGTCGGACTATGGAGAGCGATATAACCTTGACACCAATGCCGGAAATACAGGAATAGGAATAGGAATAATACGTTATATAAATTTTTCATACAAGCCAACATGTAATTGTTATACTCCAGAAACCTATTTTAGCGATCATTTTAAATTAAGAAGCGAATTGTCTTTCAACAAAACCAACTTAGAGCATCTTGGAGAATGGGTTGCAACTGATAAAACCTCAATAGCCGCAGATCAGTTGAGGGCGATGAAAGGAAACACTGCGATTACTAATATAGGTATGCAATTAGAATATTTCCCTTTTAGTATTCGTGATTTCACTTCCAGAATAGGTAGCTTGGGTCCATTCGTTAGTCTTGGAGCCCAATTCAGTTACTATAATGCCAAGGCTTATTCTACACTTGGACCATTGGGCACAGTCTTAACTACATTCCCAAAATATTTAGTCCCTAGCGACAATCATCCTTACGGTTTTTCAACCGAAGGAGGTTCCGTTTGGTCAGTTGTTTCAAGTGTTGGAACTCGATATAAATTAACGCCATTACGTGACTTGATGGTGGATTTACGTTTCCAATATTATTTTTCTAATTGGGTAGATGGCTTAAACCCTAATCCAGTTACAGTGCCTGAAAACAGAGCTAACGACTGCTTAGTCTGGCTCAATGTTGGTTATATTTATTATATACAATAAAGAAAAAACAAAAATTCCAGCTCTAAAATTATATTTGTGATTTTTTATTCATTGTGAAACATCTCCAAGGAAAGACAAATGTCTTATGCCAATGCTTGTTTCAAGTCTTCAATCAAGTCTTCAATATCTTCAACCCCTACACTTAAACGAACTAAATCGTCTGTAATTCCTGCTTCTTTTCTTTTGTCTTCTGGTATAGAAGCATGCGTCATTAAAGCTGGGTGATTTGCCAATGATTCGACTCCTCCTAATGATTCTGCCAAAGTAAACACTCTAAGTTTCTCTAAAAAATCAACTGAATCTTCTTTTTTACCTGACACAAAATCAAAAGAAACCATTCCGCCAAAACCACTCATTTGCTTTTTAGCAATTTCATGAAAAGGATGACTTACTAAACCTACGTAATAAACCGTTTTTACTTTAGGGTGATTATTTAAAAATTCAGCCACGTTCTCACCATTCTCACAATGCCTTTGCATTCTTAAGTGCAATGTTTTTATCCCTCTAAGAACAAGAAAACAATCCATCGGCCCAAGCGTAGCTCCAGTAGCAAATTGTTGAAAAAGTAATTGTTTACCTAATTCGGCAGTTTTAGTGATTAAAGCTCCAGCTACTACATCAGAATGTCCTGCAAGATATTTAGTAGCCGAATGCATCACTACATCCGCCCCTAAATCTAATGGATTCTGCAAATATGGTGTTGCAAAAGTATTATCAACGGCTAACAGAATATTATTTGCCTTCGAGATTTTTGCTACAGCCGCAATATCGGCTAATTTCATTAATGGATTTGTAGGTGTTTCTACCCAAACCATTTTAGTGTTTTCATTAATTAATGATTGTACATTGTCTAAATTGTTCATGTCAACATAATGAAACTTGATTCCTGAATTATTATAGATCTTTGTAAACATTCTATAAGTACCACCGTACAAATCATCCATAGTAATGATTTCATCACCAGCTTTAAACGAACGGAACAAACAATCTATCGCAGCTAATCCAGACGAAAATGCCAAGCCTTTGGCGCCATTCTCGATACTAGCCAGCGCCCCTTCTAATGCTGTTCTAGTTGGATTAGCAGACCTACTGTAAACATAATCACCAATAGGTTTTCCTGGGCTGGTTTGTGCAAATGTAGAAGTTTGGAAAATTGCTGGCATAACCGCACCTGTTGTTGGGTCATTCTGTTGCCCACCATGTATTGTTTTAGTATTGAATTTCATATTTTTAAATTAATCAATTTAATAGTATTACAAACTTAGCTTTAAATTTATTTTTGGCAAGACACAAGTCTACACCTTTCTACTTAATTAACACTTTTGGGGCTAAAATATACTCTGCTATATGTGATATTACTCTTTTCGATGGCAGGCTGTTCAAAAGAACTGATTTTTGAAAACTAGTCTTTTCAAAAGACAACAACGTTAGCATGTGATGAAAATTGCCACCATATCAAGGTCACTAACCCAATCGCGAACGACATTCCAATTGTAGCGGACAGCATCAACAAAAAAGTGTTTTCTGTTTTGAAGGAGCTTATTTATTTTGGCGACAAGTTCTATCCCTGCGCCGATTACAATAGACTAATAAATTCATTTATTGGATCCTATGAGCAACTTCAAAAAGAATACCCAAAAAAGGCTTTAAGTTGGGAAGCCGATATTGAAGGAAGCCTAAACTACCCGTCTGCTAGCATCCTAAATCATCAAATCAAGCACTATACCTATAACGGTGGGACTCACGATTATCAATGGCTACGTCCTCTACTTTTTGATCCGGAAACCGGAAAATCAATCCCCAACAATCAATTGTTTAAAGACCCGAATGATTTTAAGGCTTTCGCCGAAAAAAATTTAGAACCAACTATAACATCCCCGCAAACAAGTCGGTTAACGTACCCGCATTCTATTTGAAGACGACAAGTTTAACTTGCCTCTCAATATATTTTTTACGGACAAAGGCTTGCTTTTGTACTACAACCCCTATGAGGCCAACTCTTACACAGATGAACCTAAAGAGTTACTATTGCTTTATAAAGAGCGGAATGATTATTTTTACTACTTAAGTAACTTAAAACTAAACAAATTTTCTAAGACTAAGAATAGATCCAATATGTATCCCTTCATGAAAACTGTTGAATACCATAGCATCTTTGGCATTTTTCAAAACAAGCCCTGTTGAAGTTGGGTATTCTTGATAGTTCACAAAAGTATTGTTATTCAAATCAATCTCCGTTTGGTCAATCGTTTCCATAAGTAAATTATAAATCTCATCTACTTCGGCTTGTGTTGCATCTTGTTCTGGTTTTGTTCCTTTTTTATATTTTTCTACCAGCGTGTCTGAAATTTTCATTGGCAGATCTGATAATTTGTAAACCAGCATTTGTTGTACCACAATTATATGAGCAATATTCCAAATCAAATTATTATTATGTCCCTCAGGAATAGTATTAAGTTGAGCTAAACTATATCCTTTTAAAAATTGAGATAACATTTTTCTGCTGGTTCTGGTAACGTCTAATGATGTGTTCATTTTTAATTTTTTGATAAAAATAATCATTTTCAGTTCCAAATGATTTTTCTTTGCACCATTAAATTAAAATTATCATGAACAAAATCTATTACATCGCTTCTTGTGATACTTGCAGAAAAATAATAAAATCATTACCAAAAGGTAATAATCTCGTTTTTCGTGATATCAAGCAAACAGCTTTGACGGAAGAGGAATTAGAAGAAATGTATCTATTGTCAAATAGTTATGAAGTTTTGTTTAGCAAAAAAGCCCAATTGTATAAATCGATGGAATTAAAGAACAAGTCTTTGACTGAAGCCGATTATAAAAAGTATATTCTAGAACATTATACGTTTTTGAGCCGGCCGGTTTTTATCATCGATAATAAAGTTTATGTTGGTGGAACCCAACAAAACATGCTTCAAGTAATGAAAGCTTTAGGCAATGTCTAAAAGGAATGTTGCGCTTTTTGGCGCTACTATTGTTTCTGTAATTTACGGCATTACATTTACCATTGCCAAGGACGTAATGCCAGAGTATATTGATGCCTATGGTTTTATCTTATTGCGAGTAAGCGGGGCAATGCTATTGTTCTGGCTTTCCTGGTTCTTTATGCCAAAAGAAAAAATTGCTCTTAAGGATTTTCCGCGAATTATTGCTGCCGCTTTTTTTGGTGTCGCCTTTAATATGCTTACTTTTTTCAAAGGATTGAGCCTCACTTCCCCAATTTCCGCTTCCGTGATAATGGTCACAACACCCATGATTGTATTGGTGCTATCTGCAATCATCATGAAAGAACGAATGCAGAAACGAATGGTCACGGGTATGATTCTAGGATTAGTGGGAACGGCCTTTCTTATTCTTTACGGCAGATCAATTGGTACTGCCACTAATGCAAGCTTAGGCAATATCCTAGTTTTTGTCAATGCTGTTTCCTATGGTTTCTATTTGATAACCGTTAAGAAATTAATGGATAAATACAATGCTTTCAGCTTTGTTAAATGGATTTATCTATTTGGTTTTCTAATGGTTTTACCTTTTGGCTGGAGCCAATTTGAAGCAGTAAACTGGGCGGTAGTCCCGATGCATATTTATTGGAAAATAGGATTTGTTGTGGTCATTTCAACCTTTATAACTTATTTGTTAAATTTACTCACCATGAAAGAATTAAAACCAACAACCGTTGCCGTTTTTATATACCTTCAGCCGTTCTTCGCTACTGTTTTTGCAATTGGCTTGGGAAAGGACGATTTGAGTTTCGTAAAAATAATTTCGGCAATCTTAATCTTTGTAGGTGTTTATATGGTTACTCAGAAAAAAAAAGTTGCTAACAACTAAACTAAAGCTTACTAGCAGGACATTTATATTCTTAAACACATCGGCAGCATCGAACTCTAGCCAATGAACTCTTTTTTATTATCTTTGAACTCTTTTAGAAAATTATATGATACAATCGATGACAGGTTTTGGTAAAGCCTCTTTGCAATTACCAAACAAGAAAATAACAATAGAAGTAAAATCCCTAAACAGTAAAGGACTGGATCTGAATGTGAGAATGCCTTCCCTTTACCGCGAAATGGAATTGGGATTACGCAACCAAATAGCAGTGAAACTTGAAAGAGGAAAAGTAGATTTTTCCATTTTTATCGAAAGCACGGCAGAACAAACTTCAACTAAAGTAAATGCGCCAATCATAAAAGGATACATCAAGCAATTGAAAGAAATTTATGCGAAGGCAGACGAGACAGAATTGATGAAAATGGCAGTGAGAATGCCTGACGCATTAAAAGTGGAGCGGGATGAAATTGACGAAAATGACTGGGTGCAAATCCAAGCTGTTGTCGAAGAAGCTGTTCAAAACATTCTAGCTTTTAGAAAAGATGAGGGGATGTCACTGGAAAAGGAATTTCAACTACGGATTGAAAATATTCGTCAATACATGACTGATGCACTAGCACTAGATCCAGAGCGTGTACAGGCGATAAGAGATCGTTTACAAACTGCAATTGCGGAACTTAAGGTAAACGTGGATGAAAATCGTTTTGAACAAGAATTAATATATTATTTAGAAAAATTAGATATCACTGAAGAAAAAGTTCGTCTAACTAATCATCTGGATTACTTCTTAGAAACAATAAATGGAACCGAAGCCAATGGTAGAAAATTAGGTTTTATCACCCAAGAAATGGGACGCGAAATCAATACTATGGGGTCCAAATCCAATCATGCTCAAATGCAGAAATTAGTCGTTCAAATGAAAGACGAATTGGAAAAAATAAAAGAACAGGTTTTAAACGTATTATAGGTTTCGGAACTAAAAAAAATACTGAAACAAATTCAGCATAAAATGAAAAAAGGAAAGTTAATCGTGTTCTCGGCGCCCTCTGGGTCGGGGAAAACAACTATAGTTAAGCATTTATTAGGTAAAGAAGATTTGAATCTTGAATTTTCCATTTCAGCTGCTTCCCGTGAACCAAGAGGAGAAGAAATTAACGGAAAGGATTATTATTTCATCTCAACTGAAGAATTCAAGAAACATATTAAAAATGAGGATTTCCTAGAATGGGAGGAAGTATACAGGGATAACTTCTACGGTACTTTAAAAAGCGAAATAGAACGCATCTGGGCTTTGGGAAAAAACGTGATTTTTGACATTGATGTAGCAGGCGGATTAAGAATTAAGTCCAAGTTTCCCAAAGAAACTTTGGCCGTTTTTGTAAAACCGCCAAGTATTGATGAATTAAAAATTCGTCTAAAAAAAAGATCTACAGAAAGTGACGACAAAATTAATATGCGAATTGCAAAAGCATCTGTTGAACTGGCAACTGCTCCACAATTTGATGTTGTAATTAAAAACTACGATTTACCCAATGCTCTTGAGGAAGCGTATCAATTGGTGAAGGATTTTGTGAAAGATTAAAACTATTACACAAAGATTCCCAAAGAGTAAAACACAAAGTTTTTATAAACCTTTTTGTGAAGCTTTGTGAGACCTTACTGAACCTTTTCGAAACAACTTTATATGAAAATAGGACTTTATTTTGGAACATTTAACCCCATGCATGTTGGCCATTTAATTATTGCCAATCACATGGCGGAAAATACGGATTTAGAACAGGTTTGGTTAGTCGTTACGCCCCACAATCCACACAAAAAGAAAGAGACTTTGCTAGACGACTATCATCGCCTTCAAATGGTACATCTAGCAACAGAAGATTACCTAAAACTCAAGCCTTCTGATATCGAATTCAAATTATCCCAACCCAATTATACGGTAAACACTTTAGTTCATCTTGAAGAAAAATATCCAGACCACGAATTTTCCATGATTATGGGAGAAGACAATCTAAAGTCTCTACACAAATGGAAAAACTTCGAGGTCCTTTTGCAAAATCATGAAATCTATGTTTACCCTAGAGTCTCGAATGGGCAAAAGCATTCAGATTTAGAAAACCACCTAAAAGTTCATTTAATTGATGCCCCCATAGTTGAAATTTCTTCGACTTTTATTCGAAAAAGTATTAAAGAGAGTAAGAATATCCAGCCACTATTGCCTTCAAAAGTTTGGGAATTCATCGATCACAATAATTTTTACAAAAAGTAACTACTCCAATATCTTTTTCAACTCTGACTCTATTTCCTCAAAAGCGGTGTTAAAATTATCATTTTTACTTGACAAAAGATATACTTCAGTACAAGGCATCTGTTTACTATCCCACAATAGTTGCAGCTTTTTATCTTGCAAGAAGGACTTAGCATTACAATTCCATACAACCGCAACCCCCTTGTTTTTTGAAAGTATCCCTAACATTTCGTATTCAGAAGGAATAATATAACTCGGAATCATCGAAGGACGCTTTTTATTAAAAACATGCAGCCAAAATAATTTTACATGTGGAATTCCAGAATCATGGCTATACCAAATTTGTTCATTCAGCCAATTTTCCGTGGCAGCAAAATCATTCCCTTTAATTTTAGTTTTTAATCCGGCGGTATCAATGCTAATTGAGCCTACTATAATTTGTTTGATGTCACCTACCTTTTTTTGAACGGTATCAAAAGTGTCGTATTTAGCTGTAACAATTGCAAAATCCAACTTCTTGGTATTAACCAATTCAAAAAGGGTTTGGTTTTCATGAAAATTAAAATCAATAAAGTCGAATTTTGAAATTAGAGCACTTCCCAAATTACTGAACAGATGTTCAGATATCCCTATTGTGATTAATCGATTAGCATTAAAAGCTTTAGTGCGAAAACCGTTCTCCACATTTTCTAATCGATCTAAAGCTTCTATTATTAGGTTATTCAATAACTTCGCATACTCTGTTGGCTCGACACCCTTAGATTTTCTATTGAATAGTTTATAGCCTACATGCGCCTCCAGCATAGACATTTGCTGACTGACCGCCGGTTGACTGATAAACAACTCTTTAGCCGCCAAAGAAAAGTTTCGATTTTTATATACCGATTTAAATGTTCTGTACCATTCCAGATTTACCATGATATAAATATATTTATCACAAACATAATTTAAATTATTTTTACTAATGGCATTTTCGCTATATCTTTGTGTTAGATAAAATAAGCCATGAAAAAAATAGCATTGTTTACAGTAATAGCATTAACGATTGGTTGTCTGAATGCAACCGCACAAAAACAAAATAAAAAAATTATGAAAAAAGTATTATTTGTTCTTACTAGTCATGATAAACTAGGAGATACCGGAGAAAAAACAGGATATTGGACGGAAGAATTTGCAGCTCCATATTACGAACTAGCCGATCAAGGCGTTCAAATTGATATCGCCACACCGCTAGGAGGACAACCTCCAATCGACCCAAAAAGTGACGATCCTTCAGCGGCGACAGAGGATACAAAACGACTGGATAAAGACACTGAAGTATTAGCAAAACTAAAAAACACACACAAATTGTCGGATGTTCATCAAGCTGATTATGATGCCGTTTTTTACCCAGGAGGTCACGGTCCACTTTGGGATTTGGCTACAGACAAAACATCAAGCGCATTGATTGAAGCTTTTTATACTAATAATAAACCAGTCGCTTTCGTTTGTCACTCACCAGCGGTGTTGAAAAACGTAAAAGTAAATGGCGAGTTTTTAGTGAAAGGTAAGAATGTAACCGGTTTTTCAAATTCAGAAGAGGCTGCTGTTGGCTTAACTGATGTTGTTCCTTTCTTACTGGAAGACGCTTTACAAGCAAATGGAGCGAGCTACTCAAAAGTGGAGGACTGGCATCCTTATGCAGTTGAAGATGGTTTGTTGATTACTGGACAAAACCCAGCTTCATCTAAATTAGTTGCTGAAAAATTATTAGCTCAATTAAACGCAAAAAAATAAGCATGTTAAATTTTGAATTGTACAATCCAACGAATCTTGTATTCGGAAAAGGACAAATAGAAAAACTAGGAAGCCTTGTCCCTAAAGGAGCTAAGATATTATTGGCTTACGGCGGAGGAAGTATCTTTAAAAATAGAATACACGAACAAGTAATCAACAATCTTAAAGGGCATGAAGTTGTTGAGTTTAGCGGAATTGAAGCGAATCCTCATTTCGAAACTTTAATGAAAGCGGTTGCGATTGTTAAAGAACAAAAAATCGACTTTATCTTGGCAGTTGGTGGTGGTTCTGTAATTGATGGTGTGAAATTTATTTCGGCTGCCGTTAATTTTGAAGGAAATCCAATCGAAATATTACAAAAACGGATATTGATTAAGGAAAACGCAGTACCATTTGGAACTGTTTTAACTTTACCTGCAACTGGAAGCGAAATGAACTCTGGTGCAGTAGTAACAATTGAATCTACGAAAGAAAAACTTGCTTTTGGAGGCTCGGCTATGTTCCCTAAATTCTCTATTTGCGATCCTACAGTGATCGAATCTCTACCAAAAAGACAATTGCAAAATGGAGTCGTTGATGCCTACACGCATGTGATGGAGCAGTATTTAACATATCCTCATGAAGGATATTTACAAGACCGTATTGCAGAAGGAATTTTGCAGACCTTACTTGAAGTTGGCCCAAAAGTGGTAGAAAACCCAAAAGATTATGCCTTGGCATCTAACTTTATGTGGAGTTGTACAATGGCTTTAAATGGGTTGATTCAAAAAGGTGTACCTAGCGACTGGGCTACCCATATGATCGGCCATGAATTAACTGCAATGTATGGAATTGATCACGCAAGAACACTTGCTGTTATCGCTCCAAGTTTATACAAAGTTATGTTTGAAACCAAAAAAGCAAAACTGGCACAATACGGAAAACGCATCTTCAACTTAGAAGGTGCCGAAGACGAAATTGCCAATGAAGCGATAAACAAAACGGTTGAGTTCTTCCATAAAATGGGAATGAATACCAAACTTTCAGACTACACAAAAGAATACCATAACACAGCAGATTTCATTGTGAATCGTTTTGATGAAAGAGGATGGAAAGGTTTAGGTGAAAAACAGAATGTCACTTTAGAAAAAGTAAAAGCTATTGTGGAAATGAGTTACTAATTCAAAATACTGGAGTCATCTAGTATGAAATAAAAAGGCGTTCTTGAATTTAATTCAGAACGCCTTTTACATTACAACAAACCAAAACTAACTAATTCAATTCTTAATTTTTATTAAAAACTTAACTTATAGTAAGTTACAACGTTATTAAAACATGTTTATTGTATTATCTCATAATAAAAATTATTTTAATTCCACTATCCACGATTTCATTGCTGTATGGCTTGTAGCATCTTCAACTATTTTTTTGTTTAATCAATCCTATTTTAAGTACTTTTGGTTAAATTTATTTAAAAAATGATCGAAAATATAAAATTTGCAGTGATAGGTGGCGGAAGTTGGGCAACGGCAATTACAAAAATGCTTTGTGTAAATCTTTCTGAAGTTTCATGGTACATGCGTAACGAATCTGCAATCGAACATATCAACACTTACAAACACAATCCTAATTATCTGAGCTCAGTGGAGTTTGATACCAAAAAACTTAAATTGACTTGTGATATTAATGAAGCTGTCGCTTATGCTGATTACATCATATTTGCAGTTCCTTCTGCATTTTTAAGCGGCGAATTAGAAAAATTAACGATCTCACTAAAAGATAAAGTTATTTTTTCAGCCATTAAAGGAATCGTTCCAGAAACGAGCATGATTGTGGGAGAACATTTTCATTTTAAATATGACATCCCATATTATAACATTGGTGTCATAACGGGTCCATGCCATGCCGAAGAGGTAGCTTTGGAGCGCTTGTCCTATCTAACTATAGCCTGCGGAGACGCTGATAAGGCAAAAATAGTAGCAAAATCTTTAGTTGGAAATTATATTAAAACCAAAATTACCGATGATATTATTGGGACAGAATACGCTGCCATGCTGAAAAATATTTATGCAATTGCTGCAGGGATGGCTCACGGACTTGGTTACGGAGATAATTTCCAGTCCGTCTTGATGAGTAATGGTATCCGGGAAATGAAAAAATTCATCAAGAAAGTACATAAGATGAAACGAAACATAAACGATTCAGCTTATTTGGGTGATTTATTAGTGACTGGATATTCCGTTTTTTCAAGAAACAGGACCTTCGGGAACATGATTGGCAAGGGATATACAGTAAAAAGTGCCATGCTAGAAATGAGTATGGTTTCTGAAGGCTATTATGCTACTAAAAGTGCCTACAATCTTAATCAGGGATATGGTGCAAAAACACCGATTATAGATGCCGTATATCAAATTTTATATGAAGGAAAAGATGCCAAACGCATTTTTAAAGAATTAACAGATAAGCTTGATTAATTAGCTTCTCGGAATAAACATTTTTAATTAAAAAAAGTAAAGATGGCTGTCATTTTATCCATAATAAAGTCGGTGAGCCTAAAAGAGAGCCTGCTTTTCATTTGTTTGATTGTTTTTTTTCAAAGCTTTGCCCAAGAAATAACAGGATCGGATTTAGTAAAGAAAACTATCCAATACCATGACCCAAATAACAATTGGAGTCATTTTAGAGCAAAACTTTTCATCGAAATGCAAATGCCAAATGGCAATCAGCTCCCAAGTGAAGTAAGTATTGATCTACCGCAAGAATATTTTAAACTAAGCTCTCTTAAAAATGATAATCAAATTGAGCATATTGTAAACAAAGACAATTACGCCTTTAATCTCAACGGCAAAACAGAAGTTAGTGAGGAAGAAATTAAAACCTTTAACTTGACCAACACAAGAGCGAGATTCATGAGGAACTATTATACATTTCTATATGGTTTACCTATGAAACTTGCAGATCCGGGAACAATTATCGACCCCGTAGTAGAGAAAAAAGAATTTAAGGGTAAAGAATATTTGGTCCTAAAAGTCAAATATGAAGAAGGGATCGGAAAAGATTCCTGGTACTTTTATTTTGACTCAAAAACATACGCAATGGAAATTTACCAATTCTACCATGATGAGACTAAAAACGACGGAGAATACATCGTACTAAGCGCACAAGAAGTTTACAGGGGAATTAAAATATCAAAAATAAGAACCTGGTACGAAAACAAAGACAGCCGTCTTTTAGCCACAGACAAACTGACAAAAGTTTCTTCATTGTAGTCTGAACAGTATAAATTATCGCTCTGTAACATTGATTCAAATAAAGAGCAACATTTATTTTTGCATATAATCAGCAATAAATATGGCTCTTTTATGATTGCAACAAGCCAGCTTACCTGACAATGACTCCTTCTACGAATAAAATGGGGACTTCCTCGGTCGCTTTTTCGTTAATTGATTGTTCTTTAAAAATAAATTTCTTGTCGTATAATTTATTCCCAATAAAGTAAGAAACTGAAAATTCGTTGTTGAGCACTAAAACACTTTTCTGCACCATTTCAATCTTCACCACCGAAACAGCGGGTACTTCCGCAAAAGCATGACGCAGTTGAGACGATTTTTTCATTTCGCCATCTATGGTTCCAAAAGCACTTGAAACAACCATAACGCTTTCGATAAGGAAGTCACTATCATTAACCAAATAGGCATACCAGACTTTCTCCATGAAATCGTCGCTCCATTCCTGAACGGCAGCTACAAATACGTTTTCTACTTCTGGGATGATGATGTCTTTTTTCATTACTGATTTTTTGCTATAATGTTCCGTAGACACAAAATAGTATTATTTAGTACTTCCTAGCCCAGATAGAAGTGAAAATCCTTTTCTTGTTTTTCTTTACAACAAGAGAAGATTGAAACGAATAGCTGGAAATAGCTCCTTATTTTTTTTAATTAAATACTCGCTTTGAATTGCTCTAAGAAACGAACGTCATTTTCATAGAACATTCTTATATCGCCTATCTGATAATTAAGCATGGCTATCCTTTCAATTCCCATTCCAAACGCAAAACCAGTATATTCTTCTGAATCGATACCGCAGTTTTTAAGCACATTAGGATCCACCATCCCACAACCACCAATTTCTAACCAACCGGTTCCTTTGGTAATTCTGTAATCAGTTTCAGTTTTTAACCCCCAATAAATATCAATTTCAGCACTTGGTTCCGTGAACGGAAAATAAGAAGGGCGTAAACGAATCTTTGATTTTCCGAACATCTCTTTTGTAAAGTGCAACAAGGTTTGCTTCAAGTCAGCAAACGAAACGTCTTTGTCTATATAAAGTCCTTCTACTTGATGGAAAATACAATGAGAACGAGAAGAAACGGCTTCATTACGAAAAACTCTTCCCGGAGAAATAGTACGTATGGGTGGTTTGTTGTTTTCCATGTAACGTACTTGGACAGATGAGGTATGAGTACGCAACAAAATATCAGGGTCTGTCTGGATGAAAAAAGTATCTTGCATGTCACGCGCAGGATGATATTCTGGTAAGTTTAACGCGGTGAAATTATGCCAATCATCTTCGATCTCAGGTCCTTCAGAAACGTTGAATCCAATGTTTGAAAAAATATCAATAATTTGGTTTTTGACCAAAGATATAGGATGACGTGAGCCGATGGCCACTGGCTCAGCAGGCCTTGTCAAATCTCCATAAAACCCCTTACTTTCTTCTTTGTTTTCTAGAGCTTCTTGTATGGATTTTACCTTTTCTTCTGCTGAAGTTTTTAGTAAATTAATTACTTGCCCAAAATCTTTCTTTTGCTCGTTTGGGACATTTTTAAATTCGGCAAAAAACTCTTTTAAAAGCCCTTTAGCTCCAAGAAATTTAATTCTAAAAGCTTCTAGTTCTGCTGGATTTTGTGTTGAGAAGGCTTGTGCTTCACCAATATATTCTTTTATCTTGTCTATCATTTTCATCTAATAATTGAGTGTGCAAATTTACAAAAATTGTTTCAGATTAAAGTTTAAAATGTACAGTTTAGACTCTCATACCCTACATCGTTACTCTATAACTTCTCTTTCCATGAAATAACTAACTATTGCTTCTTTCATTAAAACGGATTGCTCACCCGCTTTTAGTGGTGGCAATTCTTCTTTAACACGATAGTGGGGCCAACCATCTTCATCAAAATATTCAAATTCATAGAAGCCATAAGGCTCTAGTAATCTGCAAATTGCGATATGCATCAAGTTTAATTTCTCGTCTTTTTTATATTCACTATGAACTTTTCCAAGTTCTTGTACTCCGATTAAATAAATAATGGCATCCAAATCTAAATCTTCACCTTGCGAAAATTGATCTGAAAGTATATTTACCAGCTTTTCCCAGCGGTCTTTAAGTTTTGTGTCTCTTGACATTTTTAATTTAGGATTTTAGATTTAGAACTTAGGATTCGCAAAAAACACAAATATTCAATTCTTTTATCAAAATTAGTTAGCAAAGATAACAACTTGAAAATTGACAATGGATGTTTGATTATTCTTTTATATTTGTTGTTTCATTTTAATAAAGTTACTTATTATGGGGTTTTTGGATATTGTTTTAGGTTCTTTACTTCTTTACGCCTTATACAAAGGTATAAAAAACGGGCTTTTTGTTGAGCTAGCCTCCCTGATTTCATTATTGTTAGGGATCTATATAGCTATAAGATTCTCTTATATAGTCAGAGAAGTTCTTGCGGGTCATGTCTCTTGGTCCCCAAAATATATTGAGATAATCGCTTTTGGACTAACTTTTATAGCTGTTGTCCTTGCGGTACATGTATTAGCGAAGGTTTTTACTAAAATTATGGACTTCGCGTTTTTAGGATGGGTCAACAAACTGGCGGGAGGACTTTTTAGTGTTATAAAAACCATTCTCATCTTGAGTATCCTATTCAATCTTTTTCAGAAAATCAACATCAATAATATGATTACCAAAGAAGAAACTCTCGACAACTCCATTTTTTATAATCCTATACAAGAGACTTCAAAATACATTTATCCCCCTCTAGAAAACTGGTATAATGATTTTAAACAGAAAAAAGAAAGCGACAAGGTTTAAAACCCATTTTTGCTCAAGCAATTAATTAAAAAGCTAAAATTACTTCAGCTCTTTAATCGCTGATGTTTGAATCCAACCTTCGGTACCGTCTGTTAACTGAATTTTCTTCCAGTTTTCTAATGTCTCTTTCACAAAAACCTTTGCACCTTCATGAAGTGTCACAACATTGGCAGCTAATTTTTGAGGCTCAGCTTTCACCTCTACCATTTCAGCAAAAACTATAGCGGGTATTTCATTTTTATAATAACTTTTTTCGAAAATCGCTGCCGCAACGCTAATAAGTAGCAAAACAAACATCATAAACATTCCTAAGAAAAATATTCTTTTGGATAGAGTCAATTGAGAAAAATAGTAGCCAATAAACGACAATAAAAACAACCCAGAAAATGACACCGAAATCCACGCCCAAGTATTGTAGTCATAAATAGCGGTGAAATCCCTAAGTAATTTAGCGAAACCCACTTTAGGTATAACTTTTACCTCATCGATCGTACGCTTTTGAGCAAATCGTAAGTTCGCTAGCACTTCGCTGTCCTTTGGACTAAGTAGTAAGGCCTTTTCATAATTATAAATGGCTGGTGCCACCTTATTCAGTTTGTAATAGCTATTGCCGAGATTAAAATACAATTCAGCGGACTGTTTGTTGTCCCTCTCGACATTTTCGTATGCGGCAACCGCTTCATTATATTTAGCTTTTTGATATAGTTCATTAGCTGCTTCAAAACCATTTTGGGCAAAGAAAACTTGGGTAGTCAGTAATAGTATATAAAAAATATTTTTCATTTTATTTCAATTGTCAATTGTATTGCTGATTATCAATTGTTATATCTGCTTTTCAAGCTCGGAGATTATTGCAACCGCCCTATCATAATCCTTTTGGATTGTAGTACTTGAGGCAGGAGCATATCTTGCTATTTCACAATTCTCAGTAAGAGCAATAAAATCGTTGACCCCTTCCGGACTTGCATTTTTCTCCAATAATAATTCTTTAATATTATCCTTACTCATTTCCGAAGTTTCGATATATAGTTTCGCTTTCAAGAAATTATGCATGGCTTTTTCTAAGGCAACGTAAAAAGGCTCTTTATTTTTAATTTGTTTTTTGGCTTCCGATAAATATTTCTTGGCTAATTTGTTATTCCTTCTAATCCTATTACCTACAACATCTCCATCAATAGCTTCCTTTTTCTTTTTGAATAATACAATTAGCGGCAACATTAAAAACGGTAAACATACTAATCCGTAATATAACTGAGAACCAAAGAAATCGTCTTGAGACTTTGAGATCAGATTCGTTTTTAGTTTAATGAACTTAAATTGTTCCAGGCTAGAAATTTTATTCCTACCAATTTCAGAATTTGTCTTTTCGACAATTCTAGTATCGATAGGACCCTCAAGCACATTGATCATTACCACAGCAGAGTTTATGGTTTTATAAGTTCTTGTACCCAAATCGAAGTAGGAAAACTGCATCGATTTTACAGGGTAGTTTCCTTTATACTGTGGAACTATTGTATAGCTCTCCGAGACCTTTCCAGACATTCCCGCCAAGGAAGTATTTACACGCTCGCTATGAACGGGATCATACATTTCCAATGCATTAGGAATTACGGGTTTCGGCAAATTGAACAATTTCATATTTCCTTTACCGGTAACACTTACTATTAAATCAAGGCTTTCCCCGTTTTTCAGACTTGTTTTTGTTGGCGTAACTTTAAAATCAAAATTACCAACAGCTCCTGAAAAATCCTCCGGTTTTCCTTTTTCTGGAAGCGCTTTCACCGTTATGGTTTTTGCTCCAGCAGATACCCTTTTATTATCCTCGGTCAAGACCATTCTCCCAAAAACGTCTCTTCGATTGCTAGGCAGTTGCACATCAATATCCATTGATAACGGCTCGATATCAAGCTTACCCGATTTTTGGGGATACAACACTACTTTTTTTAATACAACATAGCGGTAATTCTGACCTTTAAACATTCCCTCTTCGGCTACAAGTTGTTTTATCTCGATGTTTTGACTCCAAAAATCATTGAATTTAGGCTTGTTTAATTCTCTAAAATTAGAAATTCCCACATTTGTAAAATACAGTTTGTAAACTATTGTAATCGGCTCGTTGACATAAGGATTCATTTTAGAAATATCTGCAACCAAATATATATTATTGTCTGCTGAAACGCTAGTGTCATTTGGGTCTTTAGGTTGTTCAACAGCTGCCGTGACGTTGATTTTTATTGGAGATGTCTTATATAGCTGTCCATTATATTCAATTGTCGCTTGCTTGATCACCAAAGGTCCTTTTTGATTTGGCAAAAGGTAATAGGAATAGATCTTCTCAAAAGAACTTCTACCATTTACCCATGACTGGCTCACTTGCTGACTAGGCCCGGCAATTATCCTAAATCCATCAAAAGAGGGTTCACTAAAGTTATCGCCATCAATATTCATGACAAAATCAACACGAAGTCTTTCGTTTAATCCAAGTGTTGCTTTACTGACCTTTGCTTCAAATTGTACTTGAGCCAAAAGTCCTTGAAAACTGATCAGTATTAAAATCAAATATCTATTCATTTTCTTATTCAATCTTTGCTTATCGGATATATATTAAGTTCTACTATTGCTTTATTGAATTTACCAAACAGACAAAACTGATTACCAATCTTTCTCGGTTTTCGTTGGTTTTCCTTTTACCTTTGAAGCGTTTACTTTGTCTTGAACTTTCTTTTCTTCATTACTGACGGCGTCCAGAAGACTTTCTAATCTCTGTTTAGAAATTCCGCCTGGCGCTGGCTTTGGTTTTTCTTCATCTTTCGATTTGTCATCCTTGTTTTTTCCGTCTTTATCTTTTTCGTCTTGCTTATCCTTGTCCTTGTCGCCCTTGTCGTCTTTTTTATCTTTATCCTTGTTTTCTTTGTCTTTTTTATCTTTATCCTTATCTTTTTTGTCCTTGTCCTTTTTATCTTTATCCTTATCGTCTTTCGGAGGGTTTTCCTTAAGCATCTTTTTGGCCAATGCATAATTGTACCTCGTTTCATCGTCCGAAGGCTTATTGCGCAGTGCATTTTTATATGCTTCGACGGCCTCAGTATAATTCTTTTCCTTCATAAATACATTTCCTAGATTGTGGTATGCTTTATGTTTTTGAGGTCTGGTTTTGGCATTTTTAATTGATTTTGCATATGCAAACTTTGCTTCTGAAACCTGATTTTGCTTGTATATGGTATTTCCTAAATTATAGGAAGCAATTGTTCTGTTTGGAAACTTTGAATTCGAAATCCTATAATTAGCCTCAGCCTCAGCAAATTTACTATCTCCATATTCCGCGTTTGCTTTAGCTAAACTTTTATCCTTCTCTTGTGCATATAAACCTGCCATTCCCCAAACGAGAAAAAAGAAAGAGGCCAATATGTGTTTTTTACTGTTTTTCATTTTATTTTAATTCTATTAATCCTAGTAAGACTAAACTTTTAATAAGTCGTCATTTACTTTCCTTCATTAAATAAATTCAACCTCCTAACCCAGTTGGTTTTTCCTTCCAGCAAGAAGAAATCTAAAAACAACAACACAAACGAGATTCCAAGGAACCATTGAAATTGCGACTGAAAATCCGCCATCTGCGTGGATTCAAATTCTGTTTTTTGAATTTTATCTAGGTTGGTCTTTATGTATTCCAGCACTTCCTTAGTGTTATTTCCGTTTACATAACCGCCTTTAGTAGCCTTAGCTATGGCTTCTAAGCTGGCACGGTTTAATTTCGTCACAACAACCTGATCATTATTGTCCCGTTGATAGCTCTGAACAATTCCGTTCTTCTTTAAAGGAATAGTCCCCCCTTTTTCAGTTCCAAGTCCTACTGTAATAATCCTCATTCCCTGCCTATTGGCTTCCTCTGCTGCTGCCTGCGCCCCCTCAGAATGGTCTTCTCCGTCCGAAATCAAAATCAACAACTTACTTGTTTTGCTTTTATCATCAAAATACGTCGCCGACAATTTTATGGCTTCACCAAGAGAGGTTCCTTGAGACGAAACCATTTCGGTATTCATGCTTTGCAAAAACATTTTAGCCACGCTGTAATCAGTGGTTATCGGCAAAACTGGAAACGCACTTCCTGCATAAGCTACAATCCCGATTCTGTCACTTCCTAATTGGTTTATGATTTGCGAAACAATCTGTTTACTTTTTTCCAAGCGGCTAGGGGCCACATCTTCTGCAAGCATACTTTTAGAAATATCCATCGCAAAAACGATATCAATTCCTTCTCGTTTGACTGTTTCCATTTTGGTCCCTATTTTTGGATTTACCAATCCTAGTATTAATCCTGCCAATGCCAAAAGGATTATTACCAATTTAAAAGTAGGTTTAAAAGTAGACCGCTCCGGACTTAAGCTTTTTATAGCATCCAGATCTCCAAACTCACGCTGCTTTTTTCGTTTCCAATATAAATTGAATAAAAATAACAACACTACTAACGGTAGTATGAAAAGCAGGTATAAATATTTTTTTTCGTCTAATTCCATATTTTTTATTAATTCCCATTCCAACTTTCTTACTTGCAACCTAAAATAGGGAAGTTCTTAACTTTATCTGTTCTTCCAAAATCCGAAGATCAAATGAAGCTTTTGTACACTGTATTTCTTAAACCAATTTCTGCCAACAATAAAAAACCTGCCAGCCAAACAAAAGGTCTGTATTTCTCGTCATAATCATAGAATTTCAACTCTTCGATTTCGGTAGTTTCCAATTTGTTGATTTCTCCATAAATTTCAGCAAGTTTACTATTGCTTGTTGCCCGAAAATAACGACCGTCTGTTTTTTTGGCGATACTTTTCATGAGTCTCTCATCAATTTCCACTTTCATCATCTGGAATAAAAACTGACCATTTGAAGCGACTGCATAAGGAGATTCTGCCATACCGTTTGTTCCTATTCCTATAGTGTATACTTTTATTCCATATTGTTTGGCAATATCTGCTGCCGTTTCTGGCTCGATAAAACCGGCATTATTAACTCCATCAGTCAAAAGAATAATCACTTTACTTTTGGCTTTACTGTCTTTCAATCTGTTTACCGCCGTGGCTAACCCCATCCCTATACCTGTTCCATCTTGTAAAACATTGTCATATTTTATGCCCTTAATTGCTTCAAGAACAACTGCTTTGTCACTGGTAACTGGTGTTTTCGTATAAGCTTCAGACGCATAAACTACAAGTCCTATTCTATCGTTTGGTCTTTCGTCCGCAAAATCAGCCGCTACCCTTTTTAGGGCTTCCATTCGGTTTGGTTTCAAATCTTTAGCCAGCATACTACCAGAAACGTCTACCGCCATAACGATATCGATTCCCTTTGTCGTTTTTGTTTGATTACTTATGTCTACCGTTCTTGGTCTTGCCATAGCTATAATTAAGGAGCTTAAAGCCAATAATCGAAATACGCTCAAAAATGGTTTCAGCCTTGCCAATACAGAAGTTGATCCTTTGAACCCTTGAATTGAACTAATTTTTAAAGTGACAGCTTGGTTGTTTCTTTTGAAAACCAGCCAGAGAATGGCAATTGGAATCAATAGAAACAGCCAGAAGAATTCAGGATTTAAAAAAGTTATTTTACTCATTATTTACTTAATTGTATTAATTCTACTGAGCTCATCACTCGCTCCGCTATTTCGTTTGCATAAGAATCGCCGTCTTCGTGAAAAAACATAATTTGTTGTAATCCTCCCTGCTGACTAAATAATACTACTTCGTAATATAATTTTTCGCGTCCTACTAACTTGTCATTTACTCTTGAGAAAGTTCCATATCCTTTTATCCCAGTTATACCTTCTTTGGTCTCAAAATCTTCTTGTTTCACAATCATGTTCTGTGCCCCTTGAAATTCTAAGGTCTGTAAGCTAACTTCTAAGGATTTTTTTAAATCCACTGCCGTTGTGTCCTGTTTGTATTTCAGAGTAGAAACCATCAGATAAAAATTATCAGAAACACCTCCGTAGGCAAAAGAATTCATCTCTTTAATAAGAGCCAATCCGTTTTTCGGCAAAGACTTTGTCAAATCGGTTCTTCTGAGTACTTCCGGAGTTTCTATGCTAACCCCTGGGTTTCCGTAAGTGCTTTTTACCCATTCCCCTTCCAATAATTCTTTGCTTGAATTTCCGATTATTGTGTCTTTTACATAGGTAAAACCTTTAGTTACGACAAAATAACCCGTTGTAGCCAGCAGCAGCAAAAGAACTGACGCTGCTGCAATAAGAATACGTCTTTTTTTCTTTTTTCTTAATTGGACTAGAATCTGTTTTTGCTTTTGTGCTTCATTTAGTATCGCATCTTCTTCAATTTCCAGCTCAATAGGGATAGAGCTGTCTAATGTTAGAATTGCTTTTTGTATTTTACTCCTATCTTCCGATATTTCGTAATCTAAAGGTTTTGACTTGGCAAATTTCACTAAATCTGCTTGTTTCAAAACCCTTTCTAAGTTTTCTATAGTTTCCTGTGAAACTTTCATTTTTTTCCTAACTGAAGCAGCTCTAAGTCCTAGCATCAGCTCTGAAGTAGTACTTTCCATAGCAGGAATTTCTATCGCTTCCTCAATATAATTTCTGGCAATATCAGTTAATTCGCTGTAATAAGCTTTAACCTCTCCCTTTTGCCAAAGCTCTTTCTTCTCTAGACTATTTAATAGGCTGGTGGCTTTTTCAATAGGAGTCCTATATACTTCTTCCTCAATCTTTTTCTTTTGCTTCTTTTTTACAAACCAATAAACTAATGTCCCAGTACCAATTATCAAAGCCAGTATTAATAAATATTTCCACCAGTTCCCTAACGAACTTTTAACCGGCGTAATATCCTTAATGTCGTACATTTTTTGTTTCAATGTGTCTACCTCAACATTCGCAACTTCCACCAACAGCGAATCCGTCATATAAAGTTTACTGTTAATGAAAATCTTTATACTAGGAATAGTATATTTTCCAGAATCAAATTGCGTCAATCCGTATTTCTTGATTAATTCATAGCGATCGTCTTTCTTAACCGTGTCAATAGGGTAAGACTGAATCACTTCGAGAGCACCAATATTTTTGAGATTCGGAAAAATAACTTTGGATAAAGTATCAACGGAAGTTTTTATCGTTAGTTTAAACTCGGCACCAATCCTGTTTTTTATTGTATCTATACTTGTTTCAGGCCTTTTTTGTTGAGCAAAAATAGCACTGGAAAGCAGCAATATTAGTAGATATATGTTTTTTTTCATATTTTATTTTCGAAATTTTAGACTTTTGATTATCAATCTTTAATTTCAGATCTATCTAAAATCATGATTTATTTTTATATCTAAAATCTTAGTTATTTCAAATCTATTGATCTGTTTTCTAGTTCTTACTTATTCATTTGTTGCTTTTATTTTCAATCTGAAATCGTTAATGCTAAATCTTTATCTCGATTTAAAATATCCTAGCAATTTGGTTACATAACTTTCATCAACTCTTGTATTAACAACCCCCGAACCTGACTTGCTGAAAGTTTCCTTAAAATAGTTTACTTTATCCCTATAATATTTTTCATAGTTGAGTCGAACTGTCTTTGAACTAGTATTAATCAACTGCGTTTCGCCCGTTTCTGCATCAAGCATCGAAACCATACCAATATTGGGCATCTTTTCTTCCCGAATATCATATACTCTAATACCCGTAATATCATGTTTCTTGGACGCTATTTTCAAGGTTTGCTCATAGTCTTCAGACATGAAATCAGAAATCATAAATACAATTGCCTTCTTCTTTTGCGTACTTGACAAAAACTTCAATGCCCCGGCAATATCGGTTTTATAGCTGTTAGGCTTAAATTCAATCAATTCTCGTATGATTCGCAATACGTGAGACCGTCCTTTTTTGGGTGGAATATATAATTCGATTTGGTCTGAAAATAAAATCAATCCTATTTTATCATTGTTTTGCGTGGCTGAAAAAGCCATTGTCGCGGCAATTTCAGTAACAATCTCTTTCTTAGATTGTTTTTTGGAACCAAAACTCTCAGAACCTGAAATATCAACCATCAACATCATCGTTAATTCTCGCTCTTCTTCAAAAACTTTGACATGCGCTTCGTTATAACGCGCCGTTACATTCCAGTCTATAGCACGAATGTCATCTCCATACTGATATTGACGCACTTCACTGAACGTCATTCCACGGCCCTTGAATGAGGTATGATATTCCCCCGAAAAGATATGATCACTCAATCTTCGGGTTTTAATTTCTATTTTACGTACTTTCTTTAAAAGCTCTTTTGTATCCATTCTATCATTTGTTTAAAGTTTACAAGTTTAATGTCTCAAGTTTGTCATTCAACAACCTGAAAATTTAAACATCAAACAAACTTTAAGGTACTTCTACTTCGTTGATGATTTTATTAATGATATCAACAGAAGTAATGTTTTCTGCTTCCGCTTCATAAGTAATACCGACTCTGTGACGCAAAACATCATGAACAACAGCACGAACATCCTCTGGGATAACATAACCACGACGTTTTATGAAAGCATAACATTTGGCCGCATTAGCTAAATTGATACTTCCACGTGGCGAAGCTCCAAAACTTATTAATGGTTTCAAATCGGCTAGCTTATATTTCTCTGGAAAACGAGTGGCAAAAACAATATCAAGAATATATTTTTCTATTTTTTCATCCATATAGACTTCTCGAACTGCTTCTTGTGCCCGTAAAATCTGTTCCACAGAAACCACTTGATTCACTTTCTCATAGTTTCCTTTTAGATTTTGACGCATAACTAGGCGCTCTTCATCCATTTTAGGATAATCGATAACTGTTTTCAACATAAAACGATCGACTTGCGCTTCCGGTAGTTGGTATGTTCCCTCTTGTTCTATAGGGTTCTGAGTGGCCAAAACTAGGAAAGGTCTGTCTAACTTAAAAGTGGTATCGCCAATGGTTACTTGCTTTTCCTGCATCGCTTCCAATAATGCTGATTGCACTTTGGCTGGCGCACGGTTAATCTCATCGGCTAAGACAAAGTTGGCAAAAATAGGCCCCTTTTTAATAGAGAATTCATTTTGTTTAATATTGTAAATCATAGTTCCTACAACATCTGCAGGCAATAAATCAGGGGTAAACTGGATTCTACTGAATGAACCATGCACAGCTTGTGAGAGTGTGTTTATAGCCAGTGTCTTTGCTAATCCCGGGACCCCTTCTAATAAAATATGTCCCTGACCCAAAAGTCCAATTAGTAATCGCTCAATCATGTGTTTTTGACCCACAATCACTTTATTCATTTCCATAGTCAGGAGGTCGATAAAAGCGCTCTCTCTCTCTATTTTTTCATTGATTGCTCTAATGTCTAAAGTCGATGTATTTTCTTCCATATTGATATTTTTAAAACCTTGAATTTAATGCCTTACTTTTGAGAGTGCAAATTGAATTAATTTTTACACGTAAGATGTTAATAAATGGTTAAAACTTCCTTCATTACTCCAATTTTAAGGTTGAATTATGATACAATTTTTATATTTTTAAGAACTTTAAAAAATATACTTCGGAATCGCAGAATTACCAATTTCAGTAAAAAATAAAAACCATGAATAAAACAACATTATCACCTATAATAGCGGGTACCATGAATTGGGGGGTTTGGGATAAAAACCTCACTTCAAAGGAAATGGAAAACATGATTCACGTTTGCGTAGAAAACAATATAACTAGCTTTGACCACGCCGATATTTATGGTTCATACACCACCGAAGCAGATTTTGGAAAAGGATTTGCCTCGAGCAAAATAGCGAGAGAGAAAATGCAATTAATATCTAAATGCGGCATCCAAATGCCTTCAGAAAACAGGAACAACAGCATCAAGCATTACGACTATTCCAAATCCCATATTATCGAGTCCGTTGAACAATCGCTAAAGAATCTGCAAACTGATTATTTAGACGTATTTTTACTACACAGGCCGAATCCGTTGATGCAAGCAGATGAAATTGCAGAAGCGGTTGAACAACTGAAATCTGAAGGGAAAATTATCGATTTTGGGCTTTCAAATTTCAGCTCTTCACAGACGGAATTGCTTCGTCAAAAAACAGAAATAAGCTACAATCAAGTCCAGTTTTCGGCAACTAATTTCGAACCGATGCTCGACGGAAGTTTTGACTATATGCAAATGCATGATATTAGGCCCATGTCTTGGAATCCATTAGGTTGCGTTTTTAGGAAAGATATTCCGCAAACGCACCGATTAAAAAAACTATTGGCGACATTAGTATCCAAATACCACTTAGGTTCTGATACGATTTTGCTTTCTTGGGTTTTAAAACACCCATCAAAAGTAATTCCAATTGCAGGAACCGTAAATGTGGCTCGAATACAATCATTAATGAAAGCAATAGACCTAGAACTCGAAAAAGAAGACTGGTTTGCTATTTGGTCGGAAAGTATGGGTAAGGATGTGCCTTGAGTTCAGTGTTTGATTTTGAATTGAATTACCCACTGACAGAGCTCAAATTATTTTACATTACTCTGATTTATACGATAAGAAACGATCTAAACAAAAACACAAACTATGAATAAAACAGTCCTAATAACTGGTGCCACCAGTGGAATTGGTAAAGCAACAGCTGAACTATTGGCTAAAAATAACTATAAAATCATCCTTTGCGGACGACGAGAAGACCGACTGGCTGAGATTGAAGCTGAGCTTTCCAAATTGACCGAAGTGCACACTTTACAATTTGATGTTCGTGATAAGAAAGCGGTTTCAGAACAAATTAATTCTTTGCCTGAAGCTTTCTCCAAGATCGACATTCTGGTTAACAATGCTGGTAACGCACATGGTTTAGACCCCATTCAAAATGGAGATATAGACGATTGGGATTCCATGATTGACATCAATGTAAAAGGACTTTTATATGTTTCTAAAGCCATCATCCCTCAGATGATCGAAAGAAAATCAGGACATATTATCAACATCGGTTCCACTGCCGCAAAAGAAGTGTATCCAAATGGAAACGTCTATTGTGCCACAAAACATGCCGTAGATGCTTTGAATCAAGGAATGCGTATGGATCTGAACCCGTTTGGAATAAGGGTTGGTGCAATTCATCCTGGAATGGTGCAAACTGAATTTAGTGAGGTGCGTTTTAAAGGCGATACTGACAGGGCGTCAAATGTATATAAAGGTTTCGATCCCTTGCAGCCTGAGGATATTGCTGACATCATTCATTTTGTAGTTTCCAGACCTTATCACATTAATATTGCCGATTTGGTGGTTATGAGTACTGCCCAAGCGTCATCCACTATTGTGAAAAAAAATTAAATGCAAAACTTAAAATTACTCCCTTAGAGCAATGAAAGAAGGAAGTTAGTTTTGTAAATGATACTGACAAAAAAACAGCTGCAATACAGCTGTTTTTTTATTTCTAATTTAAATTATTTTAAAACTAACGTTTGACTACCCATATCCGTAATTAAATCATTAACTAAAACCAGAATCTCAATTTTTCTTGCTGAATTTGATGCAGGATCTAAAGTTACAGTTTAAGTACCCGTATGGACACCGCTTAAAAGACTCCCCGTTTATAAGTTCATTTACGAAGAAATGGTTCCGCCTGGCACTAGTATGGATCCTAAAACTGCAAAATCAAATGGAAATGGAGAAGTAACCGCTTCTTTAGCGCAGCCTGATGTCGCCGTTGTTGACTGCCTGATTACGGGGTGAAGATGATAATTTTCAGAATCCTCTGACTGAACAACTGAATTTTTCATGACAAAATCCAACATAAACTCATAGGTAGCGCCAGCAATTAAAGTTTATTTACTTTTCAATTTGAGTCCTAATTGCTGAGCGCTTGGCGTTTACAAATCATATGTCTTATCCCTACAACAATCTTATTTTTTATCACCGAGAAACAAACAAATTTGGCCTAGTTCTCCTTAAGGAACTAAATTATAAACTAATAAAACATTTACGCCCGCTCTTAAATCTAATAAATTATTAACTTTATCCAGCCCAACTTGCAAAGCGTTTCCTTTGCTTAGCCAGCCGTGATTATCCGTTTCTGAATTGTCCTTTATCAAAGCATCCAGCACTGCTAAATTCACTTCGTCATAATCCGCAGGAGCACCCATCATTCGAACGCTAATCCCTGAATTTACTGACGTATCGTTATTTCTTTGACATGCTGTGCGGAACAATCCCGTCGATACAGCAGTAAAAAAAACTCTCAAGTAAAATTTTATCTTTTTAATAATTATCGATTATTAAAATTAGTACATTAACACTCCAAAAGATGTACAAATTTATGAGTAATAAAAGTGTCTATAATTTTTTTTAAAACGCATTTCATAATTAATTATTCCCATGATCAACAAACGTCTTTTAATTAAAAATCTGCTAGCCTACAATGATGAGTGCAGTTTCTACGATAAAAAACGTCAACTGAATTTGCACACTCGCGAAGGAAAAGCAAAGTTTTTGAAACATATTTGCGCACTATCAAATTCTAATCCTGCAAATAATTCCTATATCGTCGTGGGAGTAGAAGACCAAGACAACGAAATTGTGGGCGACGACTTTTTTGACGACAGTCACATTCAGAATTTGGTCAATGCCTATCTCGAAAATCCACCAAAAATCCAATACGAAAATGTCCCTTTTCCTAATTTACCAAAAGACAAGGTGGTAGGACTGGTGACAATAAAACCGAAAAAAAACAGCTCTTTTTTTAAAAAAGGAATTCATACCATCACTGCCGGCAGTATTTTTGTTAGGCGGGGCAGCAATACTACACCTACGGAGAGTAACATTGTAAAGAGTTATCAAAATGTAGAAACCGTGATAGGTATTGAAAACGGCTCCAGGAATAACATCGAATATACCCTGGATGGCGTTTTTGACTTCATAAACTTTCGCCATAAAGACATGGCCCCCAAATACAAAGTGTTCAAAGAATTATTTATCATTTGTTGGGCTGGAACTCCCAAAAGAGTACGTGGTAAAATATTTTTGTCACGTGTTGACATTGAACTCATCAATGAACAAGTAAAATTGTTCTATTCAGCACAAGATGTCGTTGCAATTAATTATGACGAAGATTCTTTTACGATTATTGAATATGTCCCATTAGGATTGAATGACAAAACTAGTCTTTACCCCTTAGAGAAGCAAACCATTTATTTTTTCGAGAATGGTTATTATAAGATTGAAAGCGAAATGCTTTTTCAGCCCCCAGAATTCAATCGTAAAATGCTTTACCATATTTACAACTCTAATATCACCTTATTAAAAAAATTGCGAAAAAATCAGGAATTGACAGAACGAGAACATAAAGATCTAGAAAATTTACCTTCAACTTTTATGATTTGTTACCTTAACGGATTTGATGATGCAAAGAAAAAACTCATCGAAGCGAAACCATTATTGAAACCATATCCACAAATATATTTGTCGTTCAAGGAAGCCATGCGGATTTTGAGAAAAATGAAATATGACCTGCAGTAAGCGGTCATTAACCTTTTAAAGGCAATTATAGTTGTTAATTATCTAGCATCAAACAATTATTATAATTAAGTTATATGATCAACAGCCTAATTATATCAACAATAGATACTACATGAGCATCTTAACCAAACAATAAGTCATTTATAAAGCTACATATCAATTGAATAACTAAAAGTGAAAAAGCGATAATTGCATTCATTTCTCTGTCGTTTTAATTTTTTCTTAAAGTTAAGCTTAATTTTCATTCTAATCAATCACTAAAACTGGGTATTTTTTTGGCTGTTTTATTATCGCTTCTATACAAAATGCTCGATGCCTCGGATACACAAAAGATCGCCAAGAAGAATTGCATTCTGTGCCCTTGCTAATTGAAGTAGTTTTTTTCTAACCGCGTTGCAAACGCTACGATTAATCTTTTTATTTAAGTAGGTACTCGTCGCAGACGCACACCAGAAAATATCGGCAAACGAGAGCCAGTAAGACGATAGTCGGACGGACGAAGTAAATTTATAATTTCTACTCATAGATACTATCTTTTAAAATAATCCAAAACATAGGAGTTTTTGCTATAACCTCACGTACCATACGAAAGGATTCGTGCGAGAGCGGGGGCTAACTTTTTTGGCATTACTGCGCGATCGGATAACTGTTCTAAATTGTAACCCGATCGCGCAGGAATACCAAAACCCCAAACGTTAGCGCAGGTATTCGCCTGTGCCCACAAAGATTGTGAAAATAAATCTAATAAAATAACTTCCAAATCGTTATCTAAACTGGCATAATTTCTAGCAGAACTGAAAATAATAATCTTCTGCTAAAGTAACAATTCTATCTTTTACAGGATTAGCAGAGGTGACTTTTGAGAGCTCTTTGACAGTATTATAAATTCAGTCTGAACCTTGTTTAAATTGCGGCTTTATCTAAGCAAGTTCATGAAGCTAGAACCTAATCCAACAAACTAATTAACCGCTAATTGATAGGTTCTTGCACAAATCGAACTGTTTTACACTCTTTACTGTTGAAAAAACTAATTAAAGTTCTTGCGTACTAACTCTTTTGTCTATTTTTATAGAATAAAATAAGACAGCGTTTAAGCTGTTTTAAAAAATCCTATTGAGAAAACACCAAATGAGAACATTAGTTATAGGTGACATACACGGTGGCTTGCGTGCACTGCACCAAATTATGGAAAGAGCGAAGGTAACTCCGCAGGATAGCTTGATTTTTTTAGGCGATTATGTAGATGGCTGGAGCCAATCCCCGCAGGTAATCGATTATCTTATTCAATTAAAAACAACCAATAATTGCATTTTTATTCGTGGCAACCACGATGAATTATTATTGCATTGGCTCAAAGACAGTAAAGACAATCCGCTGTGGTATAAACACGGGGGAGAAGCAACGGTTTTAGCTTATGAAGACGTGGATGAAAACACAAAGCAACTGCACATCAACTTCCTATTATCTTTACAAGATTATCATCTTGACGAAAAGAACCGTCTGTTTGTTCATGCCGGATTTACCAATATGAACGGTGTAACTTATGAATTTTACCCAAAACTGTTTTATTGGGATAGAACTCTCTGGGAAACTGCGTTAGCTTTAGATCGAAGTATTAAACCCAATGATTTATTGTATCCCAAACGCTTAACTTTGTACGATGAGATTTACATTGGACATACGCCAGTAACTAGAATAGGGAAAACGGAACCTTTGCAAATGGCTTGTGTCTGGAATGTGGATACCGGAGCGGCTTTTAAAGGGCCTTTAACTATTATGGACGTGGACACAAAAGAGTTTTGGCAAAGCGAACCCTTAAACAAGTTATATTTTGACGAAAAAGGCAGAAACTAAAAAAAACCGCTTCAATTTTTACTGAAGCGGTTTTTTTAGTTTTAATTCTGTTTATTACAAATCAAATTTTATTCCTTGTGACAAAGGTAAACTTGTAGTGTAATTAATCGTATTGGTTTGTCTTCTCATGTACACTTTCCATGCATCAGAACCAGACTCACGTCCGCCACCCGTATCTTTTTCTCCTCCAAAAGCACCGCCGATTTCAGCACCAGATGTCCCAATATTTACATTGGCAATCCCGCAATCTGAACCAGTAACAGATAAGAATAATTCTGCTTCACGCAAGTTATTAGTCATGATCGCAGAAGATAATCCCTGCGCCACTCCGTTTTGGACTGCGATCGCATCTTCCACCGTTCCTGAATATTTCAACAAATATAATACAGGTGCAAAAGTTTCATGCTGTACAATTTCAAACGTGTTGTCCGCCTCAGCAATTGCTGGTTTCACATAACAGCCACTCTCGTAACCTTCACCAGAAAGAATACCGCCTTCAACAAGGATTTTACCGCCCTCAGCAACTACTTTTTCTAAAGCTTTACTATACATTTCAACTGCATGGTTGTCTATTAGCGGACCAACATGGTTGTTTTCGTCTAAAGGATTTCCTATGCGTAATTGTTTGTATGCTGAAACAATCGCTTCTTTAACTTTATCGTAAATACTTTCGTGAATGATTATACGACGTGTCGAGGTACAACGTTGTCCAGCAGTTCCTACTGCACCAAAAACTGCACCAATAACAGTCATTTTTATATCAGCATCCGGAGTCACGATAATCGCATTGTTTCCGCCTAGTTCTAGTAATGATTTACCTAAACGGCCAGCAACAGTTTGTGCCACAATTTTTCCCATACGAGTAGAACCCGTTGCAGAAATTAAAGGAACACGTTTATCACTAGTCATCATTTCTCCCACTTTATAGTCTCCGTTGATTAAACAAGAAATTCCTTCTGGAAGGTTATTTTCCTTGATTACCTCGGCAATAATGTTCTGACAAGCAATTCCACACAAGGGTGTTTTCTCTGATGGTTTCCAAACACAAACATCACCACAAACCCAAGCCAAAGCGGTATTCCAAGCCCAAACGGCTACTGGAAAGTTAAAAGCTGAAATGATCCCAACAGTTCCCATTGGATGGTATTGTTCATACATTCTGTGTCCTGGACGTTCAGAATGCATCGTTAATCCATGTAATTGCCGAGAAAGGCCCACTGCAAAATCACAGATGTCAATCATTTCCTGAACTTCTCCGTATCCTTCTTGTAAAGATTTCCCCATTTCATAAGAAACCAGCTTTCCTAATGCTTCTTTATTTTTACGTAATTTCTCTCCAAATTGACGCACAATTTCACCACGTTGTGGCGCTGGCATCGTTCTAAATGTTTTGAAAGCTTCTGTTGCCGATTGCATTACCTTTTCGTAATCGGCAGCTGTTGAAGTTCTCACTTTCGCTATCAATTGTCCGTCGACAGGTGAATAACTTTCTAAGATTTCTCCATTTGAAAAGTGATTTAAACCTGTTGAAGTACCTTCATTTATATCCTTTATGCCCAACTGAGCCAAAGCCTCTTTCATTCCGAATTGATTTGCTATTGTTGTCATTGTAACTTTTTTAGTTAAAATTGTTATATTTTTTTGTAAAGATATTATTTCGAGTTGAATTTATATCGCATAAGTTTGTTAAAATCTCACCAAAATTATGGCAATTTGATGATTTACAATTGATTTAGCAAATAAAAGCTTCCATTTAAAAAGAAGCACCTAAATTTATATCCTGAAAACAATTCCTACTGACACACTATAATTCATGATACTTTTTAAAACTTTCTGGATTTCATTGATTTTAATATCGATAAACACATCTGCCCAAAAATTACAAGAAACAGCTTTCCAAGTTGTTCCTTTGGGCATAAAAGGAGGCCTTGACGAGAAAAACCTTTCTGCCTATTTATTAGCCCCGATAAACACTACTGATTTTATTTGCCTTGATGCTGGAACAATACATGCTGGAATTGAAAAAGCGATAGAGAATAACGTTTTCAAAATTTCCTCTGAAGCAGTTTTAAAAAAATACATAAAAGCCTATTTAATATCCCATGCTCATTTAGATCATGTTGCAGGCTTAATTATTAACTCGCCTGCCGATTCTTCAAAAACGGTTTACGCAACAAATAACTGCATGGAAATGATGCAAAAACATTATTTTAACGGAGAAACTTGGGCAAATTTTGGAGATGAAGGAAATGGATTTCAAATAAAAAAATATCATTTTCAAAGATTAAATCACCGAGAAGAAACAGCAATTGCCAATACAACAATGATCGTAAAAGCTTTTCCCCTAAGTCATGTTACCCCTTTTGAAAGTGCCGCTTTTTTAATTAAAAATAAGGATGCTTATGTCTTATACCTTGGCGATACCGGTCCAGATCATATTGAAAAAAGCAATAAATTAAAATTGCTATGGACCGAAATCGCTCCCCTAATTAAAAACGGAAAATTAAAAGGAATCTTTATTGAGGTTTCGTTTCCTGACGAGCAACCAGACTCCCTTTTATTTGGACATTTGACTCCCAACTACCTCCTAAAAGAGCTTCATTCCTTAAGTGAACTTACAGGGAAAAATGCTTTGAAAGCTTTTAAAATCATCATCACCCATATGAAACCGCCGACTGAAAATTTCTTAAAAATTAAAGCGCAGTTAAAAAGACAAAATGATTTGGATCTGGAATTGATTTTTCCTGAACAGGGCATAAAATTTGAACTATAGTTTATTATTACAATAGCCATAGCCCCGGTAGAAGCGGCATCCTTTTGTGCTCGTCACGGCGAGTACTAAAGATACAGCGGATGAAGGAATTAGCTTCTAATCAAAATTATTTTTTACCCATAAACCTAGAGTCGGTATCCATTACCGTCCCGCATTTTTCGCAGGTTCTTAGCGCCAACGAATTATAGAAGTGTTCGAAATGGGGAATGAAATCTTTTTCGATATTGTTTAATTCAAAATATACCTCATGTAATTTATGATTGCAGTTATCACAATACCAGAGCAAGCCGTCCGTAAATCCTTTTCCGGCTCTTTTGCGCTCGATTACCAAACCAATCGAGCCTTCGGAACGAACTGGAGAATGCGGCATTTTTGCCTGATGTAAATACATATCACCAGGATGCAATTCGAGTTCTTTTCGCTCCCCATCTTCTTGAACAATTACTTTTATAGCACCTTCTAGTTGATAAAACAACTCTTCGGTTTCATTGTAATGAAAATCTTTTCGGGCATTGGGACCCGCAACAACCATAACGATATAATCACCAGAGTCTATATACAAGTTTTTATTTCCTACAGGGGGTTTGAGTAAATGTCGGTTTTCGTCAATCCAATTATTCAAGTTAAAAGGTGCCACTATTGCCATCTTCGTCGAGTTATTTAGTTTATGATTCGCTAAGTTACTAAAAAGCAGCTCGCCTTGAAGTTTATAAACTCATAAAGTCTAGCAAAGAGTATTACTATTCCCTTTAACTCTTACCTTTATAATAGTTTCACTTCATTTCTCTGATCAGATAAATATAAACCGGAAAATGGTCACTAAAACCAATTTCGGTTGCGGAATGTCGTTTCGGGTAGCCTTTATATTGGCCGGATGTTTGTATTAAAAAAGACTTGTTGTAAATCCCAGCTTTCCAATAGCGAAAAGAACTTAAGTCCTTTTGAATTAGCGATTGCGACACCATGATCTGGTCAAAAATATCCCAAGAGTCTCGATACGCTATTGTTCCTAGTCCTTTTCTAGCCATTTCTTCGAATGGGTTGTAAACACCTAACGGAAGCACCTCAGCCTTATTGGCTTTGGCGCCAAGCGCTAATTTTACACTTTTGTTAAAAGGCCCGTCATTTAAATCCCCAAGCGTAATCACTTTCGCATCTGGATTTATCCGTTGTAAGGAATCGATTATTTTTCGGTTCAATGATCCCGCTGCTTCTCTGAAAGGACTAGACTTTTTTTCACCCCCAGAACGAGAAGGCCAGTGGTTGACAACAATATTAATTTCCTCCCCATCCAAAAATCCAGTGACCAAAAGTTGATCCCTTGTAAATACGCGATTATTCAGGTCAGTTTCTTCTAAGTTATCCTCTGTTCTGTCGCTCGCCTCCATTTTTGTTAACGCTTTTGTTGATACTTCCTTTCTATACACGATCAAAGGTATATTGCTGTAAGTAGTAGGCCGGAAATATTTTTTCTGATACAGTAAGGCCACATCTATACCCCGCTTATCGGGAGAATCAAAATGAATAATTCCATATTCTTTATCGACGAGTTTGGATTCTTTAATCAAATCTTCCAACACGCCTCTATTTTCAATTTCGGAACAGCCTATAAAAGTAGGGGAGTTTGTGTTTTCAGAAGAACCTATTTCGACTAAAACCCTAGAAAGGTTTCGTAATTTTTGCTGATACTTTGAGGAAGTCCAATGCTGTGCCCCTTTTGGCGTCCACTCATCATCGTTAATATTGGGGTCATTGATGGTATCAAAAAGATTTTCGAAATTATAAAATGCTACTGTATGAATGACATAGTTTTTTTGCTGAGCAACAGCCTTTGTTAACGAGAAAAGTAAAATGAATAAAGGAAAGATTCGTAAAATTCTCATATCTGACATATTAAAAAAAAACTTAATAGGAACTACTTCAAAACCTGTGTTATCTAGTAGTAAAAATACTTCATTTGAATAACAAACTCCAATTTATTTTCAATTTGCCTATCTTTGTTCTTGTTTGTAATACAGACCGCAAAGCCACCATCAAATCAGGCAGACAAAATTATGTATACTACTCGATTTCCATTTATAAACAGTGGGTTTGCTTTATACAAATTCCTGTTTTTATTTTTTATTTTACAATCTTACAACAGTCAAGCTAATACGCAAATGATAACACCACCCATTTTACAAAAAGGAGATACTATTGCCATTTTGGCTACAGCCAGAAAAAACATTGACAGCAATCTTAAACCAGCAATAGATTTATTACATAGTTGGGGACTGAAAGTCATCATTGGGAATACCATCGGATTAGATGACAACCAGTTGGCCGGAACGGATGAGCAAAGAGCCGCCGATTTTCAGCAGCAATTAGACAACCCAAACATCAAAGGAATTTGGTGCGTAAAAGGGGGATATGGTACCGTCAGGATAATCGATTTATTAGATTTTACCCAATTTAAACAAAACCCAAAATGGATTATTGGATTTAGTGACATTACCGTATTACACAATCATTTGAATACCATGGGGTTTAAATCCATACATGGAATCATGCCTATCAGTATTCCAAAAGCATCTGCAGCGGCTATTTCAAGCTTGAAACTTGCGTTATTTGGTGGCCAATTGACTTATCAAATCGCAACTGACGAGATGAATCGATCTGGTACTGCAACAGGGGAATTAGTGGGCGGAAATTTATCTATTCTTTACAGTTTATTGGGGTCGCAATCAGCTATTGATTGCAGGGATAAAATCTTGTTTATAGAAGACCTTGATGAATATCTTTATCATATCGACCGCATGATGATGAATTTAAAACGCAACGGATGCTTAGAGAGCATAAAAGGAATTATCGTGGGTTCGATGTCAAAAATGAGGGACAACGAAATTCCTTGGGGTAAAACTGCTGTACAAGTCATACAAGACGTTACAAAAACATATAACATTCCAATCCTATATAATTTCCCTGCGGGACATATTCACGATAATAGGGCGCTAATACTAGGAAGCAAAGTATCCATTAATGTGAGTAAAGATAGTTCAAGCCTTATTTTTGAATAATACAAAGAATAATCGCTCTAAGATTACCAATTTATAGAGACACATACTGCGATTGAAAACTTAACACTATTTTCATGGCTGAACACAACGAATTAGGAAAACTGGGGGAAGAACTAGCTGTAGAATACCTGCAGAAAAACGGCTATGCTATTTTAGAAAAAAACTGGACTTTCCAAAAAGCGGAAATCGATATTATTGCCAAAAAAGAAAACATTCTCGCCGTTGTCGAAGTAAAAACTCGTTCTTCTTTAGATTTTGGTTTACCGCAGGATTTTGTGAAAACCCAAAAAATCCAACTATTGGTAAAAGCGGTAGATGCATATGTGAACGAAAAAGATTTAGACATCGACGTCCGTTTCGACATTATTGCAATCCATAAAGAAGGCAAAACTTTTATAATTGAACACCTAATCGACGCCTTTTATCATTTTTAAGTATATTTCTTGATGTTATATATGTAACAATTTGTTTTTTATTTATATTTGCAAGGTCTTTTAGCGCACAAAACAAACAAGCTTGTTGTACATGCTGAACACAAATACATTAAAATCATGAAAACCGTCTCTTCAATTGTAGAAAATTACATCAAAACAAAGCCCTTTTTACTAAACGCATTGTCACTTGGGATTATCAATCTGACTTCATTATCCCGAAATATCATGTCCGAATTGGAAAGTGAGTTTGGAAAAGAAGTGAAACAAGGTGCGATTGTAATGGCATTAAAACGACTAACAGAAGAACTAGATTTTAGATTAAACCACAAAATAAATAAAGTAATAAAAAATATTGGCGAAATAACCGTTCGCTCGGCCTTAACTGACTATACTTTTGCAGTTTCAGAAACGGTCTTAAATAAACAAGCTGAATTAATATCGGATACCAATGCTTTCCCAGATGTTTTTTACACTTCATCCAGAGGGGTAAATGAAATTAACATCGTAATAAGTAGCAGTGTAACCAAACTAGTTGACAAGCATTTTGTAAACGAGAAATTAATTCAAAAACTAGACAACCTAGCTTCAATCACTGTTAAGTTACCAAAAGAAAATATTGTTGTCCCCGGAATCTATTATTTCATTTTTCAACGTCTGGCTTGGGAAGGAATTATCATTAATGAAGTGATTTCAACTTCTAATGAATTTACAATATTAGTGAGCGAAGATCAGGTGGATGTGGCTTTTAAAGTAATTAAAGATTTAAAGATGTAATAATACATAACGGCTTAAAAAGCATGTTCTTTAACTAATAAATTCAAAAAAAGCTTCTAATCTTAGTGAGATTGGAAGCTTTTTTATTTGTCCTGAAATTACACATAAGTTTTTGTAGCTTAGACCATTTAGAAGCTAAAATTCATCCTAGAAAACCAAAGAGGAAATTACTTTTCTACCGCAGCCAGTAATTCCATCATTTCCAATGCCTTTCTGGTCGATTTCACATTATCAAAAGTCAACAATAAACGCAGACCATTCTTGGTTTCTTTTTCCTTTATTTTACAAATCGAACTGTGTTTTTGAACAAAATGCATGACAGCCATAAAACGATTCGACTTGTAGTAGTCGGATTGCTGATCGGACACAAAATAACCTATCATCTTGCCCTGTTTCATCACTAATCTCTCGATTCCCAAACGACTGGCAATCCATTTGATACGGATGCTATTCATAAGAGCAATAGCTCGTGGTGGCATAGGACCAAATCTATCTATCAATTTTTTCTGAAAAAGCTGTAACTCCTCTTCATTTTTCACACTAGCTAATTCATTGTACAAACTCAATCGCTCCGTAACATTATTGATGTATTCGTCAGAAAACAATAACTCAAAATCAGTATCAATCTGAAGGTCTTTAACGTACTCTTTGGTTTCGATATCATTCTCAGCCGGATACAAATCTTTGAATTCGGTTTCTTTCAACTCCTCAATAGCCTCATTCAAGATCTTCTGGTAGGTATCAAAACCTATTTCATTTATAAATCCGCTTTGTTCCCCTCCCAATAAATCTCCAGCACCACGAATCTCAAGATCCTTCATGGCAATATTGAATCCGCTTCCTAGCTCACTAAATTGTTCCAATGCCTGGATTCGTTTTCGGGCATCATCAGTCATGGCCGAATATGGTGGACAAATAAAGTAACAAAAGGCTTTCTTATTGCTTCGCCCGACGCGCCCGCGCATTTGATGCAAATCAGACAAGCCAAAGTTGTTAGCGTTATTAATGAAAATCGTGTTGGCATTAGGCACATCTAATCCGCTTTCGATAATGGTGGTTGCAACCAAAACATCAAATTCACCGTTCATAAAGGCTAGCATTAACTCTTCGAGTTTTTTTCCTTCCATCTGTCCGTGGCCTATACCCACTTTGGCATTGGGCACCAATCTCTGAATCATTCCAGCGACTTCCTTAATGTTTTCAATGCGGTTATTAATAAAGAAAACCTGTCCGTTTCGCTGAATTTCATAGGAAATCGCATCTCGGATTAACTCTTCACTAAAACCAACCACATTCGTATCTATTGGATATCTATTGGGTGGCGCCGTAGTAATTACAGATAAATCTCTCGCTGCCATTAACGAAAACTGTAAAGTTCTCGGAATCGGAGTTGCAGTCAAAGTCAAGGTATCGACATTCGCTGCTATTGTTTTTAATTTATCTTTTACATTAACCCCAAACTTCTGTTCTTCATCCACAATCAACAATCCCAAATCTTTGAAGACTACATTTTTATTTACTAACTGGTGCGTTCCAATGACAATATCGAGTTTTCCTTCGGCTAAAAGCTTCAGGGTTTCCGCTTTTTGCTTGGCCGTTCTAAATCGGTTTAAATAACCAATAGAAACGGGCATGTCTTTCAGTCGCTCCGTGAAAGTACGATAATGTTGATATGCTAATATTGTTGTTGGCACCAGAATGGCGACTTGTTTGCTGTTGTCAACGGCTTTAAAAGCCGCCCGAATTGCCACCTCAGTTTTACCAAATCCCACATCACCACACACCAAGCGATCCATTGGACGATCGCTTTCCATATCAGCCTTCACCTCCTGAGTTGATTTGGTTTGATCCGGCGTATCTTCATATATAAACGAACTTTCCAATTCGTTTTGCAAGTAACTGTCTGGTGCGAACCGAAACCCTTTGTCTAATCTTCTTTTGGCGTAGAGCTGTATCAAATTGAATGCAACATGCTTAACTCTTGCTTTGGTCTTTTGTTTTAAAACTTTCCAAGCATTAGAACCCAATTTATAAATTTTGGGCGCCGCTCCGTCCTTACCCGCGTATTTCGAAATCTTGTGCAGCGAATGAATACTGACGTAAACAATATCATTGTCCGCGTATACCAGCTTTATGGCTTCTTGTGTTCTATTCTCTACCTGTATTTTCTGCAGCCCTCCAAAGCGACCTATTCCGTGATCGATATGCGTTACATAGTCACCAACTGCCAAAGTAGTCAGTTCTTTTAGAGTAATGTTTTGCTTTTTCGAATAGTTGTTTTTGATGCTAAATTTATGATAGCGCTCAAAAATCTGGTGGTCCGTGTAACAAGTAATTTGATTTTCCTCATCGACAAAACCTTGATACAAGGGGAAAACAATGGTATTGTACTGTTTTCGAATGTTCTCCGAATTGGCTTCGTCTAGAGTCTCAAAAATATCATGAAAACGTTTGGCCTGGTTTTCATTCGAGCAAAATAAATAGTTTTTGTATCCATTAAAATGATTTTCATTCAGGTTATTCAACAATAGATCAAATTGCTTGTTGAATGACGGTTGCGGCTGCATGTGGAATTCGAATTTTTCAGCTATCTTAAATATGGGTTTAGAACTCAATTCTACGATCGAAAAGTCTAATGCTCTTTTAATGAAAGTGCGTTGATTTAGAAACAACTGATCTGGAGTGGCGTGTTTTATGTCTTTGGACAGTTTTTCAAAAGCCTCCTCTGCTTTTGCGAACTGCTTGTCTAATTGCGATAAAAAACCTTCCGTGTTCTGGATAAAAATCACTGTTTTCTCTGAGATGTAATCTAAGAAACTCTCCCTATTCTCCTGAAAAATCTTGTTTTCCACATTTGGAATTATCGTGATTTTTTTTTGGATCTCTATCGACAATTGCGTCCCTACGTCAAAACTCCGAATGCTGTCTACTTCGTTTCCAAAAAACTCGATCCGGTATGGGTTCTCATTTGAAAATGAGAAAACGTCAACTATACCTCCACGAACCGAAAACTCACCGGGTTCAGTAATAAAATCGACTCTTTTGAATTCATATTCGAATAAAACCTCATTTATGAAATCAATAGAAATTTTATCTCCAACAGAAACTTTTAAGGTGTTTTTATCCAAGTCCTTCCTCGTCACTACTTTTTCAAACAGCGCCTCCGGATAGCTAACAATAACCGCCGGTTTTTTACGAGAGTTTATTCTGTTGAGCACTTCGGCACGGAGCAATACGTTAGCATTATCCGTATCCTCTATCTGGTAGGGACGGCGATAGGAACCCGGATAAAACAGTACGTCTTGTTCACCGATCATTTGTTCTAAATCATTCAAATAATAAGCTGCCTCCTCCTTGTCGTTTAAAACAATTAAAAAAGGACGCTCCGATTTTTTAAATAAAGCTCGAATAATAAATGATACCGCAGATCCCAACAAACCGTCGAGATGCATTTTTAATGGATTTGATTCTCCCAACCGCTCCACGATTTGCTGAACTTTAGGAGAATTATCGTAGGTGTTATATAAGGCTGTTTTACTCAATGCGAGGGGTATTTGGATCGATAAGTGTGTTCGGGCTTGGCGTATTCGGGATTGCTCTAGAAGCATCCATCATCTTCATTAATTCAGACTCTCCCTCTTCAACAGGTATTTTATTTTTTTCAGTAATTTTATCCATTTGCCTTTGTAAGGACGACAATTCGTTATTGATTTCTGCAATCATATGGACCACTTTTTTATCTGGAATATTGTCCAAATGAATATATAGATCTAGCAAGCGCACTTTTGTAATCAAAGTCGAAATCCTACTTTTAATCTGAGGTTTGTTATATTGATATGGTATGTTATCATTTAATGCCATTGCTTTTTTAGAAATCGCTATTGATTTTTGTTGAAAAGCACCAATAGTTTTTTTAGGTTTGATGGCCAACTCAGCCAAAAATAAGCGCAACTCATTCCAAGTAGCCATGCTAGCCTCCGAAGCTGTATTAATAGGGGTGTCGTAAAAAACCCATGCTTTGCTTATATTTGAAAAAATGACTTCCTTTTTTTGGGCATCTTTTTCGTTTTCGACTAGGCGTCTTTGATCATTATTTTTACATGAGGAAAGCAAAATAATCAGAAAAAGAAAACAGGATAATTTGTGTGTCATTGTAATTGCATTGAAGCGCAAAGTTACAAAGTAAATTTATAATTACAGATTGTAAAACACGAATTACAATTGAACAATAAACACTGCTTTTTCAGCATCAAATATGCTAAAAAAACAGGAGTAAAATTATGAATTTAAGCGTTTTTATATCGTATTTACAATCTTTCTCTAGTAGCTCTAGAATATTTACGAAAACGTTACCTTTGCACTTCTAAAATTATTGAAAATGAGTACAAAAATATTGATTATTGGCGCTTGTGGTCAAATTGGAACCGAGTTAACCCATTCATTGAGAAAAATATACGGAACCGAAAATGTTATCGCTTCCGACATCCGTAAACTGAACAATGACGTTGTCAACTCAGGACCTTTCGAGGTAATAAATGCCTTAGATTTCAATCAGATTGAGCACCTTGTAGAAGTACACAAAATTGACGAGATTTATTTAATGGCTGCATTATTATCCGCAACAGCCGAGAAAAACCCTGCTTTCGCCTGGGATTTAAATATGAATTCTCTTTTTCACGTTTTAAATTTGGCTAAAGCCAAAAAAATAAAAAAAATATTCTGGCCTTCAAGTATCGCGGTTTTTGGACCTACGACACCCAAGGAGAATACTCCTCAATATACCATCATGGAACCATCTACAGTTTATGGCATCAGTAAACAAGCTGGCGAAAGATGGTGCGAATACTACCATAATATTTTTGGCGTTGATGTACGAAGCATCCGTTATCCCGGTCTCATCAGCTATTCCTCACCTCCTGGTGGCGGAACAACAGATTATGCCGTTGATATTTTTCACAAAGCACTTTCTGACAAAAAATACGAATGCTTCATCTCCTCGGAAACTAAAATGCCTATGATGTATATGGACGATGCCATTGCGGCAACCATTCAAATTATGCAGGCACCAAAAGAGAACGTCAAAATTCGCTCTTCATACAATCTGGCTGCAATGAGTTTTACGCCTACAGAAATTGCCAAAGAAATCAAGAAACACATTCCAGAATTCACGATAACCTATGAACCAGACTTCCGCCAGAAAATTGCGGACAGTTGGCCTGCTAGTATCGATGATCAGCAAGCCAGAGAAGACTGGGGCTGGAAACACAACTACGATTTAGAAAAAACGACTGTAGATATGCTGGAGAACTTGAGCACATCTGAAGAAAAATAAAACAAAAAAAAGTCTGGCTTTAAAGCCAGACTTTTTTTATACTCAATAAAGTGTCACTTCAGTTCATAAACGTTATTGGTCTGTTTCACATCAGCCATTAAACCACTTGGGTCAATGGTGATCTTTTTGATGGTACTTTTTGCTGCACCTAGTGTGAAATCATAGTCGGATGCTGCCCAGTTATTTTTAATCTATAATTCCGTTTTTTCTAAACATTTCGCTTAACTGTTTCCTATCCTCCTCTGATTTCACTTCTACTAAATCACGGGTTTTCCCATTCTTTAATTCTATAAAATATTTTTTCCTTCCTAAAAAAACCCGCTTATCCAATCCTTTTATTTGATCAGCAGGTATTTTCTCTTTTGTTGATTTTTTAAAAATAGAATAATAAAGTATCACAATTGAAACAACTCCTATTACCAACCATATTATTTTCATGAAACCAAAGCTTGCTTTTACATCTGATAAATTTAGAATCGCACTCAGTAGATTTAAAACCATCAAAAAGTTTATTAAAAAGACATGGCTTTTCAATCTATCTTTAATCTCAATAGTTTTATCGACTTCGTTATAATTAATATTCATACATCCGAACTAAGTAGTTTAATAAATCTTTAGTTTCTATAAACATTATTATCTTGGTTCACATCAGCCATTAATCCACTTGGATCGATGCTGATTTTTTTAATCGTTCCTTTTGCTTTAGCGATAGTAAAATCATAATTAGATGCTGCCCAAGCCCAATCACTTAAAACAGTTCTTTTTATCGCTGGATAAGGGTTTTCTTTCTCGTAGCTCATCATTCGTAAAGGCAGGTAAAAACTTTCCATTGTTCCATCGGTATATTCCACTAACAAATCAATTGGCATTGGCATTCTGCCTATTCTTTCCAGACTGACCATAGTTTGATCTCCGTTCTCAGTTACCGCTTTGATGCCATAATCAATTGTGTTCAAAGTCTGCGTCCAATCTACCAAATACCAATCCAAATTAGCTCCAGAAACACGTTCTGCGCTTCGTTTAATGTCATTGGGCGCAGGGTGTTTAAATTTGAAATCGTTGTAATATCTTTTAATTGTTTCTGCAAGCTTCTCCTCACCAATAACGTATCGCAATTGAGACAAGAAAATACTTCCCTTAACATAAGAAGAAATACTATAGGGCCTGTTTTCCTCATAACGATCACCATGTGTAGTTTGCGGTTGCTCTTTTCCAGAATTTACTAAATTGTAGTATGCTTTGTAATTTCCTTCGAAAGGATTAGTGACTTTTTTGCCAGAAAATTCATTTTCTGCTAAATCAGAAATATAGCTAGTAAAACCTTCATCCATCCATGGATGTTTAGACTCATTTGATGCCAACACATGTTGGAACCAAGAATGTCCCAATTCATGCGTAGCCGTTCCAAAAATCCCTTCAAGAGTTCCGTTTCCTAGCATCAATGTACTCATGGCATATTCCATTCCGCCATCTCCGCCTTGGATAAATGAATATTGCTTGTACGGGTAGTTCCCAATATTTTTATTAAAAAAATCCATTACATTGACCATCATAGGCTCCAATTTCTTCCAATTTTCAATAGTTTTCGGATAGTTTTTATACAGGAAGTGTAAGTCAACCTCGTTTGGTCCTTTTACGATATCGTGCATGTAATTTTTATCAGCAGCCCAAGCAAAATCATGAACCATTGGCGCTACAAAATGCCAAGTCAACATTTTCATTTTCTTAGGATAGTTTACGTTAACACCGGCGTCTTCGTAACCGTGTCCTATTTCGTTGGGGTTTTGCAAATATCCTGAACCTCCTAAAGTATAGTCCTTATCTAAGGTAATATTTACGTCAAAGTTTCCCCAAACACCGTGAAACTCTCTAGCGATATACGGATCGGCATGCCAACCTTCAAAATCAAATTCGGCCATTTTTGGATACCATTGTGCCATCGATAATTCAACTCCTTCAGAATTGTTTCTGCCCGAACGGCGAATTTGTACTGGAACTTGTCCTTCAAAATCAAGGGTAAATGTTGTTTTGCTATTAGGTAAAATTGGTTTTGCCAAATCAACGATAAGAATTGTCCCTACCGTCTTTGCGCTAGTTTCAACACCATCTTGTTTGAAATTACTAATTTTCAAGTAGCCTATTTCATCGGATTTTAAACTTGCAATTCGGCTCACTTTAACCTCTTTGCCGTCGACAACTGCTTTATTAACCATCCTACCATCAGGATCTTTGATACTATGCAGTCTTGCGTCCATCTCGCTCCCCGGCTGGAAAGCATTATTAAACAAATGATAATATACTTTTTTTAAGGTGTCAGCAGAATTATTGGTATAAACCAATTCCTGTTTTCCCTTGTATTGATAGTTATTCACGTCCATGGTAACGTCCATTTTGTAATCAACGTGTTGCTGCCAATAACTGGTACTTTGCGCGTAAATAGGCCCAAAACTGAGCATGATAATTGAAAGTAAAAGAAGTTTTTTCATAGTATTTAAATAAAAAATGGAAGGACTGATGTCCCTCCATTAGGTTAGTATGTATTCTAATTATTTTTTTGACATTTTATCTGCCATAAGTAAAGCGTTATAGGCATTCACTATTTTTCCTGATTTGGATAAGTTAGTAAAAGAACGACTGTCTTTTGGATTACCACCTACAATAACGTCTGTAGAAATTGACACTCCTGAATCCATCAAGATGTGTTTCACTTGAGATGCCGATAGTTTAGGATAATAAGAACGTATTATAGCAGCAACACCTGCAACATTTGGCGCAGCCATTGATGTTCCTTGTAGATACTTATAAGTGTTCTCTGGAGTCGTTGCATAAATTTTCACCCCTGGTGCGAAAACATCAACATTTACTTTCCCAATATTTGAGAAACGAGCAACCACTTTATCCCCATATTCAAAATTCAAAGCTCCAATAGTGATCATATTATCTGCAAACTCTGTTTTTTTGTCATCAGAATCATTAGGGTAATTATTGAAACTATCGATATCTTTAGCGTCATTTCCCGCTGCATGAACAATTAAGACGTCTTTCTTTTCTGCATATTTAATAGCATCGTAAACCCATTGCTTGTGTGGAGAAAAGCTTTTTCCGAAACTTCCGTTAATCACTTTGGCCCCATTATCAACTGCATAACGAATTCCAAGCGCTATATCTTTATCATACTCGTCGCCGTCTGGAACAGCACGAACAGTTAAGATTTCAACATTATTAGCAACTCCATCACCTCCGATGTTGTTGTTTCGAACTTGAGCGACAATACCAGCAACATGAGTTCCGTGAAGAATTTTTTCCTTGTCTGGTCCCATAACGTTATTGTTTCCGTATTTTATGTCGTTAATATCGTTCGGATTATCACCAACTACCTCTCTATAATTCTGTTTAAGATTATCGCCGTTAAGCACGGAGATCATACCATCAATATCACCTTGAATAGCATCTTCTAACTCTGTAACACTCATTCCATAGGAGAGCATTCTTTGCATAAGCACTTTGCTTTCCATTACAGTCGAATCTTTGGATTCAACTGCATTAAGCTCTTCGATAGTATAAGTTGCTTTGCCTAATTCTTTAGCTATTTTTTCATTAGCAGCAGTTGTTGCTGCAATCATTTGCTCCAGTCTAACTTTCCCTTGATTGGCTTCATCTATTTTGTCGTCATTTAACTTTTTAGCCTCTAGATAAGTAACTTCATCAACTAGATCTTTGTTTTTGATGATTCTTTCGTATTCCAAATTCTCTTTGGTAATATCTCCAAGAAAATTCCACCCATGAATATCATCAATATATCCGTTATTATCATCATCTATTCCGTTCCCCGGAATTTCCTTAGCATTCGTCCAAACAACTGACTTAAGGTCTTCGTGTTCAATGTCAACACCGGAGTCAACTATGCCTACAATTACCTTTACTCCTTGTTTACCTTTTAATAATTCAGCATAAGCTCTGTCAACGCTCATTCCCGGAATTGTGTCTTTTACGATATCTAAATGACTCCAACGTTTTAATTCATTTTCCTGCAACGGTGCCGTTTTCTTAACGTTTAAAGGCGCGGAAATTGCGGTTAAAGAACTAAAACTTGAAACTTGTTTTTGAGCTCCACATCCTGCTAAAACCAAAATGGCAAAAGCAGAAAGGCAAATGGGTTTGATGCTATTCATTTAATATTTTATTTATGTTTTTAAATATTTGTCTAAAATAATTTATTTTGTTACAATAAGAATAGGATTAACACTAAGTTAATATTTGTTCGGCTGTAAAAACTTCTTTTAATCGAACGCCTTTCTCAGTGTGTTGCACTGTTATGATTTGATTATGCGCATCATGTTCTAAAAACAAATAGTAATTATTGTCTGCAGCGGCATTCAGGAATTTTGTTTTCTCTGGCATCGTCAGTAGGGGTCTAGTATCGTATCCCATAACATAAGCAACCGGAATGTGCCCGGCTGTCGCCAATAAATCAGCACAAAAAACGATTGTTTTATCTTTATACTTAATATGTGGGATCATCTGCTTATCAGTATGCCCATCGGCAAAAAAGATATCAAAACCCAATTCTGATTTTTCTAAAAAATCCTCTTCGGGTCTTTTTATGAAGTTCAGCTGTCCGCTTTCATGCATTGGTAGAATGTTTTCGGAAAGGAAAGATGCTTTTTCTCTAGGGTTGGGTTTTGTAGCCCAATCCCAATGGCTTTCATTGCTCCAGAATTTAGCGTTTTTGAAAGCAGGTTCGTATCCTGTTTTGTCCGCATTCCATTGCACACTGCCTCCGCAATGATCAAAATGCAAATGCGTCATAAATACATCGGTAACATCTTCACGATGAAACCCATATTTAGCTAAGGACTTATCCATGGAGTGTGATCCCCAAAGTGAATAATATCCAAAAAACTTCTCTGATTGTTTGTTACCCATTCCCGTGTCTATCAAAATCAATCTATTGCCATCTTCTATAAGCAAGCATCTTGCCGCAATATCAATTAAGTTATTTTCGTCTGCCGGATTGGTTCTGCTCCAGATTGTTTTGGGAACAACGCCAAACATTGCACCACCATCGAGCTTAAAGTTACCAGTTTCAATAGGATATAATTTCATTTTTTTTGAATTGAAAGATTAAAAAATTAGAGAGTTAGAGGACTGGGTTTTCTATAAAAACCCTATGCTGAATCTTTTAATTTCTTTATAATAAACTGCAATTTATGAAAATTGATCTGCTTTAAAAGGAATCGTATAAACTTTTTCTATTTTATCATTTGTTATAAAAATGTTATCTGTTGTGCTAAAACATTTATATATACTATCTTTGTCTTTAATTTAGACAAAATCAAAATAACAATGATACAAGTTTCTGAAACTGCCAAAAAGAAAATCATCGATTTGATGAAAGAAGATGGCTTTGATGCTGCGATCGATTTCGTTAGAGTTGGTGTAAAAAGCGGTGGATGCTCAGGTTTGTCTTATGACTTAAAGTTCGATAAAACCAAAGGAGAGGACGATAAAATATTCATAGACAACAATATAACAATTGCAGTAGAAAAAAAATCTTTCCTTTATTTAGCTGGAACCATACTAGAATTTTCTGGTGGAATAAACGGAAAAGGATTTGTTTTCAATAATCCCAATGCAAGTAGAACCTGTGGCTGCGGCGAGAGTTTCTCTTTGTAAAATAACTAAATAAAAAAATATGTCAAAATATACCGAAGACGACTTAAAACTCGAACTCGAAACTAAAGAGTACGAGTACGGGTTTTACACCCAACTAGAATCAGATACTTTTCCAATTGGTTTAAACGAAGATATTGTTCGTGCTATTTCCAATAGAAAAGAAGAACCTCAATGGATGACCGATTGGCGTATTGAGTCTTTTCGTGCATGGGAACAAATGACAGAACCAGAATGGGCAAATGTGCATTATCCAAAGCCTGATTTTCAGGCTATTTCCTATTATTCAGCTCCAAAAGCGGTAGATCCTAATAAAACATTAGACGACGTAGATCCAGAACTTTTAGAAATGTATAAAAAGTTAGGAATCTCTGTCGATGAGCAAAAGATGATGAATAATGTAGCTATGGACATTGTCGTTGACTCCGTTTCAGTAGCGACAACATTCAAGAAATCATTAGGTGAAAAAGGAATCATCTTTATGAGTATTTCTGAGGCCATCAAAGAGCATCCAGAATTAGTTCGTAAATATTTAGGTACAGTAATTCCACAAAAAGATAACTATTATGCCGCTCTAAACTCGGCTGTATTCTCTGATGGTTCTTTCTGCTATATTCCAAAAGGAGTTCGTTGCCCAATGGAACTTTCGACTTACTTTAGAATAAATCAAGCAGGAACAGGACAATTCGAGAGAACATTATTAATCGCAGACGAAGGAAGTTACGTATCATACCTAGAGGGCTGTACGGCTCCAAGTCGTGACGAAAACCAACTACACGCCGCTGTAGTTGAACTAATCGCACTAGACGACGCCGAAATCAAGTATTCAACGGTACAAAACTGGTATCCTGGAAACAAAGAAGGTAAAGGTGGAGTTTTCAATTTTGTGACCAAAAGAGGAATCTGCGAGAAAAACGCAAAAATCTCCTGGACACAAGTTGAAACTGGTTCTGCAGTGACATGGAAATATCCATCTGTTATTCTAAAAGGAGATAACTCAGTTGGAGAATTTTACTCTATCGCTGTAACAACAAATTTCCAACAAGCTGATACGGGAACAAAAATGATCCACCTTGGTAAAAATACTAAATCAACTATTATTTCTAAAGGTGTTTCTGCAGGAAAATCACATAATAGTTATCGAGGTTTAGTAAGAGTTGGTGCAAATGCTGACAATGCAAGGAACTTTTCACAATGCGATTCTCTCTTAATGGGAAATAATTGCAGTGCTAATACCTTCCCATACATCGAAAGCAAAAATCCAACAGCAAAAATTGAACACGAAGCTACAACTAGCAAAATTGGAGAAGACCAAGTTTTTTATTGCAACCAACGTGGTATTCCAACTGAAAAAGCGATTGCTTTAATTGTTAATGGTTTCAGCAAAGAAGTTCTGAACAAGTTGCCAATGGAATTCGCAGTAGAAGCACAAAAATTATTAGAAATTTCCTTAGAAGGTTCTGTAGGATAAGCTTTTTAAGACATTATAAAACAATACATTTATGTTATCAATAAAAAATTTATATGCCTCAATCGATGGCAAGGAAATATTAAAAGGAATCAATCTTGAAGTAAAAGCAGGAGAAATTCACGCAATAATGGGACCCAATGGTGCCGGAAAAAGCACACTTGCTTCAATCATTGCCGGAAACGAAACCTATGAAGTAACCGGAGGAGAAATCTCTTTAGAAGGAGAAGATCTACGTGAGCTAGCGCCAGAAGAAAGAGCACATAAAGGTGTTTTCTTGTCGTTTCAATATCCGGTGGAGATACCAGGAGTTTCGGTGACTAATTTCGTGAAAACCGCCATCAACGAAACTCGTAAAGCACAAGGGTTAGATGATATGCCCGCTAACGAAATGCTAAAAGTACTTCGTGAGAAATCAGAATTACTGGAAATTGACAGAAAGTTTCTTTCTCGTTCCCTAAACGAAGGTTTTTCTGGTGGAGAGAAGAAACGTAATGAAATATTCCAAATGGCAATGTTGGAACCAAAATTGGCTATTCTTGATGAAACCGATTCGGGACTTGATATCGATGCATTACGTATCGTGGCTAACGGAGTTAACAAATTAAAAAGCGACAAAAACGCTATTGTAGTAATTACTCACTACCAACGTTTATTGGATTATATCGTTCCAGATTTCGTACACGTTCTTCTCAATGGAAAAATTGTGAAATCTGGAGACGCTTCTTTGGCTTTAGAGCTAGAAGAAAAAGGATACGACTGGATCAAACAAGAACAAGAAGCTTAAATTAGTTAACAGTTTTTAGTTAGCAGTTTTCAAAACTTATAACTCATAACTCACAACTCATAACTAAATAAAATGGATTTAAAAGAAAAATTACTATCGTCTTTTATGGCTTTTGAAGAGCGCGTCGATGTTCACTCTGAACTTCATGACGTGAGAACTTCGGCTATAAAAAACTTTGAAGATAAAGGTTTCCCAACCAAAAAAGATGAAGCTTGGAAATACACCTCGCTAAACGCCATCTTAAAAAATGACTATACCGTTTTTCCTAAAAAGGACACTGAAATTGAATTTAACCAAGTAAAAAAATACTTTCTACACGAGGTTGATACTTATAAATTAGTATTTGTAGACGGCGTATTTAGTTCCTACTTGTCATCGACAACTCATGAAGGAATCGACGTTTGTTTAATGTCATCGGCATTGACACAACCAAAGTACAAAATGGCTATTGATACCTACTTTAACAAAATTGCCAACAAAGACGATAGTTTGACTTCGCTTAATACGGCCTTTGCTATTGAAGGTGCTTATATTAATATCCCAAAAAGTAAAGTGGCGGACAAACCTATTGAAATCATGTATTTCTCTACAGGAAACGAATCGGCACTTATGGTACAGCCTCGTAACTTGGTAGTTGTTGGTGAAAACTCTCATGCCCAAATTATAGAACGTCACCAAAGCTTGACCGAAAACCCGGTCCTAACGAATTCCGTTACCGAGATTTTCGCTCAAAAACGTGCAATTGTTGATTATTATAAAATACAAAACGATACTCTTGAGGCCAACCTCATAGACAACACTTATGTTTCTCAGAAACAAGAAAGCCATGTTTCGGTTCACACTTTCTCTTTTGGAGGAAACATAACTAGAAACAACTTGAACTTTTACCATTTTGGAGAAAGATTGACAAGCACCTTGAACGGAATAACCATTATTGGCGAGAAACAACACGTAGATCACTTCACCCTAGTGCAGCATTCTACTCCTAATTGCGAAAGTTTCCAAGATTATAAAGGAATCTATTCCGACCGCTCAACAGGTGTTTTCAACGGAAAAATATACGTAGAGAAAGAGGCTCAAAAAACGAATGCTTTTCAAAAAAGCAACAACATTTTATTGGGTGACAAATCTACGATAAATGCTAAACCGCAATTGGAAATTTTTGCTGATGACGTAAAATGTTCACATGGTTGCACCGTTGGACAATTAGACGAAACTGCTCTGTTCTATATGCAAGCACGCGGAATCCCTAAAAAAGAAGCTAAAGCTTTATTGATGTACGCGTTCTCGAACGTGGTTATCGACAACATCAAAATACCCGAATTGAAACAACGAATCACCAAAATTATTGCTAACAAATTAGGCGTTAAGATGGGTTTTGATTTGTAAAATATAACCGAAAGGTTCAATAATGTTTACGCAAAGGGCGCAGAGTTTATGAATTAAACTTTGCGCTCTTTGCAATTTTATGTTGTGTGCTTTGGGGTTAAAATTTTTAATGAGCTATTCATTTCAAACGAAGTTCACTGAACTAACTAAAAATTAAGTAAAATTAATTTCTAGGTTTTTCCATATACTCATCAATAAATTCGTTTTCTCCGAAGCTTTATTATATTCAAATTTACCAATAATCGTCAATTCGTACTTCTTAGCTTGTTTAACGATAAGTCCTTTGTCTATTAGAAATGAAATAGAAGTTTGTAATTCCTTTTGAGAAGGAACTACATGATTAATTCGGTCGGCGACGGCAATAATTCCATTAATATCTGTAGCCTTAGTTTATGTCGCAAGTGCTATAGCAAGAAATATCCACGATATAATTTGTTCCTGTTTCACCAAATCACCCATAATTTATATTATGTTATATATTTTGAACTTACTTCTTCAAACTTCCAATTATCCCACTCAACATTCCGTTAAAGTCAAATTCAGGATCTTCTTTCAGACCCATTCTGACAATCACCAAATCGAGTGACGGGATAATAGCCACCATCTGTCCTTGGAAACCACTACAATAATACATCTCTCTGGGAACATCAGGAAACCTTCCTCCGGCATTCAGCCAAAATTGAGCTCCATATTTTCCTTCAGATGTATTGGTGGATTTTGCCGAATATTTCACCCAGCTTTCATCAAGAATCTGGTCCCCGTTCCAATTTCCTTTGTACAAATACAACAAACCGAATTTTGCCCAATCCCTTGTCGTTGCCCACCCATAGGAAGAGCCCACATAGTTTCCTGCCATATCCGTTTCTATAACCATGGAATTCATCCCAATCTTATCAATCAA
>JBLIKQ010000002.1:0-63964 GCA_047635475.1 Porticoccaceae bacterium
GCGCTAGATCTAATTTAAGTCGGGTTGAAATATTTTTATAGTTCCATCTCCTTCGCTGCTCACAATGACCAAACTTCTTTTCGTTGGACTCTTGCTAGCTGGAATAAAAAGTAATCCTTCTGGAGCATCACCTGTTTTTAAAGTTTGTAAATATATAGGAGCATTAGGATTAGTTACGTCATAAATCATACAGTTATCTGTTCTTTCTAATCCTACAAAAAGAATATTCTTCGACCCCATTCTAGCAACTACAACTGATTCTGGCTCTGAACCTTTGTCATCACTACGGCCGTCATCATAAGTACCAAATTCTAGTGATTTTTTGTCTAATTCATTTTTACTATCAAAAACTAAACTTCCTGAGTCTCCATTCCAAATCGTAAAAGAACGTCCCCCAAAAGCAAACAGCTCTTCGTATTTACCGTCTTTATTAGCATCTCCCATTGTAGTGATCATATTTAATCTACCCATCTTACTGTCTTGTTGTAACGTAGCAGCATCTGGAAAAGCGACAGGATCTAAAGTTAATTTACTCAACCTTTCTACGTCAGCATAATCACCATACTCCCTTGCGTCTCCTTCATTAGCTGTAATAAAATAATTAATTCCATTTACAGAATAACTAGCAATTGCATCAGGCATAAACAAACCTTTTACCTTCCATGTATTAAAAGCTACTACATCATCTTTGTTACTAACGTCAATAGCATTCTCAATTTGATTGTAATCTTTGAACCCTAATGGAAAAATTTTAGAAATACTTTTTGAAACCAGGTCTACTTTAGCGACTCCATTATTTTCTTGTAAAGTTACCCAAGCGGTTTTTGAATCTGCTGAAATCGTAATATATTCTGGCTCAATATCGGCAGCAAAGCTAGCGTCTGATTTTCCAATTCTAAATCCAGCTGCAGTTAACGTACTTAACTGTGAACTAAACCCAGTAAAATCTAATGTTGTAACACTGTAATTGTTCATAACATCAATGATTGAAATACTTCCATTTGGATCATTACTATAATCATCATTAGGCTCGCCTTCATTAGCTGACATAATATATTTCCCATCAGGAGAAAAAGTAACCATATCAGCCAAAGATCCCACAGTTATTTCTTTAATTACAGCATAATTTGCTGTGTTAAAAACAACTACTTTACCCAAATCTTGTTTGTTTGGAATAGCTTCTAAAGCCACGGCTAGTTTACCATTGTATGTGGCAACACTGTTTGCAGCACCATTAAATGGACTTAAGTCAATACTTGCAATAAGTTTTGGATTTGTGGGATCCGTTAAATCAATAACGTCAATTTTGTTGCTTTCACTATTATTTACTGTAAAAAGCTTTTTAGAAACTTCATCGTAAGCACTAATTTCAGCAGCTCCCTCACCACCTATCGTTATAGAACCGATTTCTTGGAAACTGGAAGGGTTTTCGTCAATAGTTTCTTCAACTATTTCATTTTCCATCAGGTTGTCATTTGCACAACTTGATAATAAAAAAACTGTTGCAATTAAAGCTAATCCGTAATTTTTCATAATTATATTTTATTTTTTTCAAAAATAACAGGATACAATCAAAGAGATATTAAAACAACATTACCTTATTATTAATAAAATTATTCTTAAATAAAACCAAAAAAAATAGATGTACGATGTCAAGCTTTTAAAAATATATTAAACTCGCTCCTTAATGTTTATCTTTGTAATTCTATAATATAAATTAAATATGACGGAAAATAACAGAAGGTTTCCTGCAGAATGGGAAAATCAACAAGGCATATTACTATGTTTCCCTCATAATGGGAACGACTGGCCCGGAAAATACGACGCGATTAAATGGGCTTTTGTCGAATTTATCAAAAAAGTAGCCCTTTACGAAACGGTGTTTTTAATAGTTGCTGACGAAAAATTAAAAGAAAAAGTTAGCGGTCTGCTCAAAAGAGCTCATGTCAACCTCCATAATCTTTCATTTATAATCCAAAAAACCAATAGAAGCTGGATGCGTGATTCTGGTCCTCTTGTTATTAAAAACGGAGAAAAAAGAGAAGCGTTAAATTTCAATTTTAACGGTTGGGCGAAGTATAAAAATTATAAGTTAGACAAACATGTTCCCGCTAAAGCGGCTCAGTTTCTTAATATTCCTTTGACGCAAGTCATTTACAAGGGAAAGACTGTAATTGTAGAAGCTGGTGCAATCGATTCAAATGGTAAAGGAACTTTACTAACCTCGGAAGAATGTTTGATGCATCCCGATATTCAAGTTCGAAACCCTAATTTCACGAAAGCTGACTATGAAGCAGTATTCAAAGAATACTTGGGAATAACGAATGTCATTTGGCTAGGTAATGGAATAGAAGGCGATGACACCCATGGACATATCGACGATTTATGCCGTTTTATAAACGAAGAAACTATTGTAACGATTATTGAGACCAATACCGGGGATAACAATTATCTTCCTTTGCAAGACAACCTAAAGCGTTTACAGAGTGCAAAGTTAGAAAATGGTAAGTCTCCAATCATTGTGACTTTGCCAATGCCAAAACGCTTGGATTTTGAAGGGTTAAGATTACCCGCGAGTTATGCCAATTTCCTTATTTTGAATAAATGTGTTTTAGTTCCCACTTTTAACGACCCTAATGATCGTCAGGCTCTAAACATTCTAGCGGAGTGTTTTCCAGATAGAGAAATCATCGGAATCAGCGCTATTGATTTGATATGGGGTTTTGGGACTTTGCATTGTTTAAGCCAACAAATTCCAGCTTAAAAAAATTAAATATTTTATATAAAAAAGCACCATTCGCCGCAGCGAATGGTGCTTTTGTTTGCATAGTATTGAAGGAACTATTTATCCTTCGTAAAAGGAATCTTTTGACTATCATTGACAATCATTTCAAATCCGGTTTTACTTTCGTTAAATTGAAATTTAAGCCCTGCTCTTTTAGATTCGAAAAAATCCTTAGCTGTCGGCTCTACGGTGAAGTCAGGATAACCAGTTATTCCTACATTAAGAAGCCCGTTTTCCTCACTAAAAACAATTTTTATCGGCGCTTTATCATTAGAATAAGTTCCCAAATAACCATCTAAAATAAGATCTTTTTCAATGCTACCTTTAGCAGATGTCCAAATATTATTTCCTTCATTATTATCCGGAAAAGCGTGATCTGGGTCTAAAGTAATGCTCTCAATTTCCTCTGTAGAATCATACTTAAAAGACCATACTTTGTTTTTTTGCCATACTTCAACTGGCAATTTTACACGGTCAACTTTCCCACTTTTAGTTTTTACATCCAAAACTATTGGCATAGCCATTTTGTCGAAATTCTCTATAGTGATAACGACTCCTTGCTTAGGATCATTTTTTACATATTTGATCGTATTTATTCCTTGATCTAATCTCCAGTTGTTCACAAACCAACTTCTCCAAAACCAACTTAAATCCTCACCAGCAACATTTTCCATTGTTCTAAAAAAGTCATCCGGAGTAGGATGTTTAAAAGCCCAACGTTCTACATAGGTACGAAAAGCCAAGTCAAAACGTTCTTCGCCTAACACTTGTTCACGTAAAACAATCAACGCAGAACTCGGCTTAAAATAACACAAAACACCAATATTAGCCTCTTTCATATTATCGGGAGAACTCATCATGGTTTCTAAATCAGGTCTAGTAAACGTTTCTGCCATTTTATGAAAATCAACTGGCTCTGATTTGTACTCTCCATTGTTAAAGTCAGCTGAACTTAAGGAGTTGATAAAACTGTTGAACCCTTCATCCATCCAAGCAAATAAACGTTCGTTTGAGCCCACAATCATAGGGAACCAGTTATGACCAAATTCGTGATCCGTCACTCCCCATAAATCCTCGCCTTTAGCTTCCCATCCACAAAAAACGATTCCTGGATATTCCATACCACCTTCATTCCCAGCTACATTTGTAGCAACAGGATAAGAATACTCAAACCATCTTTTTGAATAGTTCTCAATAGAAGCCTTAGTAAACTCTGTAGAGCGACCCCAAGCTTCATCACCTGAGCTCTCCACAGGATATGCTGATAATGCCAACGATTTTTTACCGCTTGGTAAATTAATTTTAGCACCGTCTAAAATAAATGCTGCTGATGATGCCCAAGACATATCTCTCGCATTTTTTAATTTAAAATGCCAGGTTTTAGTAGTCGACACGACTGCATTTGATCCAGCAGACACTTCGTCTGCGGTGCGTATAAAAACCGTCTTGTCGCTTTTCTTCGCTTTTGCCAATCTGTTTTGTTCCACTGTACTATAAACAGCGGTTGGATTCACTAATTCTCCAGAACAAACAACTATATGATTTGATGGCGCAGTAATATTTACGTCAAAATCTCCGTATTCCAAGTAAAACTCAGATGCTCCCAAATATGGGTTAACATTCCAGCCTTGTATATCATCATAAACACACATACGCGGATACCATTGTGCAATTGTGAAGATCTTCCCAATCTTAGTGTCTAGAACTCCTGTACGATCCGAGCCTTCCTTCGGCGAAATATATGAGAAATCAATTTTGATTTTTACAGAACCTCCCTTGGCATTTAATACCTGAGGTAGCATGACCTGCATTCTAGTATCTGTAATAATGTATTTAGCATCGACCTCAGTAACTTTTCCTTTAGTTGTCATAATAACCTTAACGGATTTAATTTTATGACCACCGTCAAAAATTTGCCCTCGGGCACCATTGCGACTCCCTGTCAAAGGAATAACTGCATTTCCACGCGAATCCGCAGCGAATAAATTTTGGTCCACATTCATCCAAACAAAAGACATCTTATCTGGACTATTATTAGTGTAGCTAACTATAGCTGTACCTACAATTTCATTATTTTTCTCATTCAGTTGAGCAGTCAACTGATAATCCGCTCTATTTTGCCAATATTCCGGACCAGGCTGACCACTAGCAGAACGCGTACTTGTTCCATTTTTAGAATAAAAAAACGGTGCAAAAGCATCATGATAATTATAATGTGAAGTTGGCGCTATTGTTTCACCAGAAGGAACTTGCTGCGCCCATAGGCAAGATGCCCCCAACAATAAAGTCATCTGGAGCAGAGCTTTGAACCGAATATTTTTCATGTTTTTCGTTATTTATTCAGCAAATTAATGAAAAAGAAGCATACCAATAAAATAAATTCAGCGCAATAATCAAATTTTAGGAAAGTTTTATAAAAAAATGTAATTCATTGATGTTCTCTGCATAAAATAAAAATTAAGAAATATATTTACAACTTAATTCAATAGTAAAGGACTCTATCATTTTGACCACAACAATAACAAACTCATATTTAACGGCAGAGATTAATCATTCTGGTGCAGAACTATTTTCACTTAAAACGCACAGCGAAAATAAAGAATACATTTGGGAAGGAAATCCCGAGTTTTGGGGAAAACACTCCCCTATTCTTTTCCCTATTGTAGGTACCCTGAAAGACAATCTCTTTAGGTATAATTCTGTTCAATACCACTTGTCCAGACATGGCTTTGCTAGGGACGTGGTATTTAGATTAATTGATAAAAACGAAAATAGCGCCACTTTTTCGATACAATCGACTGCAGAAACTTTAAAAGTGTATCCCTTTGATTTTGAACTGCAAATTAGCTATGTACTTGAAGGCAATAGTCTAAACATTCATTACCAGGTAATGAATAGCGGAAATAGAAAAATGCCGTTTTCTATCGGAGCGCATCCTGCATTTTCTTTGCCCGGAAATTTTAAAAGTTATAGTATTCAATTTGAAAAAGAAGAGCCTCTGGTTTACAATCTACTAGAAAACGATTTAATTACAAATCAAACCAAAACCCTAGCGACGGTAAATAATGAAGTTCCATTAGACTATCAGCTGTTCAAAAACGACGCCTTAATCTTTAAGTCTCTACAATCCAATTACCTGACAATACTTGAAACTGAAAACCCAATTCTAAGAGTACATTACGAGGACTTTCCAAACCTTGGTATTTGGACAAAAAAAGATGCACCGTTTCTTTGTATTGAACCCTGGTTTGGATATTCGGATTCTATTGAAAGCTCTGGAAACATTATGGACAAGGAAAGTATTCAAATTCTGGAGTCAAATGAGACTTTCAAATCAAAGTTTAGTATCGAAATCCTTTAATTAATCTAATAGTCAAAAATATGCTACAGCTAAATTTTGAACCGTTTCCAAGTCTTAAAACGGAACGTTTGTTTCTACGACGCTTAATTTACTCTGACGTAAAAGAGATTCTTCAACTGCGTTCTGATCCGGAAACCATGAAATATATTCCAAGGCCATTACTTAAAAACACAGAAGACGCTTTAGAACATATTGCAAATATTGATGCCAAAATAGAAACTCAAGAAGGAATAAATTGGGCTATTACATTAAAGGGAAGTCCAAAACTGATTGGAATAATAGGTCACTACAAGATACGACAAGAAAATTACAGAGCTGAGTTGGGTTATATGCTACTCCCAACATTTCAAGGAAAAGGAATCATTTCAGAAGCCATAAAAGAGGTGGTCAAATATGGTTTTGAGGAAATGAAATTACATTCTATTGAAGCGATTATAGATCCAGCTAACATATCGTCAGAAAAAGTGTTACAAAAAAACGGTTTCGTAAAAGAAGCTCATTTAAGAGAAAACGATTTTTTTAACGGACGATTTTTGGACACTGTTATATATTCATCACTAAATGAATAATAGTAAGAAATCGTAGAAATTATATTACAATTAAATAGATATTTATTTTATATTTGCAATGGAACATTGCTTAAAACCAACTTATACAAGACCTCAGAAAATCATATTATGAAGAATATTTTATTATTACTTGTCGTTTTATTTTCAATTCAATCGCAAAGTCAAACCTATATAAAAGTAAATGCTTTAACCACTTTGTTAGCTATTCCTAATGTTGGAATTGAAACTAGTATTGGTAAAAAATCAACATTTCAATTCGACATTTTAGCATCACCTTGGAAATCTATAAGTGGAAAGCCAAAACAATTTTATACGTTTATACCAGAATATAGATATCATTTCCATGAAAAAAACAATGGGTTTTACGCTGGTGTACATATTGGCCTTTCTCTATTTAATTTCCAAAAATGGAATTACTTGAATACCGATAAATATCAAAAAGGCGTTGGTTATCTAACCGGGGTCACAGTAGGGTTCCAAACCAAAATAAACGACAAGTTTATGTTAGATTGTTTTTTAGGAGCAGGAAATTCATACGGCTTTTACAAAGGATACTTATTAAGTACGGGAGAGCGCTACGATGAAGCAAAAAATTATAATAAAAGCGGCGAAATTATACCTTATCGAGGCGGGGTTATGATTTCTTATAAATTGAACTAAATCTAGTTTTCAAAATTAGGCTTGCTACTCACATATAACTCTTCTACTTTTTTCCTTGCCCATTCTGTTTTCCGCAAGAAAGTAAGACTCGATTTGATACTTGGGTTTTCATTAAAACATTTGATGTTCACTAATTCGCCCAAAGTATCGAATCCATAATTATCTACTAATTTTTCTAAAATAATTTTAAGAGAAATTCCGTGGAGAGGATCTTTTGATTGCTGCTTTTCCATATTGCAAATTTAAATCAATTTTATAAAAAATAGGTTGGATTCATTGATTTGTTCATACATTTGTAATCCTATGCTAAAAAAAATCAACATACTTAATAAAAGAGCCCGTTACGATTACGAAATAATCGAAAAATTCACCGCTGGAATCGTTTTGGCGGGGACTGAAATTAAATCAATTCGTCTAGGGAAAGCCAACATTACCGAAAGTTTTTGTGAATTTAGTGGTACGGAACTTTTTGCAATCAATACATATATAGAGGAATATACTTTTGGAAACCAATTCAATCATAAAGCGAGAAGTGAACGGAAGCTTTTGCTAAACAAAAAAGAATTAAAAAGTTTGGCAAAAAGTGTTCAAGCTAAGGGATTAACCATTATTCCATTGAAGTTGCTCACAAACGAAAAAGGAATGGCTAAACTGGAAATAGGACTTTGCAGAGGAAAAAAAACCTATGATAAGAGGGAATCTCTTAAAGAGCAAGATTCTAAGCGTGATCTTGCTAGAATCAAAAAAGAGTTTTAAATTAAATTTAAAGTCAGGAAACTTGACTTTTTTTTACATAAAAAATAATGACCTTATTTGTCAAGACAATGTAAATCTATTTTTAAAATGAAGAGCTTACTTAAAAATGGCCGAGAACAAAAAGGATTAAAAACAAGAGAAGTAGCCCAACTACTAAATATTGATCAAGCTTTAGTAAGTAAATTTGAAACTGGATCAAGAAAACCCACCAAAGAACAAATAAGAAAATTGGCAGCGTTACTTGATATTGATTTTGAAACATTGATGACCATTTGGCTTAAAGAAAAAATTATTGATGAAATAGGCCAAGAAGAATTTGCTTTACAAGCGCTAAAAGATGCCGAAATTGAAATTAAATCGTTAAGAGTTTCCTGTGCCAGTAAAATTTCGCCTGAACTACAGAGACTTTTGGATGAAATCGATCAATTAAAGCTAAAATTGGAAACTTTTAAACCAATTGGTAATTCTCTAATTGAAGAAGACTCCGAATTAGAATATACGTTTGAAAGTAATCGTATCGAGGGAAACACCTTGACCCTATCAGAAACCGATCTCGTAGTCAATAGAGGCCAAACGATATCAGGAAAAAACATGCGAGAACACATGGAAGCTCTAAATCACATTGAAGCGATAGCTTATATTAAAAATATGATTGACAAGAACCTTGTACTCAATGAAAGAGAGGTTATTGCGATTCACAGTCTTATTCTAAGGGGAATACTTCCTAAAGAAGCAGGACAATACAGAAAAATTCCTTTTGCAGTAAAAGAAAACAGCTTTTATCCATCAGATCCTTCGACAATCCAAAAAGAAATAGAAGCCCTTTTTAACTGGTATGAAATAAACAGAAGTACTTTGCATCCTATTATTTTAGCAACGGAAATACAGCAGCGTCTACTATCTATTTACCCTTTTACCAATGGAACCGCAAAAGTCTCGAGATTGATTATGAATCTCGTTTTATTGCAAAATGGCTACCTAATTGTCAGCATTAGTGGTGACACCCTGACCAGAACTGAGTATTACAAAACACTGGAAAGTGTTTTAGTAGGAAATAATAAGGAACCTTTTGTAATGTTTATTTCTCAGATTGAGAAAGAAAATCTAGAGCGTCAAATCGCTATCAGGTCCCAGTAAAAAAACTATTCACAAGCACAAATGAGTTTTTATTTAATTTTTATGCTCCAACAAAGGAACGAATCGAAATTCCCCCAATTCATGTTTCTCAAATTGAGTTTCGTTTTTCCGAATCAATAAAGTCATTATTTGAACATCTTCTCCCAATGGAATAACGAGCCTGCCCCCTATTTTTAATTGTGCCATCAAGGGTTGTGGTATAAAAGGGGCTCCAGCAGTAACAATAATACTATCAAAGGGAGCATAACTTGGTAAACCTTTGTAGCCATCACCAAAGGAAAGATGTTTAGGACGAATTCCCAACTTGGGTAATAATACCGAGGTCTGCTTAAATAATTCGTTTTGTCGCTCTATGCTAAAAACCTTGGCACCCATCAAACATAAAACAGCCGTTTGATAGCCTGAACCCGTTCCTATTTCTAGAACTTTATGTTCTTTTTTTATCTCCAATAATTGGGACTGGAAAGCGACAGTATAAGGTTGAGAAATGGTTTGACCAGCCGCAATAGGGAATGCCTTATCTTGATAGGCATAATCTTCAAAACTAGAATTCAAAAACAAGTGTCGTGGAATTTTTTTGATTGCTTCCAAAACATTTACATCAGTAATACCTTTTTGCTTTAAAACGCTTACTAATTGATTCCGAAGCCCTTGATGTTTGCCTGTGTCTTTCAAAGTTTATTATTTAATTTCCGTAAAAATAGAAAACTAATTTTAATTCCAATTGTCAAATTTTAATTTTTAAATGATCAAATAATTGTCCATCATCCTTAAGAGTTTAATCATTAAATTGTTATTTTTGTGGAAACAACATCATTATGCTGAAAATTGGAGTACTAGGTGCTGGTCATCTTGGAAAAATACATTTACGTTTATTACAACAATCTGAAAAATATGAATTAGTTGGCTTTTACGATCCTAATCAAGAAAATGCCGATAAAATATCAAAGGAATTTGGTTACAAAAATTTTAGTACAATAGCCACACTTATCCATGCTGTAGACGTTATAGACATCGTTACCCCTACACTATCCCACTACAAATGCGCTAAAGTTGCAATAAAGTCTGGCAAGCATGTTTTTATAGAAAAACCCATCTCAAATACCTTGGCGGAAGCCGAAGAAATTATTGTATTAGCTAAAGAATACAATGTCAAAGGGCAGGTGGGGCATGTTGAGCGATTTAATCCCGCATTTATTGCTACAAAAAAAATGATTGAAAACCCCATGTTTATTGAAACGCATCGTTTGGCAGAATTTAATCCTAGAGGCACGGACGTTCCAGTAGTTTTGGATTTAATGATACATGATATTGATGTTATTTTAAGTGTCGTGAGATCTAAAGTAAAAAATATTAGCGCCAGTGGTGTATCTGTTATCAGTGATACTCCGGACATTGCCAATGCCCGTATCGAATTTGAAAACGGTTGTGTAGCCAATTTAACCGCCAGCCGAATTTCGATGAAAAATATGCGAAAAACTCGTTTCTTTCAGAAGGATGCGTACATTTCTGTGGATTTCTTAGAAAAGAAATGTGAAGTGGTCAAAATGAAAGATGCCCCAGAAGAACCCGGGGATTTTGATATGATTTTACAAAATGCAGAAGGCGTAAAAAAACAAATTTATTTTTCTAACCCTGAAGTGAAACAAAACAATGCGATTCTAGAGGAACTGGAAACTTTTGCAGATGCGATAAATAACAATTCCACTCCAATTGTAACATTGGAACAAGCGACAGAAGCCTTAAGAGTAGCCTACCGGATTATAGATTGTTTTAAGAAATAGATTAACGATTCGGATTTAAAAGTTAAACGAGAAGACTTTAAAATTAAAATAGAAATTAAATGAATATTATAGCAGTAATCGGAGCAGGAACAATGGGTAATGGAATTGCCCATACTTTTGCCCAAAGTGGTTTTACCGTAAAATTAATTGATTTATCTGAAAGATCCCTAGATAAAGGGATGGCTACAATAGCTGCTAATTTGGATAGAATGGTAGCGAAAGGAACCATTACACAAGAGGACAAAGCAAAAACAATCACTAATATTATAACTTATACCGACATAAAAGATGGTGTTGTCGGCGCTGATTTAGTGGTGGAAGCAGCTACGGAAAATGTAGATTTGAAACTGAGTATTTTCAAGCAATTGAATGATGCCTGCTCTCACAACACAATTCTTGCCACAAATACTTCTTCCATTTCTATTACGCAAATTGGAGCTATTGTTGCACATCCTGAGCGCGTTATCGGAATGCACTTTATGAATCCTGTACCCATTATGAAATTGGTCGAAATCATCCGTGGTTACAACACCAGTGACGAAGTAACAAAGACCATCATGGCACTATCCGAAAAATTAGGAAAAACACCTGTAGAAGTTAATGATTACCCTGGCTTTGTGGCCAATAGAATTTTGATGCCGATGATCAATGAAGCCATCGAAACTTTATACAACAAAGTGGCCGGCGTCTATGAAATTGATACTGTGATGAAACTGGGAATGGGACATCCAATGGGCCCCTTACAATTAGCTGATTTTATTGGACTTGATGTATGTTTGGCAATATTAAACGTAATGTATGACGGCTTTAAGAATCCAAAATATGCCCCTTGTCCGCTATTAATAAATATGGTTCGTGCAGGTAAATTAGGCGTAAAATCTGCGGAAGGATTTTACGACTATTCCGAAAGCAAAAAAGCAGATAAAATTTCTAAACAATTTATATAAAAGGCAAATTATTAGGATGTGATTCAAGTGCATTAGCTCTGAATACCGCAGCCTGATAACGAAAACAATAAATAATGGCTAAAATAATTCCTTTTCAAGCAGTTCGTCCAACCCGTGATAAAGTTAGCCTTGTAACTTGTCGATCTTACGAAGAATATGAGACTGCGGAATTGGCAGCACAGTTAGATTTCAATCCACTCTCTTTTTTACACATCTTAAAACCGGCTTATACCAATCAGGAAAGAGTTTCTTTTGAAAAAAGATACCGTCAGGTATTTCAAAAATACCAAGATTTCAAAACCGAAAATATTTTGGTTAAAGACATAAATCCTGCTATTTATATACATAAAATTGTTACTAAAAACCAAACTTTCACAGGAATAATTGTTGGAACAAGCATTAAAGATTACAGTAACAACAGCATAAAAAAACATGAGGAAACTTTAGCATTTAGAGTTCAATTATTAAAAGAATATATGAAACATTCCGAGTTTAACACGGAACCCGTTTTGATGACTTACCCCGATAATAAGACAATCGAAAACTGGATATTTAATTGTACCCAAAAACTAGCGGACTTTGAGTTCTCTTCGACTAAAAAAGAAATCAATTATTTATGGAAAATTGATGATGCTGTAGAAGTTAAATGGATTCAGAATATTTTCGAAAAAATAAATACGCTATATATTGCTGACGGTCATCACCGTTCAGAAGCGGCCAAATTATTGTCGGAAGAAAATAAAAATATCGAAAATACCGCAAAAGAGTATTTACTTACTTATCTGATACCTGAAAACAATATCAAAATATATCAATTCAACAGGCTTGTAAAGGATTTGAATGGGCTGCAAAAAGAAGATTTTATCAATAAGTTAAATGAGAATTTTATCGTCGAAAATAAAAATCAACAACCATTCCTGCCTTCCGTGAGTCACCAATTCGGAATGTATCTCGACAATGAATTCTATAGTTTGAATTTAAGGAAAGAAAAACAGCTTTTTGAAACTCCATTGGACTGCATAGATACGCAGATTTTATATGAAACCATCCTCTTGCCCCTCTTGTCCATAAAAGATTTACGTAATGACGAACGAATCGAGTATCTCTCTGGAAAGCAATCGATTTTAGAACTGAAACAAGTCATCGATGAAGGTGATTTTGAACTAGGATTTATTCTTTTTCCATCAAACATCAATGAAATTATAGCTTTGGCTGATCACAATTTGATTATGCCGCCAAAAAGTACTTATATAGAACCAAAGTTCAGAAGTGGCATTGTCATTTATGAGCTTTAGATTAAACAAAACCTTCTAAAAAAATAAAAAATGTCAATCGCTGAAAATTTACTTTCGATAAAAAACAAGTTGCCTGAACAAATAAAATTGGTTGCCGTATCAAAAACAAAACCCATTTCCGATTTGATGGAGGCCTATGAGGCGGGCCAACGAATTTTTGGAGAAAATAAAATCCAAGAAATGGCGGAGAAATGGGAGCAAATGCCCAAAGATATCCAATGGCATATGATTGGACACGTTCAGACGAATAAAGTAAAATTTATGGCACCATTTGTGAGTTTAGTTCATGGAGTTGATAGTTTCAAGTTATTAAAAGAAATCAACAAACAAGCAGCTAAAAATGACCGAATTATCGATTGTTTATTGCAAATACATATCGCCGAAGAGGAAACGAAATTTGGTCTTGATAACAGTGAATTGAAAAACATACTGGATTCCGATGAATTTAACGAAATGAAAAACATTTGCATTACAGGATTGATGGGGATGGCTACTTTTACGGAAGATCAAAACCAAATCAAAAAAGAATTTAGCCATTTAAAATCAATTTTTGATTATTTAACCACAGGGTCCAAAACCAAGAACCTTGAACCTAAAATCCTTTCTATGGGCATGTCAGGTGATTATAAACTCGCTATCGAATTCGGCAGTACGATGATTCGTATTGGAAGTAGTATCTTTGGCAAACGATAATGGTTTTTAATTAGTGATCAATTCTAATTGGTTCTAATTTGAAATTGATTACTAAAAACTATAAACTGAATACAAAATTGTACGCAATACTCGACATAGAAACAACAGGGGGACAATTCAACGAAGAAGGGATTACCGAGATCGCTATATATAAATTTGATGGTCGTGAAATCATAGATCAATTCATCAGCTTAGTCAATCCTGAAATACCAATTCAACCTTTTGTGGTTAAACTGACAGGAATAAACAATGCCATGTTACATTCGGCCCCTAAATTCTTTGAAGTGGCCAAGCGCATTATCGAAATGACTAATGATTGTGTACTTGTGGCGCATAATGCCGATTTTGATTATCGGATACTACGCACTGAATTTAGACGTTTGGGATATGATTTCCATCAAAAAACACTTTGTACCGTTGAATTATCCAAAAAATTATTACCAGAACAGCCTTCACATAGTTTAGGAAAATTGGTTCGTGCCCTAGGAATTCCAATAGCAGATAGACACAGAGCCAGCGGGGATGCTATGGCAACAGTGCAGTTATTCAAAATGCTTTTGGACAAAGATTTAGAAAAAGAAATCATTAAAGACTTCATAAAATTTAAAATCGAAAAAGGTTTAGCTCCAAAATTAATTGATATTTTAAATGTTTTACCTGCAGTAACTGGTGTTTACTATATTTATAATGAAAGTGGTACTCTTATTTATATTGGTAAAAGTATCAACATCAGAAAAAGGGTAAACCAGCATTTTACGGGTATTACTAATAGTGCTAAAAAAATTCAAGTTGAAGTATTTGCCGTAACTTACGAAGAAACAGGAAGTGAATTAATAGCACTTTTAAAAGAAAGTGAAGAAATCAAGAAAAACAAGCCTAAATACAATAGAGCACAGCGAAAAAGTATATTTCAATGGGCACTATATCAGGAAATGGATGAGCAAGGCTATTTGAACTTAAAATTGTTAAAAGCGGACGGACGTAAAAAAGAAATCACCTCATTCACCAGCTTACAAGAAGGAAAAAATAGTATGTTTAGAATTACTGAAAAGTATAATTTATGTCAAAAATACACAGGCCTATATCAAACAAAAGTAGCTTGTTTTCAATATAAAATAAAAGAGTGCGATGGTGCTTGCATAGGCATGATATCTGCAGAAGAATACAATTTAAGAGTATTAGCGTTCATTACTAATAATAGTTTTGAAAACCGAAATATGGTTATTGTTGAAAAAGGAAGGACTGTCAATGAACGCAGCGCTGTGCTAGTTGAAAACGGTATTTACAAAGGCTATACTTTCTATGCTTTAAATTATCAAATAACAAATATCGAAATTCTGAAAAACATATTGATTCCGATGCAAAACAACCGTGATACCCGCAATATCATTCAAGGACACATAAGAAAAAATAAAGGTTTTAAGATAGTAAAATTCTAGTACTAATCCCAAATTCATTTCTTGTATATGCGTAAAACCAAATCGAAATACGACATTTTTAAACAAAGCACTCATGTCATTATCTATGGCACTAGTACTAAAGCTGGGCGTTATTTTGATTTAATTCTGTTAGGAATCATCTTGCTAAGCGTACTTTTAGTCATGATGGAAACCGTTGCAGAATTCGATTTTAAATACCATTCTCAACTTGTTTTTCTTGAATGGATCATCACCGGGTTCTTTACCATTGAATATATTTTACGCATCATTTCCATTAATAAACCTTGGAAATACATCTTTAGTTTTTATGGAATTATTGATTTACTTGCTATTTTACCCATGTATTTGTCATTTTTCTTTTTAGGTACCAGTATCTTAAGTGTAGTTCGGTCATTCCGACTATTACGATTATTCAAAATTTTAAATCACCCAAAATTTACTAGCCAGTCTGTCCAATTAAAAAAAGCAATCGACGCCAGTCGTGGTAAAATCATAGTTTTTATCTATTTTGTCCTCATAATAACCATCATAATAGGCTCTGTCATGTATGTGGTTGAAGGTGAACAAAGCGGCTTTACAAGTATTCCCATCAGTATTTATTGGACCATTGTAACACTAACAACCGTAGGTTACGGAGACATTTCTCCCGTGACTCCTTTAGGACAATTTATTGCCTCTTTCGTAATGATTTTAGGATATGGTATAATTGCGGTTCCTACCGGAATTGTTACTGCAGAAATAGCTAAAACACCGCAAAAGCCTTCAGATCTTAGTAAAACTCCATGCAAAGAATGTGGCACCGGAGACTATCCTCATAATTCGAACTTTTGCCACAAATGTGGTAATCCCATTTAAGATAGTCCTGCGGGCAAAACACTTTCAACGATCTACTTGGGCTCCTTTAGTTATTGTATTTCTAAGACATAAAAGGAGCGTCCAAAGCGGCTCTTTTACGTCAAGAAATAGTAACTTGCAATCATCTGGGGTTTTCGTTTCTATCTCGGCACAATAAATTATGAAACACCTAATTACGATTCTTGGTCCTACAGCCATCGGAAAAACTTCCTTGAGCATAATCGTCGCAAATCATTTCAAATGTGAAATTGTTTCCTGTGACAGCCGGCAGTTTTTCAAAGAAATGACTATTGGAACAGCAGTTCCAAGTACAACAGAACTGGAAGCTGCCCCGCATCATTTTATTCAAAATAAATCCATTTTAGAGAACTATACAGTAGGTGATTTCGAGAACGAAGCTATTAAAAAAATTGAAGAACTGTTTTTAGCCAATGATCATGTAGTCCTAGTAGGTGGATCTGGATTATATGTCAATGCCGTTTTAAAAGGTTTTGATGAATTTCCAGAAATTGATTTGGTTGTTCGTGAAAACGTAAAAGCTAATTATGAAAAACTAGGAATTCACTATTTACAAGAACAATTAAGAGTCTGCGACTCTGAATATTTCGAACAAATCAAAACTGAAAACCCTCAAACCTTGCAGAACCCGCAACGTCTGATGCGGTTTGTAGAAGTATGTATTGGTTCAAGAAAACCATACTCTACTTTTTTAAATCAGAAAAAAAATAACCGTAACTTCACTCCTATCCTCATTGGCCTTGAAGCCGAAAGAAGCATCATATACAATCGAATTAACGAGCGAGTCGACCTAATGATACAAGAAGGACTGACGGCAGAAGCAAAAGGTCTCTACTCAAATAAGGACATGAATGCCTTACAAACGGTGGGATATAGAGAATTATTCAGTTATTTCGACGGAGATTTCACATTGGAATTTGCGATTGAAGAAATCAAGAAAAACACAAGACGATTTGCCAAGCGCCAACTTACTTGGTTTAGGCGTGACGCGAATACGAAATGGTTCGATTATTTAACCCCTAAAGATGAAATTATTGATTACATTAATTCTAAAATTAACAAGACCTAATTTATGCCAATAGCTCCAAATTTCACCTCCATATTTAGCAAGGATTGGAAAATCAATTTTACGCAATGCATGCCCAACGGCTACTTAAAATATACTGATTTGTGCAACATTTTGCAACTGACTGCAGCAGCACACTCAGATAGCGGAGGCATTAGTTTTACGGATATGCAAGAATATAATCAAGCCTGGGTTTTAAGCAAAATGCGCGTTGAAATCAAGTTGTTACCAAAATGGAGAGACGTTGTAACCGTAAAAACCTGGATTAACACACTCGAAAACTCTAGATCGGTAAGAGCCTTTGAAATATATGTCAATGGCGAGAAAATAATAGGTTCAGTAACTTTTTGGGCGGTTTTTAACACAGAAAAAAGGCGTCCCGAAAGATTGGCTTTGCCGTACGACCATATTGAATTGTATCCAGAAATAAAAGCCACTAACGAAAATTTTTCAAAAATAGAGATTAATTCCGAGAAGGAAGAGCTGTTCGAAAAAACAGTTTACTTATCTGATTTGGACATCGTAAACCATGTGAACAATGTTAAGTATCTAGAATGGTGTTTGGATCAGCTAGAAACGGATCTAATTCTAAGTCAAAAAATAAAAAGTTTTGAAATGAATTTTTTGAAAGAGTTGTCTCTAAATGACAAAGTTGTAATTCATGAGAACTTCTCCGAAGAATCTATTATTTTCAGTATCACCAAAGAAAACAAAAATTGCTTTGCGCTGCAGTTGAATCTTGAATAAATTCCGTTTTAAAAAGCCCTGTTGTCGCCATTGATTTTTTTAGAAAAAACAAAGCTTAACGGCTTAGTCCATTCTCAAAAAAACCACAAAAAAAGGCTCCAATTTCTCGAAGCCTTTTGTGATTTTATTTTTCAATCCTGTTTTTAACAACCAGTCTGAATCCTTCACCATGAATATTAAGAATTTCAACATCCTCATCAAGCTTAAGATATTTCCTCAGTTTCGCGATGTATACGTCCATACTTCTTGAGGTGAAATAATTATCGTCCCTCCATATTTTAGTCAACGCCAACTCTCTCGGCATCAAATCATTTTCATGAAGAATCAGCATTTTTAACAACTCATTCTCTTTTGGAGACAACTTGATAGGCTCTTCACCATTAAAAGTAAGAAATCTCAATTTTGAATTAAGATGAAATTTCCCGATATTAAATTCGTGTTGAACTTGTTCCGTTTTGGTGTCAGACGATTTTCTTTGAATAATCGCTTTAATTTTCATCAGTAAAACTTCAGAATCAAAAGGCTTATTCAAGTAATCATCAGCACCAGCTTTATAACCCTTCAAAACATCCTCTTTCATAGATTTAGCAGTAAGAAAGATAATTGGCACCTCACTATTTTTTTCCCTTATTTCCTTTGCTAATGTATAGCCATCTTTGTATGGCATCATAACATCCAGAATGCATAGATCGTATGTGTCTTTTTTAAACTTTTCGAAGCCTTCCATACCATTTTTGGCAAGAGTGACATCAAAATCATTTAGCATCAAATAGTCTTTAAGCACTGCACCAAAATTAAGGTCGTCTTCTACTAAAAGTATTCTTTTATTTAAATTTTCCATATCTAATTTATTAATGGTATTTTTATTATGAAGGTACTTCCTTTTCCCTTTTCACTTTCTACATAAACCTGACCGTTATGGTCTTCAACAATTCTTTTTACATATGCTAAGCCTAAACCATGGCCTTTTACATTATGTATGTTTCCTGTGTGTTCTCTATAAAACTTTTCAAAAACTCTCTTTTGGGCAACTTTACTCATTCCAAGACCTTTGTCAGTCACCTTTATTAGAATCATGTCCTTTACATTTTCAGTAAAAACGTCAATTTCAGGATTCTCTACCGAGTATTTTATAGCGTTTTCTAAAACATTTACGATTACATTTGTAAAATGAACTTCATTAATTAAAACTGTAGTCCTAGTGGCGTCAAAATGAGTCGTAACCTTTCCTCCTCTATCTTCCAAAATTAAATTGACATGTTCAACTGCATCATTTATCATCTCGACTACGTCACTTGATTCTTTTTCAATATCAAGCTCTTTTTTCTCAAGTTTAGATATTCTTAAAACATTCTCGACTTGCGCATGCATCCGCTTATTTTCATCACGAATCATTTGAAGGTACTTGAAGACCTTTTCTTTGTCGTCAATTATTTTTGGGTTTTTTATAGCATCTAAAGCTAGGTTAATAGTAGCAATAGGCGTCTTAAACTCATGGGTCATATTGTTAATAAAATCCGTTTTTATTTCAGAAATCTGACGTTGACGTATCAATTGATTCAACGCACTAGTATAAGCCAGTAAAATAATTAATGTAAAAATAATAGACAGAACGGTAATACTAACCAGCTCTGACAACAAAAACTTCTTCTTGTGCGGAAAAGTGACTAGTAGCTTATATTTTTCATTCCCCTCATTATCCGTAAAAATCGGGATTATGTAAGTTGCCTCCTTATCAAAAGTAAATTCACTAGAACGAATCTTTGTAGCCAAACCATTACTGTATATTCCAAACTCAAATTTTGTTTTTACGCCGGAATCTTCGAGTTCTTTTTTGATTAGTTTTTGTAAAATTTCTTTTGAAACACGTTCTTGAATAGGCATTGCCGATGCGATATCTTTAAAGAAAATTTCAAATTGGGCATTATCTAACACGTCCAGATTTCCAGACTTTTCAATCTTTATATCGGGCACTAGACTTTGATGCAAATTTGATTTATCAATACTCTTACCGTTATAAATCTCGGTTACGCGCTTCGAATTAAAGTTTTTAAATCTGTCTGCACTAAATTTTTTATCAAAGAACGTAGATGATATATTATAATCTTCTGAAATAATACTGTTTGAATAAACAATAGTTTTATTCGTTCGAGGGTTTTTCTGAACATAATAAAACTCTAATAAATCATTTTTTTTAGGTATTTTACCAGTGCTGTCTTTGTAGCGATTGTACTTATCATAAAAACTATAGGCTTCCTGCTTTTGGAGCTTGTCTGCAACTTTACTAATAACCTGTGTTACGTGGAATTTAAATTGCTCGTTGTTATTTTTAAAGGAAGCTTTAAACCAATATACCTGAACTAGAATGATACCTACCAAGGACAAACTCATTAACAAAACCAGTAATCTAAAAAAAAGTTTATTCATCATGCCAAATTTAGTATTTTAACAGTATTAATGACAATCTATTAACCAAAAATTAACATTTAAGACTCCTTTTGTTTTATATTCAAAATTTTAAGAATTTCTTCCGTTTTGATTTTAGCAATTTCAGCATCAACATTCTCAATAACAAAATCACTTTTTGAAACCCGCTGTTCATCAGTCCATTGCGCATTTATTCTTTTCAAAACTTGCTCTCGTGTTGTCTGGTCTCTTTCAATTACCCTTTGAATTCTAGACTCTAATGGAGCAGACACACTTATTATCCAGTCAAAATCTTTATAGTTGCCACTCTCAAATAAAATTGCGGCTTCATAAACAACTAACGGAAATGCTGCAAGCTCCAAAAGCCATTCTTTAAAATGCTTTTTTACAGCAGGGTGAACAATTGCATTCAGTCCTTTCAGTTTATCAGGGTTAGCAAAAACGATTTCAGCCAACATAGCCCTATTTAAAATATTATTTTCAAAAATTGTCTCGCCAAAAGTCTCTTTAATGGCATTTATAACTCCAGCAGAGTTCATGATTTTCCTTGCCTGATCATCAGCTATATAAACAGGTACACCCAAGGACCTAAAATGATTGGCAATTGTAGTTTTTCCACTCCCGATACCGCCCGTTAATCCAATAATTCTTGTCATATCAAATATTAAAAAATAATTCAGGAAAAGCGATTTGAGGTTTTTGTTTGAGTATGATAACTTTCAAAAACGACTCCATAAAGCCAATTCCATATCCATAAAACTGTTTCCAAACGGCAATTACAGATAAACGACCTATTTTAAGACTCTTATTTTGATAGCTGGAAACCAAAAACAAGATTAAAAAATAAATAAAATACAACTGCAGCAATAAATCGAAATTAAAAATCAGCAACAAACTCGCCACAAGCAATCCGGTAATAAAAACGGACGGAAAAAAGAAAGTCAACTTATTATATTCTGGATACCAACTATTAAGAATCGGTCGCGCTTTGCCAAATTTGTTAACCTGAATCGAAAATTTATCCCAATCAATCCTTCTCTTATGATATACATACGCATTTGGGAACAGTTTGGTTTCAAAACCAAGATTCCATAGTCGTATAGATAGGTCTGGGTCTTCGCCTGGATGTATATTTCCAAAACCTTTAGAAGCTTCGAAAGCTATTCGAGATAAACCCATATTGAAACTTCTAGGCTGAAATTTGTCTAGTTTTTCAGACCCACCTCGGATTCCTCCAGTAGTAAGAAAAGAAGTCATTGCAAAATTGATTGCCTTTTGTATGTCCGAAAAACTATCAAGAGCTCTATCAGGACCTCCAAAGCAATCCACATAATTCTCTTTCAGGGCTTTATCAACTTCGCTCAAATATTCAACGGGAATTATGCAGTCGGAATCGAATATGATAAAGTAATCCCCTTTAGACATCATCATTCCATAATTTCTAGAGTCTCCAGGACCAGAGTTTTCCTTGTAATAATAGGAGATTGCCAATTTTTCTTTATATTTATGTACAATATCCTCGCATTTTAATGAAGAGCCATCTTCCACTATCACTATCTCAAAACTTTCTTTATAATCGCTTTGTGACAAACTTTCTAAAAGCTCATCGACTTCGTCAGGGCGGTTGTAAACTGGAATAATTAACGAAAAAAACATATTCTTGTCAGGGATATTAATTATAAAGTACTACGAAATTTTTTAACAAAGATATACTTTATCAGTAAAAAAAAATTAAATAATTATTGATGGTTTTTATAAATATCTTGGTACAAAACTATCTTTACTCAAACATTTCCATGACCTCCTGACTCACACCCATATTTGAAAATCCTCCGTCATGTAGTAAGTTTTGAAGCGTAACCATTTTGGTTAAATCTGAAAACATGGATACCGTATAATTGGCGCAATCCAAAGCAGTTGCATTACCTAAAGGTGACATTTTTTCCGAGAAAGCAATAAAGCCTGTAAAACCTTTAACTGCCTGACCAGCTTTTGTTGCCGTTGGCGATTGTGAAATTGTATTTACCCTAACTTTTTTATCTCTGCCAAAGAAATAGCCAAAACTACGGGCAATCGATTCCAAATATGCCTTATTATCCGCCATATCATTATAGTCCGGAAAAACACGCTGTGCAGCCATATAGGACAGCGCAACGATACTCCCCCACTCGTTCATGGCATCTTTTTTATACAATACTTGCATTACTTTATGAAAAGAAACGGCTGATACATTCCAGCCTTTCTCTGTATAATCATAATTTTGGTTGGTATAATGATTAGCTTTTCGAACATTCACAGACATTCCTATCGAGTGCAGAACAAAATCTATCTTACCTCCTAAAACTTCAACCGCTTTGTCTACCAAAATTTCCAAATCAGCCACAGATGTTGCATCAGCAGGGATAACGTGGGAATCCGTCTTTTTCGCCAACTCATCAATTGTGCCCATACGGATCGAGGCTGGCGCATTAGAAAGTACAAAAACACCGCCCTCTTCATGTACCCTTTCTGCGGTTTTCCAAGCTATCGAATTTTCATCTAATGCTCCAAATATGATTCCTCTTTTTCCTTTTAATAAATTGTACATAATGAATTAATTTTAAATCAATGTAAAAAAATGCACCCTAATTTCTAAATGAATAAAACCATTATGAAATTAAGATGCATTTTATGAAGTTTTCAAACTGGTAAACTAGATTATACTATACTTGGAACATTTACCATTTCATCTGTATCTGCTTCGTAGTCTACGCCTTCAACAGCAAAACCAAATAAATTGTAAAAATCTTTTCTATAACCTTCTAAGTCTGATATTTTAGATAAATTTTCGGTGACCGCCGCATTCCATAAGCTAGCAACTCTTTCTTGAACATCGGGACGCATCTCCAAATCGTCAATTCGAATTCGACCTTTTTCATCCGTGGCAATGGTCTCGCCTGAAAATAATCTATCTTGATACAAACGTTGAATTTGCTCAATACATCCTTCATGAATCCCTTCTTCTTTCATTATTTTATACAATAACGAAATGTACAATGGGATAACCGGAATCGCCGAGCTTGCTTGTGTAACCAATGCTTTATTAACAGATACATAAGCCTTTCCTTTGATATCAGCTAAGCTATCTTTGATGCTGAAAGCCGTTGCCTCCAGATGATCTTTAGCCCTACCTATAGTCCCTTTTCTATATACCGCCTCAGTTAATGATGGACCGATATAAGAATAAGCAACTGTAGTTGCTCCTAGAGCTAATAAATTTTCAGATTTCAAAGCATCAATCCACATTGCCCAATCTTCACCTCCCATTACAGCAACCGTGTTTGCAATATCCTCATCTGTGCAAGGCTGAATAGAAATTTCGGAAACCTTTCCAGAATGAAAATCAACTGTTTTATTGGTAAAAACACCTCCAATTGGTTTCAATACAGAACGGTGTAATACAGCAGTCATTGGGTGCAGACGAACAGGAGAGGCCAAGCTATAGATAATCAAATCCACTTGTCCTAAATCCTTTTTTATAAGATCTATTGTTTGTTTTTTAATTTCATTAGAAAATGCATCTCCATTGATACTTTTTGCATACAAGCCAGCATTATTAGCTTCGTTTTCAAAAGCTGCAGAGTTATACCAACCTGGAGATGCTGTTTTGCCTTCGCTAGGAGGCTTTTCAAAAAATACACCTATAGTCGACGCATTAGATGCAAAAGCACTTGCTATTCTTGATGCTAAACCAAAACCAGTTGAAGCCCCTATAACTAAAACTTTTTTGGCTCCATCAATAGCTCCTTTTGATTTAACATATTCAATTTGATTTTTAACATTTTGCTCGCATCCTTTTGGCTGAGATGTCGTGCAAATAAATCCTCTCATTCTAGGTTCTATTATCATAATATCTAAGATATATTTTATTTTATTTTTATTGCAAGATGTAACTAAAACAGTGACTCTGCATGGTAAATTCTAACATTTTAATTAACAAATATAATGCAATTATTTAGTTCAACAAGGCTTTTGCATGATTTAAGGCCGAATCTGAGATGACCGTTCCAGATAGCATTTGTGCAATTTCTACGACACGTTCTTCACCCGATAAAAGTTTTAACTCAGATTGCGTAACATTACCTATCGTAGATTTAAACACTTTGAAATGCGCATCTCCCTTCGCTGCAATTTGAGGTAAATGAGTAATGGCAAAAATCTGCATACCCTGACTCATCTCTTTCATAATCTCTCCCATTTTAATAGCAATCTCTCCAGACACACCGGTGTCAATTTCATCAAAAATTAAAGTAGGCAATTTTGAATATTGAGCTAGTATAGCCTTTACCGCTAACATAATTCTCGACATTTCTCCGCCAGAGGCAACTTTCTTGAGCAAACCAAAATCAGTTCCTTTGTTTGCTGAAAATAAAAATTGCAGTTCATCTTTACCATTAGTAAAATAAGTATCTGTTTTAGTTGCTTTAATATTAAAACGCACGTTAGGCATGCCTAGAGTTTCTAAAATAGCAATAAGTTTTTGCGATAAAGCAGGGATAGAACGCACTCTATTGCCATGGATAGTATCCGAAAGTACATCTAATGCTATTACTTTTTGCTCTACCGATTTTGTTAATTTTGAAATTTCGGCTTCTAAACTGCCTAATTCTAAAACTGAATTTTCCAGATTGGCTTGAATTTCCAATAATTCTTCCACGGAAGAAACCTGATGTTTTTTTTGTAAATTATAAATAAGCTGTAGTTTCTGGTTGATAAACTCTAATCGTTCGGGATCATTGACAAGTTTTTCAGAACATCTGTTTAGCTCATCAGAAACATCATCAAATTCTATTGCTAAACTAGTAGTTCTCTCCAACAAAGAACTGTAATCAGTCGAAAAGGAAGCTATTTTTTGCAATGCAACTTTTATTTCCTTCAAGTTATGCAACACACCAATCTGCTCTTCATTAGCAATAGCTAAAGATTTATCAATCGCTTCTTTAATAATCTCAACATTATTCAACTTTTCGAAATCAGTTTCAAAAAGCTCTTGTTCACCAGATTTTAATTGAGCCTCAACCAATTCGTTTAACAAAAAAGTATGATACTCCTGCTCTTTGGCTGATTCGATTTGCCTTTTGACAAGAAGATTGATTTTAGATTTGTCTAATTTATAGGTTTTTAAAATGGCTTGATATTCTAAAACCACTTCCTGATTCGTAGCAACTGCATCTATGATTTCAAACTGAACATTTTCTTCTGAAAGTTCTTGTGTTTGTTGCTGCGAATGAATATCAATCAAGAACAAACCCAATTCCTGTAACTCTGGAAGATTTACGGGACTATCATTGATAAAAGCCCTAGATTTTCCCGAAGGAAGAATTTCACGTCTAATTATCGTTTCTTGTTCATAGTCTATATCATTAGCTTCAAAAAAAGGAGCTAGATTATATTTTGAAATTTCAAAATGAGCTTCAATGATACATTTTTGTTCTTTGTTTTTTAAAGATGTTAAGTCGGCTCTTTTACCTAAAACCAACCCCAATGCACCTAATATTATCGATTTACCTGCACCAGTTTCTCCTGTAATAATTGAAAAACCCTTAGAAAAATCAATGGATAATTTTTCTATTAGAGCATAGTTTTTTATCGAAAGTGTAGTTATCATCTATATATTTTTATAATGAGGATTTAAATTTGATATCACAATGAATAAACTAACTAGTATTTAATCAACACCCATTTACTTGAATTTAAAGGAGAAGTTTTGTTCAAACTTTCGACTAACTCAACTATGTTTATACTTGGGCCACCAGAAAAAATAGACAGAATTTCATCGGATTTAGCATCAAAAAATACCCGAGTTAAAAAAGCATTGGGTTTTGAAGACTGCAGTTTACTTAAATTCAGTAAAGATGACTTAATTTTTTCTTTGGCAGATTTTAAATCCTTCGACATTAAATCTAGACCTGCATGGTACTCAAATGAAGTTTCACGTATTTCTGAAAAGGATTGAGATAACATATCATTTATTAGAAAATATCTATTCTGATTGCCATCAATTTGGCTCCAACCTTTAAAACCGGACTGTTGCGCTACATTTGCAATATTTTGTGCCACTTCAAAGTTTTGATTCCCTGACTCAAAGACAAAAGAATCGTCGTCCATTCCTAATATCATGTAAGTGTAAAAGGAAATAATCGAAACTAAATTTGATTCAAAAGCGGTAGGATTGAAAAGTAAATTTTGAAATTCTGTATATCTAAAACTAAAATCCTTGTCATTATAGTTTAAAACTGGAGAGGAATAAGACGAATTATAAATGGGTCTTGAAGATTGAACCTGTATCGTACCTGAGAATTGATCCGCAGTATTTGACAATATAGTAATATACATCGAACAATCTACTTTTTCATTTTGCTTGTAGCTTTTTTCTGTCCATTCTGTTTTATTAACAAATTCATTGAGCGAATTCTCCAAGGTCCTAAAAACCTGCTGGTTGACATTACTAATTGTCTCTGAATTAACCGTTACTGTACAATTTAGCTGTTGCGCTTGTGTAAAACTAAATGTTAATAATAAGAAAAAGGTAATTATTTTACTCATGAAAAAACGTTATTACTTTATTTAAGATATCATCGGCAACTGCTTCTTTTACTTTCAGTTCCATAGGTTCCACTTTAGAGTCCCGATCAATAAAGGTAACTTTATTGGTTAGCTTCCCAAAACCTGCCCCTTGATCTTGCAAGGAGTTTAAGACAATCAAATCTAAGTTTTTTTTCTGGATTTTAGCCTTTGCATTTTCAATTTCATTTTCAGTCTCCAAAGCGAAACCTATCAAGAATTGATTTTTCTTGATATTACCTAAAGAAGCCAAAATATCTTTTGTTTTTTCGAGTTCAATTACAAAATTATCTGTCGATTTCTTAATTTTTTGCGTCGCTACATGCTTTGGCTTATAGTCTGAAACAGCTGCGGCAGCTATTACAACATCTACTTCATCAAAATACAGGTGGCAAGCATCATACATTTCTTGGGCCGAAACCACGTTAATCAGCTTAATAAAAGAATGATCTACATGGAAAACCGTAGGTCCGGATACCAATATCACTGAAGCTCCAAGATTAGCTGCGCTCTTCGCAATATCAAATCCCATTTTTCCAGAAGAGTAATTCCCTATAAAACGCACAGGGTCTATTGCTTCGTAGGTAGGACCAGCGGTGATTAAAATTTTCTTTCCTTTTAGAGGTAATCTGCTCTCTAAGTCAGCTTCCAAGAAAGAGACTATGTTTTCAGGCTCAGCCATTCTTCCCTCACCAGAAAGACCACTTGCCAATTCGCCGCTTTCTGCAGGAATTATGGTATTCCCGAATTTATGCAAAGCGATAAAACTTGCGATTGTTGAAGGGTGCTTATACATGTCCAAGTCCATTGCAGGCGCAAAATAAATAGGACATTTTGATGATAGATAAGTAGCAATAAGAAGATTATCACAAATTCCATTTGCCATTTTTGACAAAATATTTGCTGTAGCGGGGGCTACAACCATTAAATCTGCCCACAGCCCTAGCTCTACATGGTTGTTCCATTTCTCGTTATCTCCGTCTTGATCATAAAAACTTGAATATACCGGGTTTTTAGATAAAGTGGATAATGTAAGCGGCGTTATAAAATCCTTAGAGGCAGCTGTCATTATCACTTGGACATGTGCACCTGCTTTTATGAAAAGTCGGACTAAAGACGCTGTTTTATAAGCGGCAATTCCACCGGAAATTCCTAGTAAAATTTTCTTACCGCTTAAAACTGACATGGTACTATTATTTATTTGAATCTCTATGGTATATTTTACCGTCTAACCATTCTTGAACTGCTAAAGCATGTGGCTTTGGCAATTTCTCATAGAACTTTGAAACCTCAATTTGCTCTTTATTTTCAAAAACTTCTTCAAGACTGTCATTATACGTGGCAAATTCTTCCAGTTTTTCAGTTAATTCTTTTTTAATTTCAGCATTGATTTGGTTTGCTCTTTTAGCCATAATAGTTATAGCTTCGTACACATTACCAGTAGGCTCCTCAATAACAGTTTTATTATATGTTATTGTATTTACTGGAGCATTTGTCTTTTTTAAATCCATGACTTTTTTTATTTAGTAAAATTTTGTAAATCTTTTTCAACACGAGCTAACATTTCGCTTGCTTTATCTTTATGCTTAGTATCCGCTTTAAATTTCATAAGATTGGAATGAGCTGTTAATGCAACATTTAAACGTTCTTCCATTTTTGTGTTAACACTATTTATGGCTAATTGATATGCCGAGTCAAACTTATAGAATAGCGCATCTTCTTTGAAGGGAGTCCCGGGATAATCAACTATAAAATTATCTAGAGCTACCAGTGCAGATTTGTAATCTGATATCGTATTGTATCCCTTGGCATTTTCGTATACTTTTCTCTCGATTTTTTCGCTCAAAACCTGAACTGCTTTATTGGCATCAGCCAAATATTCTGAATTGGGATAAGTATCTATAAAAGCTTGTAACTTGTCAATTGCCTTAAAAGTATCTGTCTGATCTAGACTGAATACTGGAGACAACATTGAATAACTTTTTGCTCCTAAATAAGCAGCTTCTTGAATTTTTTCACTTTTAGGATAGCCCGATGCAAAACTTTCAAACTGATAGCCAGCCAAATAATACTGTTTTGTATTATAATAGGACTGAGCAAACATGTAAAACAGTTTCTCCGCTTGCGGTTTCCCTCTATATGCTGGAGCTATTTGTTCAAAAAGACGAATTGCTTTAGTGTAATTCCCAGCATCATATAATTTAGTTCCCATCTCAAACTTTATGGCAACATCATCCTTCTTTAACGCTTTTTGGTACTCACTACATGAACTAAAAAGAATCACGAAAAGCAATAGAGATACAATTTTTTTCATTTTTTTATTTTATTTAATCTTTTGATTGTATTCAATCCGCAAATAAATGTGCCACATTTCCGCAGGCAAATTTAGTTATTAATTTAGCTACTACAAAATATTTCTTCCTTTAAAAAAAAGTAAGCTTCTTTAGCCTTATTTGTTGGCTTTTTCTACAAATTGGTTTATTCTTTCGCGCAAGGATTTATCAACTTTAACTAAAGGCAAACGAACAACATTCTCTGCTATTCCAAGAGATTGAAACACTTGTTTAATTCCGGCAGGATTTCCTTGCTCGAAAATCATATCGATACACTCATCCATCAAGTATTGGATTTTAAAAGCTTCATTAACTTTACGGTTTAGGCCTAATCGTATCATTTCTGAAAATTCTTTTGGAAAACCCTGCCCAATCACAGAAATAACACCCGAACCGCCTGCTAAAACGATAGGAAGAGCAATCATATCATCACCAGATATAACTAAAAAGTTCTCTGGTTTATTTTTTATCAATTGCATTGCCTGTACCATATCTCCCGCGGCTTCTTTAATAGCTACTATGTTTTCAAAATCATTAGCCAATCTTAAAACAGTGGCCGGTAACATATTACTAGCTGTTCTTCCCGGAACGTTATACAAAATTACAGGAATTGGAGAGGCTTCGGCCACCATTTTAAAATGCTGGTAAATACCTTCTTGCGTGGGCTTATTATAAAAAGGGGAAACTGAAAGTATTGCAACAAATGGCGAAAAATCTCGTGTCTTTAATTCTTCAACAATCTTCATTGTATCATTTCCACCTACTCCAAGCACTAACGGCAATCGTCCGCTGTTACTATCTATAACTGTTTTTATAACTAATTCTTTCTCCTCCTGAGTCAATGTCGCATTTTCTGCTGTTGTACCTAAGATTACAAGATATTCAATTCCGCCATCGATTGAAAAATTCACGATGCTTCTTAACGCCTCTATATCAATTGAAAAGTCTTCTTTAAATGGAGTTACTATGGCAACGCCAGTTCCTATTAATGATTGCATGTTAGATTATATTTTGTTTAAAATTTTTAAATATCTAAATAATTCGTGAGTAAAAACTTTATAGTTTCCGGTATTGGTATTTATCATCAAGTCATTGAACCTTTTATCAATCGACGCAAAACCAACCTTAAAGTGTGCGCCGGAATGATGAGTAATTACTAATAAAATTGATTTGTCTACATCATAATAACTAATTAGCAAATCAAACTCTTTATTAACAAATTCATTTACATCTGCATTATTTATTGTTGAATTCCAGTTCAAATCTTTTGAACTAAAAGTAGCTTGCGAATTGGCTCCATTTTTTTTCAAGCGATCTCTATATACTATTACTTTTATATCCTCATCCAAAACACCATTTGAGTGCAATTCGTTTATTAAATGGTCTATTTCAGAGAAACGGCTCTCGTCAATAAGCAAACCAATTGTCTTTATAGAATTAGCTGCGAATGCACTTTTTACATTCTGCAAACTATTTTTTAATCTTTTTTTTACAGAAAAATCTTTTATATAATTTAAAAACATAGTATTTTTACTCTCTTACAAAATTAATTAATTAAGTCATATTACAAATGGTAAATCTAAAAAAGTATAACCGATTTTTAAAACTTTTTGTTATATTCTTGTTTTTTTCTCTAATTGCTTCATGCAGAACTAAAGAAGTACATCTTACCAAAATAGAAGGACAACAGATAGCTATCACAGCAGGAGGAAATCAAGTAACTGAAATAGAAAACTTTATTAAACCTTACCGAGAACATATCAACTCTGATTTAGATAGTGTTTTAGCATATTGTCCAGAAACATTAGATAAGAAAGCTAAAAACTGGCAAAGCACAATAGGGAATATGATGTCGGATGTAATATTGCGTCGTGGAGATATTGTTTTTAAAGCTCGCGAAAATAAAAACATTGATATTTGTTTGCTCAACCACGGTGGTATTCGTGCTCTTCTTCCAAAAGGGAATATAACCACTAGGAATGCTTTTGAAATCATGCCTTTTGAAAACACTATGGTTGTTATTGCACTAAAGGGAGAACAGGTTTTAGAAATGGTGAACTATTTTATTTCTGAGAAAAAACCACACCCGCTTTCAGGAATCACATTTACCATTGATAAAGAGAACCAACCAATTAATATTTTAGTACAAGGTAAACCATTAGATAATGATAAAATTTATTATGTAGGTACCAATGATTATCTATCTAATGGTGGTGACAACATGAATTTCTTCAAAAAAGGAATCGCTACTTACGATCTAGATTATAAATTGAGAAATATACTGATTGATTATTTTAAAGAAACCGATACCATTAAATCTTTTCAAGACAACAGGATTATTGTTGAGTAACCACAAAATATTTTAATACCAATCAGATTTTAGCCCCGATTGTAATGAAAATCCTTTTTATCAGCCTTTTTGGCAGATAAAAAGATTGTAATGAAAAGCGGGAAACAGCTCCAAAAACAAACAAATGAAAAGAAGAGATTTTATAGAGAAAACGGCAGCCAGTACTGCAATATTGAGTTTAGGATTGTCAATGAGTAGCTTCACTACTGCTGATATAAAAAAAATCACCGTTTTACACACGAACGATGTGCACAGTCATATTGATCCTTTTCCCGCTGATGATCCACGAAATCCAAATATGGGCGGTGTGGCGAGAAGAGCTTCCATAATTGAAAATATAAGGAAGGAAAACCCAAATGTATTACTGCTTGATGCCGGTGATATTTTTCAGGGGACTCCCTATTTTAACTACTATGGAGGAGAACTTGAATTTAAATTAATGAGTATAATGCAATATGATGCCACTACGATAGGTAATCATGACTTTGATAATGGTGTTGAGGGACTGTATGCGCAAATGCCACACGCGAAATTTGAATTCTTGTCGGCCAATTATGACTTTAAAAACACCGTGATGGACGGCCTCGTAAAACCCTATAAAATTTTCAACAAGAATGGTGTAAAAATAGGGGTTTTTGGAATTGGAATTGAGCTTGACGGTTTAGTGGATAAAAAAATGTACAAAGAAACTGTATATAATGATCCTATAGAATCAGCTGTAGAAATGGTTCGTATATTAAAAAAGGAACAAAAATGTGACTTGATTATCTGCCTTTCTCATTTAGGTTATCAGTATAAAAACGACCCTAACAAAATTTGTGATTTACAGTTAGCGGCACTTACCGAAGATATTGATTTAATAATTGGCGGGCATACACATACTTTTCTTGATAAACCTACTGTAACTAAAAATCGTATCGGTGAAGAAGTCTTAGTAAATCAAGTAGGTTGTTACGGAATAAATTTAGGACGAATTGATTTTTATTTTGATTCCAATAAAAGAAAATCCACAGCGGGAAAATCGATCGTAGTTTAATTATTTTAAGAACGTAGTGTAAAAAAATAATTATAGTTGTTACATTTCATTGAGCATATTAATGAAATCGTCTTCTGATAGTATGGGAATATTTAGCTTATTAGCTTTGTCTAATTTAGCGGGGCCCATATTATCTCCAGCCACGACATAATCAGTTTTAGAAGAAATGGAGCTTCCTACTTTTCCACCATTGTCTTCAATAGCTTTTTTTAAATCGTCTCTTGAAAATTTTTCGAAAACACCAGAAACTACAAATATTTTACCTGATAATTTAACCGTTGCATGAGGATTGATTTTTTCAATAACTTCAAATTGTATTCCGTAGTCTTTTAATCTCTCAATAATATTTGTGTTTTCCTCGTTTTCGAAGAAATCAATCACACTTTGCGCAATTCGCTCCCCAATTTCATCAACCAAAATTAAATCCACCAACGTTGCCTGGCCTAATGCGTCAATATTTTTATAATGCTTAACTAATTTTTTAGCAACTGTTTCTCCAACGAATCGGATTCCCAGGGAATACAAAACACGTTCAAACGGAATCTCTTTCGAATTAACGACACCTTTTACTAAATTCTCTGCTGATTTTTGCGCCATTCTCTCTAAAGGAAGAATTTGCTCCACTGTCAACTGATATAAATCGGCATAATTGTGAACCAAGCCATTATTGAAAAGCAAGGCGACGGTTTCTCCGCCAAGACCTTCGATATCCATCGCTTTCCTTGAAATGAAATGTTGCATTCTTCCAATAATCTGAGGCGGACAGCCATAAAAGTTAGGACAGTAATGATTCGCTTCTCCCTCAGCACGTACTAATTCGGTATGGCATTCAGGACAATGAGTAATATACTTAGTTGGTTCCACATTCTCTAGACGTTTACTCAGATCTACCGCTATAATTTTGGGAATAATTTCGCCTCCTTTTTCAACAAAAACGGTATCTCCAACACGAACATCTAATTTTTCAATTTGATCAGCATTGTGCAGTGAAGCTCTTTTTACTATAGTTCCGGCCAATTTTACCGATTCTAGATTAGCAACTGGCGTAATCGCTCCAGTTCTCCCTACCTGATAGCTAATGGAGTTTAATTTAGTCGAAACCTGTTCTGATTTGAATTTATAGGCCATTGCCCAGCGCGGTGACTTGGCTGTAAATCCTAATTCATCCTGATAATAGAAGCTATTTACTTTAACAACTACTCCATCAGTTTCATAAGGCAAATCATGTCGATGAACATCCCAGTAATCTATAAATTCAAAAACTTGATCAAGATCTTGAGCTAATTTAGCTTCTTTCGGTACTTTGAATCCCCAATTTCTAGCTGCTTGCAAGCCTTCATACTGAGAAGTAAATGGCAATTGATTTCCAATTAAAAAATACAGTAAGCAATCCAATGGTCTCTTGGCTACTTCTGCACTTTCTTTTAATTTTAAACTACCAGACGCCGTATTTCTTGGATTAGAATATGGCGCTTCGCCAATCTCAACGAGATCTTGATTCATTTTTTCAAAACCAGCAAATGGTAAAATAATCTCTCCTCTAACATCAAATTTCTCTGGATAATTCCCTTTTAATTGTAAAGGAATAGAGCGTATTGTTTTAATATTATTCGTAACATCATCCCCTTGAAATCCATCTCCTCGAGTAACAGCACGTTTAAGAACACCATTTTCATAAGTAATACTTATCGAAGCTCCATCATATTTTAATTCGCAGCTGTATTCTAATTTAACCTCTCCTAATACTTTTTGAATACGTTTTTCCCATTCCACAAGATCCTCTTTTGAGTAAGAATTATCAAGAGAATACATTCGATATTCATGGGGAACCGTTTTAAAACTCTTAGTAATCGCTCCGCCTACTCGCTGGCTAGGGGAGTTATCGTCATGATATTCTGGATATTGATTTTCTAAATCCACAAGTTGCTTTAATTTCAAATCAAAATCATAGTCGGATATTATTGGATTATCCAAAACATAATAATTATAATTGTGAATATTAAGCTCTTCCCTTAATTTTTGAATCCTATTTTGAATGTCCATAGAAAATAATAATTGGCTATTTTAGTACTTGAAAATCGTGCACTAAAATAGCCAATTAAAAATAAATAACAACTGAATTACGATTCAATAATCGCATTTATTTGCTTGTATAACTGACCGTCGCTTAAGAAAGCCCCCTGCTGTATTAATGCAAAAAGGGAAGAATTGCGTTCCTCAATAAATTCCTTTTTACCCGTTTTCATTTCAATGTTGTCTGTAAACATATTATCACTAAGCCATTGCAAACCATCTTTGGTCAAAAAATCAACTTCAGCAACTAATGATTTAAGAACTATAGATTGAACATGAGTATCAAAACTGCGGAAAAGAAAAACATGATTTTTTGAAAAATGCTCCAAATGCTCGGCCCTTGTAAGTACGCCTTCCCACACCAAGTCAGAAAAAACATCCAATTCTTGTTCTGCAACTTCTGGTTTTTCAGCTTTTATGGCATCCCATTCCGCTTTGTCAATAGTTTGAGTAGCCAAAAATGTGCTAAACTCCTGGGTTAATTCTTCAAATTGTTCTTTTGTTAATCTTGTGTATTTCATGCCAATTTTAAAAATTTTAAAATTCACTTTTAGAATTTAAATCAATTCTCTATTCCTGTGAATTCAACTTTAGTTAATAATATTTCCAACATCTAAATAATATTGAAATAGGACTGCAAATTTAAAATTTTTAAATAAAAAAGCCTTCTTTTTCAAGAAGGCTTTTCAAATTTATTAATTACTCTAATTTAGAAAATATATCTAAGTCCAAACTGTGCTTGCCATCTTGACAACAAACTCGCATCGTAATTGAAAGTTTTAGTTTGCGTTCCATTAAAAGTATATGTTGGTATTTTTGTAGTTTGATCAACAGAAACCCCAATTGGTTGTATGCTTGTTGGTACCTGAACTAATCCCCAATCAGAGTTAAGTAAATTACCTAAATTTAATATGTCAACACTAAACTGAATTGTATTTGTTTTACTTGAAGTTGAAGAAGGTTTAAAATTATAATCTTGCATTAATTTCATGTCCCATTTCCCTCTCCAAGGAGATAAAGCACCATAACGCTCAGCGTATTGCCCTCTTCTTTCACTTAAGTAATCATCTTGACTGATAAATTTATCAAATGCAACCCCTTGAGAAGCTCCACCGGTAAATACCATTGAACTAATTTCTGCAGTAGTAGGAACATAAATCAAATCATTTGTGCCAGAACCATCATTATTGACATCACCACCATAGATATAAGCAAAACGACCTCCTTGTGCATATTCGAAGAATGTAGAAACAGTTGTAGACCATTTGTCATTAGTACCATATTTCCATTTTTTTGAAGCCACACCAATAAAACGTTGTGTATCACCATATTTAGAATTAGATAACACTGCATCATTTACATTTCCTAAAGCAGGGTTAAAAGCAAATGCATCCCCGGTAATTTCTGCTTCAATAGAGTTAACATCTTTAGAAATTAAATAATTGTAAGCTAAACTAGCGAACAATCCATTATCAAAATTCTTTTGTAATTTAACCGAAGTATTAAAAACATATCCTTTGTTAGAATTTGTCATTACATAAGCATTATTAGCCCCTTTATCAGCTGCAAGATAGATTGCTCTACTGTCAGCACCATTCAAAATACCTGTCGGTGGTTTTAATCCCCAATTTTGTACATGAACGCCATTGATGTCTTTGTTGTATGACATATCAACAGTCATAATATAATCATTGTCGAATTTGTGATCGAGACCCAGACTTGATCTCCAAACTTGAGGCCATTTGAAATTTTTATCCATAATTTGGAAGAAACCATCATCAGCACCACTTACTTGGTTTCCTAACCATACAAAAGGAAGCTTTCCAGTAAAGATTCCTGTACCACCGCGTACTTGTGTTGTTCTATCTCCCTTAACATCCCAGTTAAATCCTAGTCTTGGAGACCATAATAATTGATCCGTTGGTAAGGTTGTAGAAATCAACGCTTCATTAGCTTTTGTTTGTGGATTATAATAAAGAGTAGCATTATTTCTTGACGCCCCATTATCAGTATCGATATACTTCTGAATTAAATCAGAGGTATTAAAGTATAAGGGTTTATCAGCTCTTAAGCCTAAAGACAATTTAAAATTATCAGTAATATTCCAGTCATCTTGAGCATAGAAAGCAACTTGACCAACGTTCAACTCTGATAATTTCCAACCACCGTCAGCTCCAACTTGAAATAATTCTTTACTGTTAAAAGTATCCTGAGCAAACTGAAAATTTTGAGCTACAATACTAGTTGCATAAGGTTGTGCAGCATCAGCTAAAAATGCATTAACATCTGAATATGGCGTATAAAAAGTACCCGCATAACCGTTAGGATTACCGAAATTATCGTAACCACCTAAATTAAACGAGTTTTTAAATTGATATTTTTCGAAAGAAACCCCAAAAGTAAAGGTATGATTCCCTGTACTATAACTAAGATTATCTGTAACTTGAAATACTTTTTGGTCTAGTTGGTTATTTATGGAGAATGGCTCGTGTCCAGCAATAATATAGTTTGTACCAGCACCATCTTGGATATTAATAACAGGAGCAGGAGTTGAAAATGGGTTTCTAAAATCATTAAAATGAGTGTAACCCGCTTGCAATTTATTGGAAACTGTTTCGCTAAATTTTGAATTCAATTCTAATAAAAACGAATCTAATTTATTATTTATTTGGTACCCTGATTTTTCAAACTGTAGTATAGAAGCATTAGGACCTCTAAAACCTAAGGCAGATGGGTGTGCAGGTTTATCTTTAGAAGCATCTAAAAAATTATAAATGACCGCCAACTTATTATTGTCATTTATATTCCAATCAAATTTGATTATACCTTTGTTAGAATCAGAATTATGAGTAAATCCTTGGTAAGCACCTGGATTATAACCAAAGTTTTGCCCTGATGCATCTTTCAAATTTGTTAAAGCATTATACACTGAAATTAAATCGCTTTCTAACACTCTTGATTCATTAACTCCAGTTGTACCATTACCATCATTAGCAATAAAGTTAGATCCCAAATCACTTCTATTGTCAATTTCATAATTGGCAAAGAAGAATAATTTATTTTTAACAATTGGGCCACCTATGCTAAAGCCAGCTTGAGTTTGCTCTAAAGAAGGTACGAATATGTTCTCGCCTTTAATTTTACTTCCTGTTAGCTCTTGATTTCTAAAAAAAGCATAAGCAGTTCCATGAAATTCATTTGTTCCTGATTTAGTAACAGCATTTACAGAAGCTCCTGTAAATCCTGACAATGTAACATCATAAGGAGCAGTTGCAACCTGAATCTGGTCTATCGCATCTAGTGAAATTGGCTGAGAACCCGTTTGACCACCTGGTGTGGCAGCGTCTAATCCAAAAGGATTATTAAAAACAGCACCGTTTAAGGAATAACTGTTGTACTGATCATTTCTACCACCAAAAGAACCTCCGCTTGCTGAAGGCTCTAAACGGGTAAAATCTTCGGCAGATCTAGAGATCGTTGGCAGTGCTGTCAATTCTCTTCTACCTATCGTTGTTTCTGCACCTGTTCTTCCGCTCGCGAAGACTTTATTTTTTGACCCAGTAATTTTAATTTCGCTAAGTTGCTGACTTTCATCATTCAACAAAACATCTAAGTTAAACGGTTTTCCTAATTCAAGATAAACCTCATTAAATACCTGATTTTGAAACCCAACATAAGTTACTGTGACTTTGTATGGCCCACCTACCCTCATGTTCAACATACTAAACCTACCGTCAGCATTTGATAATGCAGAGTAATTGGATCCTGTTGGAGTATGAGTTGCATAAATAGTTGCTCCTGGAAGCGATTCTGCATCGGCACTTTTTACAGTCCCCTTAATACTGGAAGTCGTTGTTTGAGCTATCACTGTCGTGATGCCAAAAATAAAAAATAATAAAATAACAGTTTTTTTCATTTCTATGAATATGAGTTTATATTGCACGAAATTAAATAAAAAAAAATCACCCGTAAGGGTGATTTTAATGTTATGATAAGAAAATATTAACAATTTGTTAATAAATTATTCATTTATTCCGCAACGATTTCATAAGGTAATTCTACGATTACATCTCTGTGTAAACGCACGCTAGCAGCGTATTTACCAATACGCTTAACAATACCACTAGTGATAAATTTTCTATCAATTACTTGACCCGCTTTTGCTAAAGCAGCAGCGATATCAATATTCGTGATCGAACCGAATAATTTCTCTCCACCTGCTTTTGCAGTAATTTTAATTTCGATAGCTTTTAAAATTTCAGCCAATGCTTGAGCATCGTTTACAACTTTAGCTTCTTTGTGCGCTCTTTGTTTTAGGTTTTCAGCTAAAACTTTCTTTGCAGAAGAAGTTGCCAAATGTGCATGACCTTGTGGTATTAAAAAGTTACGACCGTAACCATTTTTCACAGTTACTACATCATCTTTAAATCCTAAATTTTGAACGTCTTGTTTTAATATAAGTTCCATGTTGTTGTCCTTTATTATAGAAGTTAGGTTTCGTATTTCAGAAAACCAACAACTGAGTTAAAATATTATTTTAGTAAATCAGCCACATATGGCATTAATGCTAAGTGACGTGCTCTTTTTACGGCAACAGACACTTTTCTTTGATACTTTAATGAAGTACCAGTTAAACGACGAGGAAGAATTTTTCCTTGTTCGTTTACAAATTTCAATAAGAAATCACCATCTTTATAATCGATATATTTGATGCCTGATTTTTTGAAACGACAATACTTTTTAGTTTTGTTAGTTTCTATATTCAAAGGCGTAAGATATCTGATATCACCGTCTTTTTTTCCTGAAGCAGATTGTTGTAATGTAGCCATGATGTTACGCTTTTTGAGATTTTAATTTTGTTCTTCTTCTTTCAGCCCAAGAAATAGCGTGTTTGTCTAAACTTACAGTTAAGAAACGCATAATTCTTTCGTCACGTCTAAATTCAGTTTCAAAAGCAATAAGAACTTCTCCTGGTACTTTGAATTCAAATAAGTGATAAAAACCACTTTTCTTATTTTGAATTTCGTAAGCCATTTTTTTTAGGCCCCAGTCTTCTTTCGACACCATTTCGGCTCCTCTAGTAGTAAGAAAATCTTCAAATTTGCTTACTGTTTCCTTTACCTGAACATCAGATAAAACGGGATTTAAAATGAAAACAGTTTCATAATGATTCATAAATGTTTATTTATTTGTTAATTTGGCTGCAAAAATAGCCAATATTTTTTAATAATCAATGTTTAATTTCAAATTAATCATTGAATCGTAAAAAAAGTAATTGTAATTTTTTGTTAAACTGAAAAATGTCGTGAAACCAAACTGCGTTGTAGTGGACAATAACTCGATTCAACGGATGAGCATCACAAAATTAGTTAACAATCACTCAAACTAATATTTAATAGGGGATTTTTCAAATGCTATAGAAGCCAAAAGCTACATGTCTACGCACAATGTAGACCTGATATTCCTTGATATTGAAACGTCCGTAATTAGTGGTTTTGACTTTTTAGATGGGTTAAGAATAAAACCGTAAATCATTTTCATTACTTCCAAAGCGGAGTATGCTATGACAGCGTTTGACTGCGAAGCTACTGACTATATCTAGAAACCAATCGCAATTAATAGATTTAATGCTTCTGTAAAAAAGCTATTGAATTATATCAGCTTAAAAGTGATACTAAGGAAGACGACAGTGAACCTATTTTTATTAAAAACAAGTTGAAAAAGTTAAAAGTTTTCACTGCTAAAATAAAATGGATTGAAGCTTATGTTGATTACGGAAGAATTGTTATTGAGGAGGACAGTACCCTAGTTCTTTCTTCAATGAAATCTTTTGAAAGTGACTTGTCGAAGAATAAATTTGTAAGAGTGCATAAAACACACATCATAAACATTGACAAAATAGAACGTTTCAATAGTAAGTTTGCAGAAATTGGCGCTATGAAAATACCGTTAAGCAGAAATAAAAAAGAAGACCTAATAAAAGCCCTATCGCTTATATAGAAAATTACTTTTAGTAAAAATCTACATTTACTGAAACTTTAATAGCTCTATATTGAGCGACTGCATCAAAGCTATTCAACATTTTTTGAATAGTTTTTTTTGTGCCTGCCACTGAAGTACTTTGTGGAATTTTAATTATTATAATTCTTATATATTCATTTCTAATTCTGCTTATAGCTGGCTCTTCAGGACCTAGAACCGGCATGTTCAGATTTAGGCTCATCACCTGATACAACCACATCGCACCTTCCTTTAATTTGTTGAAATCTCGCTGTTTTAATGTAAGTTTAATTATTCTAAAATAAGGTGGGTATTTATAAATCTGTCTGTCGTATAGCTGTTCATTATACATGCCCAAGTAATCATTATTTGTTACCTGCTGTATTGTATTGTGGTTTGGGTTATATGTTTGAATAATTACTTTTCCTTGCTTTTCGGAACGTCCCGAACGTCCCGATACCTGTACCATCATTTGAAAACTTCTTTCGAAGGCTCTAAAATCAGGATGATACAACATATTGTCAGCATTCATTATTCCCACCAAACTTACATTATCAAAATCAAGCCCTTTGGCAAGCATTTGTGTTCCTACTAAAATATCGACTTCTCTATTTTTAAAACTGTCAATTATTTTTTCGAATCCAAATTTACCTCGTGTAGTATCCTGATCCATTCTGCCTATCTTATTATCAGGGAACAGCATTATTAATTCCTGTTGAATTTGTTCGGTCCCAAAGCCCTTAGTTGTCAACTCGACACTTGAACAACTGTGGCAATGTGTAGGTTTAGCAATCGAATAACCACAATAATGGCAACGTAACTGATTTTTGTGTTTATGATAGGTTAAACTCACGTCACATTGCTGACAATGCGGGACGTGTCCGCAGGTCATACACTCCAATAGCGGAGAATAGCCTCTCCTGTTTTGAAACAAAATCACCTGTTCCCCTAATGACATGGCAGCGGTAATTCCCTCAATTAAGGAATCACTAAAATGCCCTTTCATTTTTTTTCGGAAATATTTATCTTTCAAATCTATCAATTCGATTTCAGGCAGCAACACTTTACCATAACGTTCAGTAATTTCTACCAAGCCATATTTATCTGATTTGGCGTTAAAATAGGTTTCAATACTTGGCGTTGCCGAGCCAAGCAGCACTTTTGCTTTATGCAAATTAGCCAAAACTATAGCTGCGTCGCGAGCATGATAACGTGGTGCGGGATCAACCTGCTTAAACGTTTGTTCGTGTTCTTCATCGACAATTATAAATCCAAGATTATGAAAAGGCAAAAATAAAGCCGATCTCGCCCCTATTATAATTTGTGCTTTGTCAGAATTTCCTAATACTTGCGTCCAAACTTCTACACGTTCATTATTACTGTATTTCGAATGGAAAACGGCCACTTTATTTCCAAAATAAGCACTTAATCTTGCCACTAATTGGGTTGTAAGTGCAATTTCTGGCAATAAATACAAAACTTGTTTCCCAGTAACGAGATATTCTTCAATCAACTTAATGTATATCTCTGTTTTACCGCTAGATGTTACCCCGTGCAACAGACAAACGTCTTTTTGTATAAAACTCACCTTAATTGCTTCAAAAGCATTTTGTTGCGCTCCACTTAATTGTAGTTCCTCCTCCTTTGTTTTCCCTGAGAAATTTACTCTGTCTTGCTGTATAAAATAATCTTCAAATATTTCTTTATCAATTAAAGCTTTTACGGTCGCCGGGGTGGAGTCAGCAGCTGCCATTAATTTTTTTACCGTAACAGGCTTCTTTTCAGAGGCGCTCAATTGAAAAAACGCTAATACAATTTCCCTTTGTTTGCTAGCGCTTTTTAATTTTTCAAGCAACTCACTTAATCCCTGATTCGATTCATAATTAGAATGCAAACGAATATATCTAACTAATTTGGGCTTATAGCTTTCTAATATTTCTTCTTGTAGAACTAATATATTCTTATCTATCAGTTTTTGAATGACTGGAAAAATATTCTTCTTATTCAAAATAGATACTATATCTTGTATTTTCAATGAAGATTGTTGTTGTAATGCTTGATATATCAAATATTCGTCATCAGAAAGTTTACTTTCATCTACAAAAATATCTGTTTTTTGAGAGATTATTGTTTCACTTTCGAGTAATAAACCGCTTGGCATAGCTCCACGATATACATCTCCGATTGCACACATATAATACGATGCAATCCATTGCCAATGGACAATCTGATCTGTAGTTACAATTGGCCTTTCATCAAGAATTTGATGAATTTCCTTGGCATCATATAATGTGGGTTTATTTTGATGGGTATCAATAACTAATGCTGTATAAATTTTACTTTTTCCAAAAGGCACCGCAACACGCATCCCTTTTTTAATATAATTATATTCAGTTTCAGAAACGCTGTAGGTAAACGATTTGGCAAGGGATAATGGTAAAATTACTTCTGCAAAAAAAGACATTATTTAAATATTGCGTTAATAGGATGTGTTTGTGGTAAAAAAAAAGAATTACTTAACTCGATACCAGTATTGCGTTCTACCCAATAACGCAAATCCTATGTATCCTCGAACTTTAAGTTTATCTTTGGATTGCAAAACGATAGTACATTTATAATTCCGCCCATTTTTAGGATCTATAATCTCTCCAGAACTATACTCTTTGCCATCCTTTGATAACCCCTTTATGATAGTCAGTCCAAGAATTGGTTTGTTTGCATCTTCTCCCGAGCAATTCTTGCATAAATCTTTTTTGTGTTCAGTATCAAAAATTTCCACTACTTTACCGTAAATTTTTCCTGATTTTTCGTAAATCTCAACAATTGACTTTGCTTTACCAGTTTCGTCATCTACGGTTTTCCATTTTCCGTTTACTTCATTGCTTTGGGCATAGAAAATTGAAGATACAAGTAATACTGCAGCAGTGATAATCTTTTTCATAATTTATATTTTTTACCCAAATTTTATGCGGTGTTACACACGTCTTTTTTTTCGGATTTAGTGAACATTTAACAATAACTGTTCACTTTTTATCAAACTTAGTATAAAATTACTAAAACCATTTAGCTTATCCCAATTTTCTTTTTTTTCCTCAAGTTATTTACTGCTAAATTTAGCTCAAAACCGAGAAGTAAAATCATGCAGTTGATCCAAATGTAAAACATCACAATTAATAGCGTTCCTATAGAGCCATAAAGTTGATTATATTGGGAAAATCGCAACACCCAAATCCCAAAAAAATAGGAAATTATAATTGTAAAAATTGTAGTAAAAACAGAGCCAATAGATATAAAAGACCTGCTCTTGTCAAGCTTAGTGCCAAATTTAAAAAGGATTGAAGTTGTCACAAGAATCATAAGCAGCAAAAACACATATCGTCCTAAGACAATGAAAGGAATCTGGTCATTTAGCACACTATGAACAGTGAATTTTTGAATAAAAACTTCAAACACAACAATTGTAGCAACAGTTAAAATTAGCAAAAAGCTTAATATTATGGACATTCCTAACGCAACAAAGTACTGGTGAAAAAAACCTCTTTTTACCAAAATGTGCCGCGAATTTTCAAATCCCCCTAAAATCGCATTTAATCCGTTGGCCATAAGCAATATGGACAACAAAAATCCCGAAGACAGCAGTCCTGAATTACTGTTATGTAAAATATCATCTACAATATTTTCGATGGCGTAATAGGTGTTTGGTGGAACTCCTTCAGACACAAATTTTAAAAAATCTTGCTGAAAGCCTTCTATCGGAATATAGGGAATAAGGTTAAAGATAAACAGTGCAAAGGGAAATAATGCCATGAAAAAACTAAATGCAATCGAACCAGCTCTATTTGACAAAGCCCCTTCAGCAATCCCAATTACGTATAATTCCAATAAATCGTATAGTGACAAGCCTTCTAACCACTGTAATTTTACCCCTTTTAAAAATCTCGCCAAATCTCTCAATATTGGGATTTTTTCAATTCTTTCTTCTATTTCTGCTGACATTGATTACACATTTTCATTAAAGCATCTGTTTTCTCACTGAGAAGTGTACAGTCTTGCCCGTAAACTAACCTAAAGATATACAAGTTACATTAAATTGCTTTCAGACTTAAATCCATATTATAAATAGAATGAGTCAAGGCTCCCGAAGAAATATAATTGACACCGCATTCGGCGTAATTTCTTATAGTATCTTGATTGATATTTCCGGACGATTCAGTCAAACATTTATCGCTAATTAAAGCAACTGCTTTTCTTGTTGTCTCAAAATCAAAATTATCCAAAAGGATTCTATAAACACCTTCACAGGCAATAATTTCTTTAACTTCCTCAATATCTCTGGCTTCAACGATGATTTTTAGATTCCGATTGTGTTCCTCAAGGTAATTTTTAGTTTTGGATATAGCTAAAGTAATTCCTCCTGCAAAGTCAATGTGGTTATCTTTGAGCATAATCATATCATACAAAGCAAAGCGGTGATTTTCTCCCCCACCTAATTTTACCGCCCATTTTTCGGCAGCTCGAAAACCGGGAGTCGTTTTACGAGTATCCAAGATTTTTGTATTAGTTCCTTCAAGCAATTTGACATAACTGCTAGTTTTTGTAGCAATCGCTGACATCCGCTGCATGGAGTTCAAAACAAGCCTTTCTGCTTTTAAAATCGATTGTGAACTTCCCGACACATGAAAAACAATGTCACCATAATTCACAGCTTTCCCATCATCAATAAAGGTTTCAATTTTAAGTTTGGGATCCACATAGTTAAAAATCATTTTTGCAAATTCAACTCCGGCAATAATCCCTTCGTCTTTAACCAAAAGTTTTGCCTTCCCTTGAGCCAAAACCGGAATACACGCTAAAGCGCTGTGATCACCATCACCTACGTCTTCGCGGATAGCGTTTGAAATTAGAATTTGCAACTCGTTTTGAAACTGAACTTCGCTAATCATTTATATAGGTCTTTGTATAGCGCTAAAGTAAGATATATTTTGGGCATTTGAAAATTTGTTTACCGAAGCAATGCTGAATTCAGGTTCTTCTATTAAGTAAAACAACATAATTAAAGCATACTTAAAAATATTACTTTGTAATTGTAAAGAAATAAATATTAATTTAGTACCGAACCGCCGACCTATAAAACAAAAAGTTCTTTTACTTTAAATCGTGTGGAAGCAAGACTTCAATTTAGACTACTACAACTTCTTATTTGTTTATGAGGGTTATTTTTTTCGAAGAGGCTTGCTTTAAACTATTATAAATGACTCGTTTTTATTAAGTACTAAATACAGTTGCAAATATTGATGCCTTTATTTAAAAAGGTTTCTTTACGACATTACTAAGTAGCTCTCGAAAGAGCAGAGCTAGCAACGTTATACGAAATAGATCTCGTAGAATCAAAAAAAGAATGTTTATTTGCATAAAATTATAAAATCAAAGCGCCAGTTTTAATCGCTCCAACTTAATATATCGATGAAAAAAAATTACAATATTTCCCAAAATAAAAAAACCTTTTTTATGCTGAATTGTGGTGAAATATTGCCGTTTTCAAGTGGGGTAAAGAGCGTTGTTATCAATTTATTTTTAGTGTTTTTCTCGAGTGTAGCATTTTCACAAGAAGATAGCATAAACAAAAAAAATGATTCGGTTAACACTTCCCTTATCCAATCATTCAATAGAAAATTAATTCTTGTTGAAGGACAAAGGATTAGCGATTCAACTAAGCGAGCTAAACTTGAAACGCAACTTCTATCTTTAAAAACATCGGATAACCTTAAAAAAGAGGATTTGCAAAAACAATTGCAAACTCTGAACGACAAAGAGTCCAAACGTCTAGCTGAAAAAAAAGGACAAATCGATTCTATGAGGCTTACCGCCAAAGGCTATCCTGTCATGGGGTTTTTTAATGATACTTTGTTTAAAGTATATAGTAAATTAGGGAGTTTTTCAGCAAAAGACAGAGCCGATGCGATTAGTATTCGCATAGAAAACCTTACCGACAATTATAGTTTTAAAGCTGATTCTGTAAAAGTTGCTGCGTCTGAAACAACAATCGACTTAGTTTATGGAGAAAGCATTATTATGAGTATATCAGAAAATGATGCCATCTGGAACAACTCTACAAAAGAAGAACTTGCAAAAAAATACCAAATACTAATTGGTGATGCAGTGAGCAACTATTTAAAAGAAACCAGCTTAGCGACACTGGCAAAAGAGATTGGATTAGCCCTGCTCGTTCTGCTTATAATGGGCAGCTTAATTTCATACGTAAGGAAGCTTTTCCTTTGGACGGCCATTAAAATTAAAAAGCAGGAAGGCAAACGCATCCATGGCATAAAAATCAGGAATTTCACTTTGTTTGATGCAAATCAACAAGTGAATGCGCTACTTAATGCCAATACAGTTTTGAAATGGCTAATTATACTGCTTTTAATGTATATAGCTCTACCAATTCTGTTTGGGATTTTCCCTTGGACAAAGGATTTTGCCGGGACTCTTTTTGGTTACATCTTAAACCCACTAAAAAATATTATTATTGGATTTTGGAACTACTTACCTGATCTTATTACAATACTAGTTATCATTTTTGTTTTTCGTTATGTTTTAAAGGGAATCCATTTCCTAAAAGATGAAATTGAAAAAGAAAATTTAGAATTATCAGGTTTTTATCCAGATTGGGCTAACCCGACATACCAAATCATACGGGTTATTGTTTTTGCATTTATGGTAGTAGTTATTTTTCCTTACCTCCCTGGTAGTGATTCCCCCGTATTTCAAGGAGTATCCGTTTTTCTGGGTTTTCTGTTTACCTTTGGCTCAGCTGGCTCCCTTTCAAATATCGTTGCTGGCTTAATTCTAACTTATATGCGATTATTCAAAATTGGTGACCGTGTAAAAATTGGTGACGTGGTGGGCGATGTGATTGAAAAATCATTATTGGTGACCAGAATCAGAACTATTAAAAATGAAATTATTTCAATACCCAACTCAACAGTGATGGGCAGTCATACCATAAACTACAGCAGTGACGCTCCGGAAAAAGGTTTGATTATCCATTCCACTATAACCATTGGTTATGATGTACCTTGGAAAGATATACATCAGGCGCTAATTGATGCCGCTTCAAAAACGGATTTAGTTTTGCAGGAACCAAAACCTTTCGTATTGCAAACTAGTTTGGATGATTTTTATGTGTCCTATGAAATTAACGCTTACATAAAAGAACCAAATAAACAAGCAGTAATTTACTCTATGCTGCACCAAAACATCCAGGATATCTGCAATGAAAAAGGCATTGAAATAATGTCGCCTCATTACCGTGCTGCCAGAGACGGGAACAATTCAACAATACCGGCAACTTATTTGGACAAAGAATACAAAGCCCCTTCTTTTAATGTCAACTTTACAACTGCGCCACAGGATAAGCAATAAAGCAATTAGTGCGCGGACAAAACAAACTAAAAAACGATCTGGGGTAGGTAATGATACAGAGGCAACTTTTGCTTAAATTTAAACCTTAATAAAAACTCAATTTTTTTTAATCTTTTAATCCATTACCTTTACCATTGTTTTAAAGTAATTGGCACTTATAGATATAAGCTAAATCGCATAGCACTTCCAATAACTTACTAATATACCTCAGATATTGACCAAACCTGACCTATGAAAATATATTTTACCCTCCTTTTTTCTGCCGTACTGAATTTTGGCTACTCACAAACAGCCGCTACTTATTTTGAAAAAATCAGAAATAATGAGGCGGAGCTAACCGCTTTCTTTTCTCAAATGCCTAAAGGGGGTGACTTGCATCACCATTACAGCGGTTCCATTTATGCGGAGCCTATTTTAGAAGATGCAATAAATGAAGATTTTTACCTAAATACCGCAACCATGCAAGTGCTTAAAGAGAAACCTTCATATGGGAATTGGGAATTGTTTTCAATACTAAAAAGTCAGGGTAAATTAGCGCTTTACGAACAAAAAATAATGGAAAAATGGTCCGTTAAGGATTATAATAACGTAGATTACCCCTCCGATAAACTGTTTTTTGAATCCTTTGATAAGTTTAGCCCAGCATTAGTTGGTCACTTTGGAGAAGGCTTATTAGAATTGAAGAATAGGGCCATTAAAGAAAATGTAAGTTATATAGAAACCCAATTCTCCACGATACCCAGCGATATCAATATCGACAATCAAAAGGACTACAACAAGAAGTTAAGACAATTGGCCGTTAACAAAGATGAAGATGGAATTAACCAACTTCTAGACTCTATCTATGCTAATTTACTTCAAAAAGGAGCTCAATCCTATGCAGAAGATTTCAATACTAATTTTGTTGCCAAACTCCATAACGATCTTAAAATCGATGATGCCCGTTTTACGATGCGCTATCAAAATTTTGTGTTGCGATTTATGGAACCGGTAGATTTGTTCAAAAATCTCGTCGTTGCTTTTATTTCTGCTGACAGCAGTCCGCTTATTGCAGGAGTTAATATTGTTTCTCCAGAAGACGGTGAGACCTCTATGAAAGATTATTGGTTGCAAATGGTTATGTTCAACTATTGCCATAACCTTTACCCTACTGTTAAATATTCGATGCATGCGGGCGAACTTACATTAGGTCTAGTGCAGCCCGAAGATCTTACGTGGCACATCAGAGAAGCTGTTTATACTGCTGGAGCATACCGAATTGGACATGGAGTAGATCTTGCCTACGAGAAGAATCCATATGAGCTTTTACGATATATGGCAAAAAACAATATTGCTATCGAGATTAATTTAGTAAGTAATGAGTTTATTTTAAAGGTTAAAGAAGGCCGTCATCCTTTCTCACTATACAAGGAATTTGGCGTCCCTATCGTAATCAGCACTGATGATGCCGGTATATTAAGAACCAATATGATAGAGCAGTATGTATTGTTAGCCAAAAGGTACAAGAACGTTTCATACGCGAATATTAAACAGTATGTATACAACAGTATCTTTTACAGTTTTATAAAAGATGAATCCGTTAAAAAACAATTGTTGGAAGATCTTGACATACGATTCAAAGATTTTGAAGCTAATTTTCCAATAAAATAAAATGAATATCAAACTCATCGCTATTGGCAAAACCGATAATAAAGCATTGCAATCTTTAATTGACGATTATACCAAACGCTTGTCTTTTTATATCAAGTTTGACTTAGATATTATTCCCGATATTAAGAATGTAAAAAACTTATCTGAAACTCAACAAAAGGAAAAAGAAGGCGAATTGATATTGGCAAAACTAACAGCTACGGACCAACTTATTTTATTGGACGAAAACGGGAAAAACTTCTCCAGCGTGGGGTTTTCGGAAGAATTGCAAAAGAAACTGAATTCAGGCGTAAAGACTTTAGTTTTTGTTATTGGAGGTCCTTATGGTTTTTCGGATGCTGTCTACGCCAAAGCACAAGGAAAAATTTCGCTTTCACTGATGACCTTTTCACACCAAATGGTTCGCTTGTTTTTTATCGAACAATTGTATCGTGGTTTTACCATTTTGAAAAATGAACCTTATCATCACCAGTAAATTTTTAGTTTAAAGTTTTACTTGTTTAAAGTTCCAAGTTTAGAAGATGTATTCTTGAGGTAATTCTTTATTAAAAGTCTCTAATTCTATTATCAAAATCTTGATTTATAAATATTCTTCAAAACTCATGTTTTTATCAAAAAATAAAAGAATTTTCGGATTTATTGTGAAATTAAAATTATTCAAATAATCTGCAACTTCTTTTGTTTTTATCACATGATTATCTACTGAAATGGAGTCCACATCTTTTTTGAAATAAAATATCATACAGCCATTTAAAGGCTTAGCCATTTTATAGTGCACTTTCGTGAAAGGAGTAAAAGCCATATTCTTAACAATACTATCCGCATAGGAATTATAGTTTTCCCCTTTTTTATTTTCATGTGCTTTTTCTTTGCGTTTGTTATCCTGTAATTTCATGACTTCTAGAATTACGATTCGCAAAGGCAAACGCCTGCCTATATTGAAAATCGAATTGGTAGTGATAATACTGTTTTTTCTGTTGACTTCAGCAAAAGTGTCTCTCCATTTTGTCCTAAAAAAAATATAGATTGGCGAATGGGATTCTATATTTTTAATTGTAGTTGTATCAGATTTTGGTAATAATATATCCTCTTTAATTTCACAGTACATAAAAACAAAAAGAATGCTTAGAATTAGATATCTGATTATTAAAAATTGGTTTTATTGAATAGCCTAACAGCTTCTACAGCTTCTTTAACATCATGGACACGCAAAATTTTTGCTCCTTTCGTTAAGCCGATCGTATTCAAAACCGTTGTTCCATTTAAAGCTTCGGCCGAACTGATATCTAAAGACTTTGTAATCATTGATTTTCTTGAAAAACCAACCAATAATGGCAACTCCAGCATTTCAAATAATTGTAGTTTTTGCAGAACTTCATAATTTTGCTCTAGGTTTTTGGCAAACCCAAACCCAGGATCAATTATCAAATCGTTTATACCTAAACTTCTGGCTTGATGGATTCTCTCTGAAAAATAAAAAAGCATCTCTTTAACGATATCATCGTAGTTTGTCATGCTTTGCATTGTTTGTGGTGTTCCCCGCATATGCATCATAATATATGGAACATTATATTGCCCTACCACTTCCAGCATTTTATTGTCTAGATTTCCAGCCGAAATATCATTAATAATTGCCGCACCTTTTTCTATACAGACCCTAGCAACGCCGCTTCTAAAAGTGTCAATAGAAAGCACTGCTTGTGGAAAGTGCTTCAGGATTAACTGGACCACAGGAACGATTCTGCCAAGCTCTTCCTCTTCGGAAACAAATTCGGCATTTGGTTTGCTAGAATAGCCCCCAATATCAATGAACGTAGCACCATCAGTTAGCATTTTTTCCGCTTGAGAAAGTATTTCAACCTCCCCAGACGCCCCAGAATTGTACTTTCCTCCATCAAAAAACGAGTTGGGAGTAATATTCAAAATCCCCATTACTTTGGGAGTTGCTAAGTCGATAAGTTGGCCTTTGCAGTTAATAGTCATTTGTTTACAGTTTTAAAGACTTTAAAATTCTACATTCAAAAAAAAAAATGTTATTTTTGAGAAAATTATTAGACAAATATACACCAATAATGAAGAATACTTCTCAAGAATACGATAAGGTAATTGCGATTTGTCGTTCGCTCTTTATCAACAAAATGACTGATTATGGTAGTGCTTGGCGTATACTTAGACTGCCTTCATTAACAGATCAAATCTTCATAAAAGCACAAAGAGTCCGAAGCTTACAAGAAAATGGAATTCGAAAAGTAAATGAAGATGAAACAGGCGAGTTCATTGGGATCATCAACTATTCCATTATGGCTCTAATTCAATTAGAACTGGGAGTGGCAGAGCAACCTGATTTAGATGTAAAAAAAGCAACCGAATTATACGATTCCGAAATCAAACTAACCAAAGAATTGATGGAAGATAAAAATCATGATTATGGTGAAGCTTGGCGCGAAATGCGAGTTAGCTCCCTAACAGATCTGATTCTACAAAAATTGCTTCGCGTCAAACAAATCGAAAACAACAAAGGAAAAACCATCGTTTCAGAAGGCATTGATGCCAATTATCAAGATATGATCAACTATGCTATTTTTGCATTGATACTAATGGATTTCGCTAAATAAAATAAAACATGAAAAACATAATTACTCAATTTTCCAGAATATTCGTTGGCTTGCTATTTATTATTTCAGGATTAATTAAACTGAATGATCCTGTTGGGTTTTCTTATAAACTAGATGAGTATTTCAGTGAACCCGTATTTAACATGCCTTTTTTGGTTCCATTAACTTTGGGGCTCGCTTTATTCTTGGTTATCCTGGAAGTGGCGTTGGGTGTTATGCTACTCATTGGCTACAAATCAAAAATAACGATTGGGAGTTTATTGCTGATGATTGGCTTTTTTACGTTCCTTACGTTTTATTCCGCTTACTTCGATGTAGTGAAAGACTGCGGTTGCTTTGGCGATGCACTTCATCTTACCCCATGGCAATCCTTCACTAAGGATATCGTTTTATTGTTTTTTATTCTTATTCTATTCATAAATAAAAAATTAGTTAAACCTTTGTTTCAAAACGCGATCCAAAATATGATAGCTTACGCAAGTATAATTCTATGCATTTTTATGGCAGTTTGGGTACTCAATCACCTACCGCTAATTGATTTTAGGGCCTATAAAGTGGGCACTAATATTGAAAAAGGAATGGAAATTCCTGATGGGGCTCCAAGGTCCGTAATTGAAATGATATTTATATACAATGTAAACGGGGTCGATACCGAATTTACTGAAAAAGACTTAATGGCAATTCCTGAAGGCGCGACTTTTGTGGATCGAAAAGACAAGGTAATTACCGAAGGATATGTTCCTCCAATCCATGATTTCACTATGGTAAAAGAGGATTCAAATTATAAAGAAGAATTGCTGCAAGAGCCAAAATTATTAATGTTCGTGACTTATGATTTGGCTGCTGCAGAAGAAGGCGGTATGCTACAATTGGAAAAACTCAATCAGGAAGCTAAAGCCAAAGGATATAAAGTTATTGGGATGACGGCTTCATCTCCAATGCTAATTGCCAAAGCACAAAAAAAATACGGTCTTAATTTTGACTTTTATTTTTGTGATGGAACTACTTTAAAAACAATTGAAAGAGCCAACCCAAGTATTGTTCTTCTTGAGAAAGGAATAGTCAAACAGAAAGTGCATTACAATGACATAAAAAAATTAGAACTTTAAAATAGCTAGTAAAGTCGACATTATCATGAGTGAAGCTAAATTTATCCATAAGACTTTCGACTTAAAAAACAAATGCTAAAATACTTCCTAAATAAAATTGGCTACGCACTACTTACCCTCTATGGAGTGATTACGGTGATATTCTTCTTATTTAATGTTTTGCCGGGCGATCCAGCAAGAATGATGTTGGACCAAAATGAAAATTCAGAACAATTGGCTTTAATAAAGAAAAAGTATGGTTTTGACAAACCCGTTTCAACCCAATACTTGTACTATCTCAATGACCTCTCGCCTATTTCCATTCACAGCAATAACGAATCGGATTACAGCTTTTTGGGGGACGGAAAATACAACGCGCTAGGCTTATTAAGTATTGGACAAACCACTCTTGTACTCAAAACTCCTTATTTAAGAGAAAGCTTTCAGAAAAGCGGTAAAAAAGTTTCTGAAATTATTGGGAACACCTTACCCAACACGGCTATATTGGCACTTTTTGCAATTGTGATTGCGATTGTTTTCGGTATTATTTTTGGTGTTATTTCAGCTTTACACAAAGACAGCTGGATCGATCGACTAATTGCCTTGATAAGTACACTAGGAATGAGTATACCTTCTTTTTTTAGTGCCATCTTGTTTGCTTGGCTCTTTGGTTTTGTTCTACAAAAGTATACACATCTAAACATGACAGGAAGTTTATACGAGGTAGACGATTTTGGTGAAGGAAGCTACATTCAATGGAAAAATATTATTTTACCTGCAATTGTACTGGGAATACGTCCATTAGCTGTTGTAATCCAATTGATGCGAAACTCTTTGCTGGAAACTTTGGGACAAGATTATATCCGTACCGCGAGAGCCAAGGGCTTATCTGAATTTCAAATCATCAGAAAACATGCTTTAAAAAACTCCCTAAATCCTGTGGTAACTGCAATTTCTGGCTGGTTTGCCTCGATGTTAGCCGGTGCGGTCTTTGTAGAATTTATCTTTGGATGGAACGGTTTAGGTAAAGAGATTGTGGAAGCGTTGAATAATTTGGACCTGCCAGTTATTATGGGTTCTGTACTTATCATTTCGACCACTTTTGTGGTAATAAACATTCTCGTAGACATGGTTTATGCCTATTTAGATCCCAAAATTAGGCTCTCCTAGCCCCTTACACCCAAAAATTCTAGTTGTTTTAGAAATAAATTATTATTAGTTGTATAATAGATGTCAATGTAAGCCCAACTACAACGATTTCTATTGCAATTTCATCACTAAAACTCGAGCTTTTGTGATTATGAAGGCGCCTATCCAAAAAAAAACAATCTATAATCCTTAATCAAATTGTTTTTTTAACTTTGTTAAAAATATAAAAAATGAAAAAAATATTTGCTTTATTTATTGCGTTCGCTGCATTTTCTTGTGCCAATGACAAAAAAACTAGCTTTTCAAAAGAAGCTTTGTCAGAAACAGTACTGACCACTAGCGGAAGTCAGCTTGAGTTTGGAGATATTTTAAAAAAGCATAAAGGAAAAACTTTAGTCATTGAAGTTTGGGCTTCCTGGTGCGGAGATTGTATAAAAGCAATGCCAAAAATAAAAGAACTTCAGGCTAATAATAATGATGTTGACTTTATCTTTATTTCTATGGACAAAACAGCTGACAAATGGAAAATAGGAATCGAAAAGCATGAACTTATAGGCGACCACTATATGGCTAACGACCAAATGGAAGGTGTGTTTGCAAAAGCAATCGACCTAGATTGGATTCCAAGATACATCATTGTAGATAAAACGGGCGAAATTGCTCTTTATCGAGCAATAGAAACCGATTTCGATAAAATCAATGAAACTTTGGAAAATTTAAAGTAACGAACTAAAAACAATAACTAAACATAATACAAACCGAAATGAGAAAGAAGATTGTAGCTGGAAACTGGAAAATGAATAAAAATGCGGAACAGACCGAAGATTTATTAAATGAACTAATAGAAAAAATGCCCTTAGGTTCGGATGTTCAGGTAATAGTGGCACCTACTTTCGTAAACTTGTCTTCAGCAGTCGATCATTTGGAATTCACTTCCATAGAAGTAGCAGCTCAAAACGTTCATCAAGCTGAAAGTGGGGCTTTTACAGGAGAAATATCTGCTGATATGTTAAAAAGCATTGGTGTCGACATTGTGATTCTAGGACATTCAGAGCGTAGAGCCATCTTTCATGAAACGGATGCGTTGATAGCTAACAAAGTAAATACCGCATTTGAACACGATATGACAGTGATTTTTTGTTTCGGTGAGGAATTAAAAGACCGTCAATCAAAAAAACATTTTAATGTTGTCGAAAATCAATTGCGAGATGGATTATTTCAAATAGCAGCAAAAGACTGGGATGATATCATATTGGCCTACGAGCCAGTGTGGGCTATAGGAACGGGAGAAACTGCTTCTCCAGAGCAAGTGCAAGAAATGCACGAATTTATCAGAGAAACTGTTCGCAAAGCTTTTGGAAGCGATATCGCTGAAGATGTTTGCATACTTTATGGCGGTAGCGTAAAACCGGAAAATGCCAAAGAAATTTTCTCTAAACCCGATGTAGACGGAGGTCTGATTGGTGGAGCCGCATTAAAAGTAGATGATTTTGTTGCAATCGTTAATGCATTTTAAATTCAAAAATAGTTTTAGAAAAAAGCGATAATTGATTTTATCGCTTTTTTTATTTTTATATAATTCAATAAAAGAGAAAGAGTATCTTCGCAAAAAAATAAACATGTCAAACATTTATATAGGATATCATTTTAATATTGAGCCAAAAGAACTGGGCTCAGAAATATTAATTGCCGAATTGGGCGAAAAAGCATTCGAAAGTTTTACCGAAACCGAAACAGGTGTTTCAGCATTCGTGCAAAAAGATTTATGGGATGAGACAATCCTAGAGGACATAAATATTCTGGAATCTGAAGAGTTTAAAATTGATTACACTTTCGCAGAGATAGAGCCTGTAAATTGGAACGAAGAATGGGAAAAGAATTTTGAACCTATAGATGTGGAAGGGAATTGTCACGTTCGTGCCCCTTTCCATCCAAAAACCGACGCTGAATTTGACATTCTTATTGAACCAAAAATGAGCTTTGGAACCGGTCACCATGAGACAACACATATGATGATCCAACATTTACTGGAAACGGATGTTAGCGGGATGAAAACACTCGATATGGGCTGCGGGACAGCGATTTTGGCTATTCTTGCCGAAATGAAAGGTGCCCAACCAATAGATGCCATTGACATTGACAATTGGTGTTATTTGAATTCAATCGAAAATGCAGAACGTAACAACTGTCATCAAATTACTGTTTATGAAGGCGATGCCACATTGTTAAAAGACAAAAAATATGACCTGATTATCGCCAACATTAACCGCAATATTTTACTGGATGACATGCAAAGTTATTTTGATTGCCTGAATCCAAAAGGGACGCTTCTTTTAAGTGGTTTCTACGAAGAAGACATCCCTTTTATTGACGCTTCCTGCACCGAAAAAGGTTTAAAATATGTTAAAAAGTTCAAAAGAAACAATTGGGTTTCACTAAAATACGTAAATTAGTAGATTTAAATATAATTTTAAAGATTAGCGGCGAAACATCTATGATATTAAAGTTTATGTACTAGCCATTAAGAAAAATGGGGATGTTTCATGAAAAATCCCAAAGTTAAAACGTACTACTAAGGATTATGGAAACCCATTTTAAACAATACAAAATTTTATTTTTTTCTGTTGTTAGAAGAAAACAAATCAAACTATATTTTTATTTAAACCCCAATATTATCTAAAGATGAGTACAAAAGAAAAAATAAGAGAGAAGGTCAGTTCAAAAGAAGCTCTATCGATAAATAACGAAATTATAGTTTATAATGATGATGTTAACACTTTTGACCATGTCATAGAAACCCTAATGCGCGTATGTGAACACACACCCGAACAAGCAGAGCAATGTTCTTTAATAGTACATTACAAGGGTAAATGTACGGTAAAAACAGGGCCGCTTGATAAATTAAAACCGCAATGCAGCCAACTACTTGCAGCGGGATTGAGTGCTGAAATTATTTAAATTCAAACAATACTGTAGTTAAAAATAATTTTATTTAACGATAACTCACAAAACATTCTAATTTATTCTATATTTGAGTAAAATAGAATGTTTCTTTATGGAAGAATATGGAAAAATATTAATAATAGCAATGCCCGTTTTTTTGCTATTGATTATAATTGAAAAAATCTATGGTTCATACAAGGGGGAGGACAGTGTGCCATTAATGGATGGTGTATCAAGTGTCAGTTCCGGCATTACAAATGCCGTAAAAGATGTTTTAGGACTCACTATCAGCTTCATTTCATACGATTGGATGCTTTCTAAAATAGCACTATTTACATTAGAAGCAAACTTACTTACTTATCTTGTGGCTTTCATCATTATCGATTTTTATGGTTATTGGAATCATCGTATAGCGCATCAGGTCAATTTTTTCTGGAATAAACATGCCGTACATCACAGCAGTGAAGAGTTTAACCTAGCTTGCGCCTTGAGACAATCTATCTCTACTTTTGTTAATCTATTTACTTTTATATTGATTCCCGCAGCTTTACTAGGTGTACCTGCTAAAGTAATAATCATAACTCTTCCAATTCAATTATTCTTACAGTTCTGGTACCACACAAAACATATTAAAAAAATGGGGGTTTTAGAAAAAATTATAGTAACTCCGTCTCATCATAGAGTGCATCATGCCATAAACCCTGAATATCTTGATAAAAATCACGGACAAATCTTTATTTTTTGGGATAAATGGTTCGGCACTTTTCAACAAGAATTAGATGCGGTACCCGCTGTTTACGGGATCACCAGACCTGCAGAAACTTGGAACCCGATAAAGATCAATTTTCAACATCTCGGCTTATTGATATCTGATGCTTGGCGAGCGGAAAAATGGAACGACAAATTTACAATTTGGTTCAAGCCCACTGGATGGCGTCCTGAAAACTTCGAAAAAAAATATCCTATAAATAAAATTACTAATGTTTATCGTTTTGAAAAGTATGGCTCTCAGAACTCTTTAAAGTTGACCTATTGGTCAGTCGCACAAGTTCTGATTACCTTGGTAATTGTTAGTTTTTTATTTAATAATATTGGAAACATAGGTTTACCTAACATCTTTATATATGGCTTATTTGTCTTTTTAAGCATCTACAGTTATACTGAATTAATGGATAAAAATAAATCTTCTATTTATTGGGAAAGCTTACGGTTTCTAAGTGCTATTGCTATCCTTATCTATTTCGGAAATTGGTTCGGACTTAATCCTCTTTTTCCAATTGGCAATTATACAATTACCGCTTATCTAATACTTTCACTGGTCATGAATTTTTATTTTGTTTTTTTTGAATTCAAAGAAAAAAAGGCATCTCTTATTAATTCATAAAATCGAAAATGAAAAACGAATATTTCGTAAAGAGCTATATTCTGCTATGCATAATTTACATTGTCATTCTGTTTTTGGGTGAGGAACAGATAGCTTGGTTCATAAAACCTTTTTTGATTCCTTTTTTGTTTTTTTGGGTATTCTTTCATAGCAATTTCCGATCAAAAAAAATCCTTCTAACGGCATTAGCTTTTTCTTGGATCGGCGACGTTATATTGCTTTTTTCGAACAGGGATGAAGCTTACTTCATAAGTGGTTTAATCGCATTCCTTATTTCCCATGTGGTTTACATCATTACATTCAGCAAGCAATTAAAAATACGAAAAAGAAAGAATAAAGCCGTATTCTGGATTGGTGTTACAGCAATTATAGTTTACTTACTGACGATTTTGGCGATACTATTGCCAAGTCTAGGGGATTTAAAAGTTCCTGTTTTTGTTTATGCTGTGGTTATTTCAACCATGTTGTTGTTTGCTTTTAAAGGCTTTTTAATATGGGAAGAGCCTGCAAATTGGTATATTCTGTTGGGAGCCATTATTTTTGTCAGTTCCGACAGCATATTGGCATTCGATAAATTTTATGCACAAATTATGCACGGATCCTTTTTAATTATGGTGACTTATTTGCTAGCTCAATATCTTATCGTAAAAGGAGTTTTGAGTTTAAACCAAACAAAATAGCATTCCCTAAAACTAAGAAATGCTATTTTTTATTGACGTTAATTAAATTAATGAGGCAGTTTATTCTTCAAAACTCCATATAAATACGTCCCAACCAGTGCCCCAAAGAAAACAATAAGAATACTCCAGAAACCGGCTCCAAGCAATATAAATATTGGTCCCGGACAAGAACCCACTAGTGCCCAACCCAGTCCAAAAATTAAGCCCCCAATCCAGTAACGATATGATCCTGATTCTTTATCTGCGATTTCAATAGCTAAGCCTTTAATATCCTTTATTTTTTTTCTTTTTATAATTTGGATACCAATCACCCCCGTACCAATTGCTACCATAATTATCCCATACATATGGAAAGATTGAAACTGAAACATTTCATAAATTCGGTACCAAGAAACTGCTTCCGACTTTGTTAATACAATTCCGAAAACAAAACCAACTAATAAATATTTTAATACTTTCATACTCTAAAAATTAAGGGGAATATGAAATAAGCCATAATCAATCCGCCAATAAAAAAACCAATAACTGCCTTTAAAGAAGGGATTTGTAAATTACTCAATCCAGAAATGGCATGACCTGATGTACATCCTCCCCCGTATCGGGACCCAAAACCAATTAAGAAACCACCAATCAGCAGAATTAAAATGTTTTTAGGAGATTGAAATGTTTGATTACCAAATAGTGCATCTGGCAATAACTTTCCGTGTGGGGCATCAATACCTAGTTTAGCTAACTGATCGATAGTTTTGGGGTTAATGGTCACGTTTGAAGGGTCACTCATGAAATGAACCGCGACAAAACCACCAAGCATAGCGCCTGCGACAACTACCAAATTCCAACGCTGTGATTTCCAATCAAAATCAAAAAAACTGACCCCCTTTCCTATTCCTGACATAGAACAGATTGATCGTAGGTTTGACGACATCCCGAAAGTTTTGCCGAAATATATTAAAGTTAACATAACCATACCAATTATAAAGCCTGATATATACCAAGGCCATGTTTGAAAAATAATCTCCATATTGTCGTTTTATTTTTTGCAAAAGTAAGGATTCTCGATAGTAAAAATATAACAAATCAATAACAAATGTTTATCGTAGATGCGATAGCCTTATTACTTCTGATTATATTTGTAGTGTAAAAAAATAGACTATTAAAGTAACTTATATCAATTACATGAAAAAAATAATGCTTTTTATCGCGTTAACACTCTTCTTTACTTCTTGCATTAGTACTAAATTAACTATACAAAACATTGATGATAATGCACCCCTTCCACAACTTACTAAAAACAACACGTTTGTTATTACAGAATACAGTAAAGATATAAAATATGGATACAACAAAGATTATCCTATCAATGTTTTCTACTTCAGTAGAAAGAATGAGACAATCAATCAAGAACGATTTTTAAATGCCTTAGCGGGACCAAAAGGAGAAAAAATAATATTCACAAAACTAGAAAGCTGCTGTCCGTTCCCGACAAAAAGAAGCGAAATGGGAGCTGGCTTCCTAGATGTTTACGAACTGCAATGGGATGGCCTCAAAAAACCGGTCTTATTGTATATGAACATCTATGAAAAAGGAGAACTTAAAGTACCTGTTGGTTTTAGCTTAAACAAAATCAATTAGGAGCACAGTTCCCTAGCCCTAATAGCAGCGGAATCCTTCTTTTTTTTTTAAAAAAACAAGAAGACTAAAGCGTCTAGCAGGAATTAGCTACTAACCATCATAACCCTTTTCTAATAAAAAATATAAAATCTAAACCGTAAATAGTAAATCATAGCTACCTTTGCAACTTTAAATAATTTAACCGATGAACATACAAGATATTCCACAAATTAAATATACTGATAGCGGCAACTTCTTTTTGCTAGCTGGACCATGCGCCATAGAAAGTGAAGAAATGGCAATGCAAATTGCTGAAAAACTAATTGGAATCACCGATAAATTACAAATCCCTTTCGTTTTCAAGGGGTCTTTTAAGAAGGCTAATCGATCCAGAATTGACAGTTTCTCTGGAATTGGAGATGAAAAAGCGCTTAAAATACTGAGAAAAGTGTCTGAAACTTTTAATATTCCTACCGTTACCGATATCCATACTAATGAGGACGCTGATATGGCTGCCCAATATGTGGAAGTATTACAAATTCCAGCTTTCCTAGTGCGTCAAACTGATTTAGTAGTGGCTGCGGCGAATACCGGAAAAGTCGTGAACTTAAAAAAAGGACAGTTTATGAGTCCCGAAAGTATGAAACATGCAGTGCAAAAGGTTTTGGATTGTAATAATCAAAACGTAATGGTCACAGATCGTGGAACCATGTTTGGGTACCAAGATATGATTGTTGATTTTAGAGGAATTCCTACTATTCAACAATATGCGTCTACCGTACTTGATGTAACGCATTCTTTACAACAACCCAACCAAACTGCTGGTGTAACAGGCGGAAGACCAGATATGATTGAAACAATTGCCAAAGCGGGAATTGCTGTAGGTGTTGATGGGATTTTCATTGAAACTCATTTTGATCCCGCTAATGCAAAAAGCGATGGAGCAAACATGTTACATTTGGATTATTTTGAGGATTTAATGACCAAGTTAGTGGCCATTAGAAAAACTGTAAATTCATTCTAAACTTTATAATGAGCTTATCACATCATTTGATTAAAGAGGAGGCTATCTTATAAAGACTGTCTCCCTTTTTCATTCTATACCTCTCTCTAAAAAGAAATTCTCAACCATAAAATAGATCTCATTATTAGTTTTGGAAATGTATTCATAATTATTAATATTTTTTCCGTCCTTAAATAGTATGAAAAACAATGATTTAATTCATTTTAAAAGCTCTCAAAACTTACTACATAAATTAAAGGTCATCTATTATTAGTCAAAAATTACAAGCGCGATAATCTGACTAATTTAAATGATTATTTTTCCCATTTAAATAGAAAGAATGTGTTCAATAAACATATCGAGGAACTTAATTTGAATGAATCCCGAAATAAGGCATTCCTTTCAATTAAGTCCTAGACACAAATGCAGACACAAACATTAACATTGATTTTTAAAGCTTAAAAATATAAACTTTAACCCGTTGGGTACAATTTTACATAACCTCAGTTAAAGTGTTTTTTTCTTAGAATAAAACGAAACAAAAAAATACATCGAAAACAGTTTTTTAATATTAGTTTTCTAGTTCTCGATATAATTTTTTGTAAAATATCGCTCGAACTGACGAAAATTATCATCAAAAATTAATTGCACCCAACGAGTTAAGCTTTAATAAAGCCTATTCGAATAGGATCGTTTTAAACTTAATTAGTGCTGCTATTAAATATAATGAATGGCCCCAAGGCAAAGCCTCGAGGTATACTATTCAAAAGTTAGTCGTAACTGATTTTTGTTAAACGATTTGTAAACAGTCTTTTCTTCTCCTTAATTTTGAATGTATTTCTGAATTAAATTCTCATTTCCATATTGTCCAACTTTATTTATATAATATCCACCACTCCAAAAATTACCAGCCTAAAATTTACTTTTAACTTCTAGATACAATCGGAAAATTTCTTTTGCAGCGATACTATTTACTGTTCCAACATTAATTTTAACAGAAATTTTTGGTACACTCTGTGTCAAAAAATGAATTTGATTTTCATCTGCCCCAATTTCAATAAAATGAATTTCATACCGTTTAGAAATGTTTTTACAAACTTCTACCAAAATTATTTCTACTTCTACAGACAAAACATTTCTTAGATACTTTATCGGACAAAATAAATGATAAAGTAACAAACTTTTATTGTGGCGTTTGACAATATGTTCAATCATAAAATAAATATACTACTCTTTTACTTGTGACGCCGGGGCAGAGCCTCGAGGAATTATTTTGATTAAAAATGATAAACTGTATTGTTAAGGAAGGAACTTACAATTTCCGAACCCGTCATGATATATAAGTTCCAAATCAGATGAACAACTAAAGTAACTACATATAAAACAAAAAACAGCAGTAAACTCTTGCTTACTGCTGTTTAATAATTTTATTTTTATTATTCCTCTATTATTATTTGAGAACTAAACAATTCTAAAATCTGTTAT
>JBLIKQ010000003.1:0-61086 GCA_047635475.1 Porticoccaceae bacterium
GGATATTATAATTTGTTAAGATTGTAATTTAAAATTTAAGTCTTATTTTTGCAAATAAAAGTGATTAATTATACCATTTACGAAAATCCGAATACCGACCAATGGGTGACTTTTGTCCATGGAGCTGGCGGTAGTTCATCTATCTGGTTCAAACAAATCAGGGATTTTCAAAAACAGTATAATGTGCTGTTGTTAGACCTACGCGGTCATGGTGAATCTAAAACCACCTTGAAAACAGCCTTTAAACAAAAATATACCTTTTCGGCTTTAGCCAATGATATTCACGAAGTATTAGATTTCCTTGCAATTGCTAGATCGCATTTTGTGGGTATTTCGATGGGAACAATACTGATCAGGCAGTTGGCTGAAATGTATCCGGAACGAGTACAAAGCATGATTCTTGGCGGTGCTATCCTAAAAATGAATTTCCGCTCCCAGATACTGATGCGTTTGGGTAACCTGTTCAAATACGTTTTGCCTTATTTGATTTTATACAAGCTATTTGCATTTGTAATCATGCCTAAAAAAAGCCATAAACAATCCAGACTTCTTTTCATAAACGAGGCTAAAAAATTGTACCAGAAAGAATTTATTAAATGGTTTAAGCTCACTGCTGAGATTAATCCCGTACTTAAATGGTTCCGTCAGGTAGAATTGAATATACCAACACTATACGTTATGGGTGAAGAGGATTATATGTTTTTGCCGTCGGTGAGAGTTGTGGTAGCGAATCATTATAAGTCCTCTACTTTATTTGTAATTAAAAACTGTGGTCATGTGGTCAATGTGGAGCAACCCTATGCTTTCAATACTGAAGTGCTATCTTTTATAAATACTGCACAATAAAAAATGCCGGCATCCTTAGAAGCCGGCAGTTCTTTAACTAACCAAAACCAAATAATAAATAACCAGTTTATTACTCTACAAAGATGATCTATTTATCCGGGTGCCTCTGTTAAGATTTTGTTATTAGTTTGTTGTAGATAAGTTAAGTTTTTTACCTTTTATGATGCGTTGACGTCCTTAGCTTGTTTGTTGTTATTCAGTTGATTAATTGCTGTTTTTTTTAAAATCACATCTTTATTTTTCAGTACTTTAGTATCGCAAAATAACAAATCCTGTGAGGTTGCAGCTGTTCTTTTTTGCATTGGCCAGCGATGCACTTTTTTAATAAAAAACAACCGTTTTGTTTGAATAAACCATCACTTTTCTGTCTGCATGCAGTTTTATAGCTCTTGCTAAAACAAGTCTTTCCAGGTCTCTTCCTTTTATAATGAAATTTTCGACAGAATTGATATGGGAAACCCGTGCAATATCCTGTTCGATAATCGGACCCTCATCTAATTCTGCCGTAACATAATGACTCGTCGCCCCTATTATTTTCACACCTCTTTTAAAAGCAGAATGGTAGGGTTTAGCTCCAGGAAATGCGGGTAAAAAGGAATGGTGAATATTGATGATTTTATCTTCGTAAAGTGATATCAAGTTAGGAGTAATGATTTGCATGTAGCGCGCCAGAACTATAAAGTTGATTTCGTATTTTTTTAACAATTCGATTTGTCGATGTTCTGCTTGTGCCTTGTTGTCTTTTGTGAAGGGTACATGGTAAAATGGAATATTAAATTGGTCGGCAATTGATTTTAAATCCAAATGGTTGCTGATGATCAATGGAATTTCCACATTCAATTCGCCGGCACTATATCGTCCCAGAATGTCATACAAGCAATGATTGTATTTTGACACAAACAGAGCCATTTTTGGTTTTACTTCCTTGTTGTATAAATCCCATGACATGTTGAAGTCGTGCGCAATGGTTTGCTGAAAGTCGGATTTGATAGATTCTAAACTAATTGAAGGATTAGTCAGTTCGCTTTCTAATCGCATAAAAAACACATTTTGTTCTACGTCGACATGCTGGTCTAAATAAGTTATGTTTCCCTCTACCTTTACTATAAAGTTAGTCACGGCAGCGATAATGCCTTTGTGGTCCTTGCAATGAATAAGGAGAGTGATTTTCTGCATAGTATTGGTTTGTTTTAGAATTGCGATAGCGCATCCTATTAAATTTGCTATTTGTAAGAAGGATTATAATTGAATTCAAAACTAAAGCTAATTTTCAAAAACAAAGAAAAAAAGTATGTTTTATATTTCGTGCAAGCATGTTTTTTTGTGTAATTACTGAAATGTTTAAGTGCGCGAGGATGAAGGAAACAAATAAAAAAAATCACATCAGTAACAATTTTAAAGTCCAATTGTTACTGATGTGATTTTTAAACATGCCATAAGCAAACTAAGGAGTGCTACTGCTAATTACATTTTTTTGTCTTGCAAGGCGAAAACGCTCTGAAGCAAAACAGAAGTTCTGGAGTTGAGGTCGGTTCTAATACTTTTTTCTTCGATAGCTATCATTTTAAAAACGCCATTCATTGCCTGATTAGTCACATAATCAGTTAAATCGGGGTTTACCTTACTGACGAAGGGAATACTGTTGTATTTAGTTATGATATTTGTCCACACTTGATCGGCGCCCACTTTATCGAATGAATTTTTAATTACCGGATTAAACTTTCCGTATAAGGCAGTCGAAGTGCTGTTTTGCAAATAACTAGTGGCCGAACTCTCATTTCCCATCAGGATACCTTTTGCATCGGCAAAGCTCATGTTTCTTACTGCATCGACAAATATGGGAGTGGCTTCTTTTACGGCATCTTCAGCAGCGCGGTTCAATAAGATAAGGCCTTCATCGGCCAACGAGCTAAGGCCAATTTTTCTCAAGCGGGAATCTACTTTTCTCAACTCCTCTGGTAATAAAATTTTCACAGCTTCATTCTTATAAAAACCTTCTGGCGCCGTCAATTTAGAAACCTGTTTGGAAATTCCATTATTCAGCGCTTCTTTTAGCCCCCCTGAAATGTCGATCTTTCCTATGCCTCCGGTTTGTGGAAAATAATCTGTAAGCTGTTGCATACCAGCACAGCCGAAAAAAGAAAATACTGCCGTTAAAATTAAAAATTTCTTCATGTCTATTGTTATGTATAATTATTTTGTCTTTTTATCGAAGGATTCGATTTAATACCATTATTCAGTTCAAAAATAACGCCATTTATTTTTAGGAGCACAGATTTTATTATATTTATCAATAGTTGTCCCGCTGTCGGCTTTATCAATTCGCTGCGGCGAATGGGATGCTACTCCCATCGGGGCTAATTAAGATTATTTTTGCTTTTTTATCAACATCTACAAGGAACGGCAGGCAATCATTAAAAAAATTTGTAAATTGCGGCAGTAAAATTATCATATTCTCAAAATGAAACCACAGACACCCTATATCCCTAAGAATAAAGTAAGAATTGTTACTGCAGCCTCCCTTTTTGACGGTCACGATGCAGCCATAAACATCATGAGAAGAATTATCCAATCGACAGGTGTTGAGGTAATCCACCTAGGCCATGATAGAAGTGTTGATGAAGTTGTAAATACAGCTATTCAGGAAGATGCTAACGCAATCGCTCTGACTTCTTATCAAGGAGGTCATAACGAGTATTTCAAATACATGTATGATTTGCTTAACGAAAAAGGAGCAGCTCACATCAAGATTTTTGGTGGCGGAGGTGGGGTTATTTTGCCTACAGAAATCGCTGAATTACAAGACTACGGAATCACAAGAATCTATGCGCCAGATGATGGTCGCTCTATGGGGTTGCAAGGAATGATAAATGACTTGGTTGAACGTTCTGATTTTCCCACGGGAAATAAATTGACAGATGAAGTCAGTCAATTGGAGTCCAAAAATCCAACAGCTATTGCAAGAATTATTTCTGCGGCTGAGAATTATCCGGAAATTGCAAAACCGGCTATGGACGCAATTTATAAGATGAACGAGAACTGCAAAACGCCAGTTCTTGGAATAACAGGAACTGGAGGTTCAGGTAAGTCTTCTCTGGTGGATGAATTAGTTCGTCGTTTTCTAGTCGATTTTCCTGAAAAAACCATTGGTTTAATCTCCGTGGATCCATCCAAGCGTAAAACGGGTGGAGCGCTTTTAGGAGACAGAATTCGTATGAATGCCATCAATAATCCTAGAGTATACATGCGCTCATTGGCAACCCGTCAATCTAATTTGGCATTGTCAAAATATGTTGCCGATGCGATTCAGGTAATTAAGGCAGCAAAATACGATATTATCATCCTTGAAACTTCAGGAATTGGCCAGTCTGATACTGAAATTATGGATCATTCTGATGTTTCATTATATGTAATGACACCTGAATTTGGCGCAGCAACCCAATTGGAGAAAATCGACATGCTTGATTTTGCTGATTTAGTAGCACTTAATAAATTTGACAAACGAGGAGCTTTAGATGCCATTCGTGATGTTAAAAAACAATACCAACGCAACCATAATTTATGGGATGCGAATACGGATGAAATGCCTATTTTTGGAACCATCGCCTCACAGTTCAATGACCCGGGGATGAATACGCTTTACAAAGCGATTATGGATAAAATCGTTGAAAAAACAGATTCTGACCTAAAATCAACTTTTGAAGTGACACGCGAAATGAGCGAGAAAATTTTTGTTATTCCACCACACAGGACACGTTATTTGTCTGAAATTGCCGAAAGCAATAGAAAATACGATAAAACCGTTGTGAGCCAACAAAAGGTGGCCCAAAAATTATATGGTATTTTCAAAACAATTGAATCTGTATCAGGAAATGTTCCCACTATCATTAAAGCTGGAATCGACGATAGCTCAGTATATTCTAACGCCAGCAAAGAACAGGACGAAAACACTATTTTTCTCAACCTTTTGCTGAATCAATTCGATAAAGTAAAAATGGATTTGGATCCTTATAATTGGCAAGTAATCCTGACTTGGGACGAAAAAGTGAATAAATATAAAAATCCGATTTATTCGTTTAAGGTAAGAGATAAAGTAATTGAAATAGATACGCATTCAGAATCATTGTCTCATTCCCAAATACCAAAAATAGCTTTGCCTAAGTATGAAGCTTGGGGTGATATTTTGCGTTGGTGTCTGCAGGAAAATGTGCCTGGAGAGTTTCCTTATGCATCTGGTTTATACCCTTTCAAAAGAGTAGGAGAAGATCCTTCTCGCATGTTTGCTGGTGAAGGGGGACCTGAAAGGACTAATAAGCGTTTTCATTACGTGAGTGCAGATGTACCTGCTAAACGTTTGTCTACCGCTTTTGACAGTGTGACTTTGTATGGGAATGATCCAGATCTTCGGCCAGATATCTATGGTAAAATTGGGAATGCTGGTGTTTCCATTTGCTGTTTGGATGATGCTAAGAAATTGTATTCAGGTTTCAACTTGGTTCATGCCTTGACCTCGGTGAGTATGACCATTAATGGTCCGGCGCCAATGTTACTTGGGTTTTTTATGAATGCAGCCATTGATCAGCAATGTGAACTTTATATCAAAGAAAATAATTTAGAGAAAGAAGTTGAGACTAACATCAACGCAATATATAAAGATAAAGGGGTAGACCGTCCTATTTATAAGGGAGACTTGCCAATAGGAAATGATGGATTGGGGCTGATGCTTTTAGGAGTGACAGGAGATCTTATATTGCCTTTGGATGTTTACAATGCAATCAAAGTAAGGACACTATCTCAAGTTCGGGGAACTGTTCAAGCCGATATTTTAAAAGAAGATCAGGCGCAAAACACCTGTATTTTTTCGACTGAATTTGCTTTGCGATTAATGGGAGATGTTCAGGAATATTTTATCACTAATAAAGTAAGAAACTTTTATTCCGTTTCAATTTCCGGCTACCATATCGCTGAAGCAGGAGCGAATCCAATTACGCAATTGGCATTTACACTTTCTAACGGTTTCACTTATGTGGAATATTATTTAAGCCGTGGAATGGACATCAACGATTTTGGACCTAACTTATCCTTTTTCTTCTCGAATGGGGTAGATCCAGAATATGCGGTAATCGGCCGTGTAGCGCGTAAAATTTGGGCGAAAGCCATGAAAAACAAATACGGAGCTAACGAAAGAGCGCAAATGTTGAAATACCATATTCAAACTTCAGGACGTTCTTTGCATGCCCAGGAGATTGATTTTAATGACATCCGTACTACTTTGCAGGCCTTATATGCCATAAATGACAACTGTAATTCTTTGCATACCAATGCATATGATGAGGCAATTACAACACCAACCGAGGAATCGGTTCGTCGTGCGATGGCCATCCAGCTAATCATCAACAAAGAAATGGGTTTGTCTAAAAATGAAAATCCAATTCAAGGTTCCTTTATAATCGAAGAGTTGACAGATTTAGTGGAAGAGGCAGTTTTACTTGAATTCGACAGAATTACGGAAAGAGGAGGAGTCCTAGGTGCTATGGAAACAATGTACCAACGTTCTAAAATTCAGGAAGAAAGTCTTTATTATGAAACTTTGAAACATTCGGGTGAATTCCCAATTATTGGGGTGAACACTTTCTTGAGCTCAAAAGGCTCGCCAACGGTAATTCCTGCTGAGGTGATTCGTGCCACTGAGGAAGAGAAAAAATTCCAAATTAAAACTTTAGAGAATCTTCATAAGGCGAATGCTAAAGAAGTGCAAAAGCAACTGGATGCTATTCAGGATGCAGCCATTAAAAATGAAAACTTATTTGACCACTTGATGGAAGCCACTAAGGTTTGTACACTAGGACAAATTACTTCGGCTCTTTTTGAAGTGGGTGGTCAGTACAGAAGAAATATGTAACAAGATAGCTGCTTTTTATCTAATAAAAAGTGAGTGGATCACTGATCCCGCTTAATGTCGAAGTCAATTTATAGCTTAAAAGATCCTTCAGTGATGAGGGGTCTTTTTTTGGGATTCATCCGATACTCGATGACCCTGAAATCAATAGTTTTATTGCATATGTAGTTCTTAACACCTTTAAGGAACTCAATTAGAAAAGTGGGATTTTTTTCTGGATGCTTTGTGACAAAGCAAAGCCACGTCTTCAATCTCAAACAAGGCACAATCATGACTATGGCAATTCAATATTATTTTATCAAAAAAAGCGTAGTATTATAAAGACTAATAAATGAAATATCATACAGTTAACAAGGCTATATTTGTGAATTTTTTGATTGTTTGAAGGCTTTCTTAGCTAATCCAGTTTCTTGTTTGTAAAAACTGGATCTAATCTATTTTAGCTATTTTTTTTTAATAATTAACTTTATTAATATAGAAAATCATTTTGAAGTATTGAGAAAATTAATGTTGCCGAAGCTTCTCGATACAATTATAAGTTATTAAAACTAGCACTTGAATAACTTATAATCACTCGAAGTGACTGCTGTTGTTACGATATTTTTTAGGAGTTGTTTTGATTATGTCAGTTCGAGTAGAGCATTGATTTGCGATAGAAAATCATTGCGCAGTATCGAGAACCCTTTTGTGTTTAAAGCTTCTCGATACAATTATAGATTATTAAAACTAGCGTTTGAATAACTTATAATCACTCGAAGAGACGAATTTTCCGTACTACAAATCACCGTCTATTTCATCTATTTTCACATATCCAATATGTAAAATATCTTCTTTTAGAAGCTGCTCTGACTTGCTTATTTTTAAGGCATAATGTTCTTTACTTTGGCTATCCAAGATATCGGCTACATTATAAATATCATCTACATCTATTCCGTATTCGTCGTCGATGTGCGAAGGTGCTCCTTCGAAACCGCAATGTTTGAAGAAAGTGCTTGTTTCGGCTTTTCTGGAGGCTAATTCCATACTTTCGGCAACAGCTAGGATTTTATAATGGTATTCTTCAAACTCATTTTCCTTATAGCCCCCCAAGTTGATAAAGAATAAATTATCGGTTGCATTATTTACAACTGCTTCTTTTGCTATAATTTCAATACAATAGTTATCGACGGTAGCGACTTCACGCCAAGCATCGATATGGATTCGTCCTTTAGCCTCTGGCCAAAATTCTTTCATTTTCGGGACTATATCTTTCAAGGAAGAACCAATTCCAAAAAAAACATCATGTTGTTCGGTATGTCGTCCATCCGGAGTACAGCCCAACATGACCATGTATAATTTTATTTTATTTTCCATGATTCAAAGCTACATTATTTTTCCAAAATAAACTTTGGCACAGTTAATGAATATCTGGAAACTAAAAAACAGATAATATTAAAATCATGAAAAAAATAATCACAGTTTTAGCTACTGTAGGATTGTTTGTTTTTCAAAGCTGCACTAATTCGGGTAGTTTTAAGATTGCCCCTATTGCAAGAAATGAAGTTTTTGAAGTTAGCACATCGTTTAATTCTGGCAATAATTACGGTAGACTGACAACGTTTAATCCCCGTATTTATCCATCAGACGTAGTTTAGGTCTATCGATTAGCGGATTCGAATAATCAAGGGGATGTATGGGGATTATTACCTGAAACCTATTATTTTAGTAATGGAGCAATGGATTTTGGTCATAAATTTGATTACAGCAATACAGATGTAGACGTATATATGATAGGAAGTCATCTGCAATCCGTAATCGCGGAATTTAGATACAATCAGGTTTTGTGAATTGTTATTGTGCCAGCAAGTTATGCTAAAACAAGAAATAAAAACAGTTATTCTGATGTCATTACGGCCCTGAATATAAAGGAAAACGAGATTCAAAAAATGAGTCCATAGTTATGAAATAGTAAAAAAAGAGAGTCAAAAGAGTTTCTTTTTTTGTAACTTTAGATATATAATATTAATTGTAGAACAAGAGCTTATAAAATTGGTTTTGCTGCAATTTATGAGTAATAAAAAGAATAAAACAAACTAAAAAAAAAATACAGTTATGAGAAAGATTAGTACATTATTTGCGGTTATTGGAATGATTCTAATTTCAAGTTGCGAGGGACCACAAGGTCCTCCTGGATTTGATGGGCAAGACGGATTGATAGCGGAAGTGTTTGAAGTTACCACTTCGTTTAATTCAGCAAACAACTTTAGTAAAGTAGTAGTTTTAACCCCAACTATTTATGCCTCGGATGTAGTTTTAGTCTATAGATTAGTTAATGTTTTTCAGGGACAAGACGTGTGGAAATTATTACCTGATACCCATTACTTTAATGATGGAACAAGGGACTTTAGTTATGATTTCGATTTTACAATAAGTGATGTCAATATTTATATGGTTGGCAATAATTTAGAAACGGTTGCAGATCAATTTAGATTAAATCAGGTTCTTCGCATTGTAATTGTTCCAGGAAGCTTTTCTGCTGCGATAAATAAAAACAGTTACACTGATGTAATGGCTGCTTTGAACATGAAAGAAAGTCAAGTTCAGAATATTAATTTTTAATAAATTTAAAACAGCATAAAAAAAGGAAGTCGAAAACTTCCTTTTTTTATGCCAAAAATCCAAGAAGGAGTTCTCTATCAAACATCTTTTTCCGTATTTTCTAGTTTGCCCATTCGCAGTGAGACTAAGATTCCTGCAAGCAGGGATAGGGCAATAAAAGCTAGTGATACCCATTCTGGAATTTCAACAAATTCATGAAGTAACATTTTTAATCCTACGAAACTTAATATGGCAATGAGGCTGAATTCCAGATAGCTGAATTTTTGCAGCATATTAGCCAGGAAAAAATACATTGACCGTAATCCCAGTATGGCAAAAACATTAGAGCTCAATACTAAAAAAGGATCGCTTGTTATAGCTAGAATCGCTGGTACACTGTCAATGGCAAAAACGACATCCATGACTTCAATTACTACTAATGCAACAAATAATGGAGTCGCTGCAGTAATGTGTCGTCTTTTTACGAAAAACTTCTCATGGTCAATATGATTTGAAATAGGCATTATTTTTTTTAGGCTTTTAAAAACAAAGGATTTTTTAGGTTCAAATTTTGCGTCTCCAGTGCTAAACAGCATTTTCATTGCCGTGAAAACTAAGAAGAAACCAAAGAGGTAGGTTGCCCAGAAAAATTTATTAATAAGCATCACGCCAAAAAAGATCATCAAGCCCCTGAATACGATTGCTCCGAGAATGCCCCAAAACAAAACCCTATGTTGGTATTTTTGCGGTATTTTAAAGGCCGAAAAAATAATGGCGATCACAAATATATTATCCACACTTAAGGATAACTCTATTAAATATCCAGTGATGAATTTTATCGATGCCGCAAGCGGTTTCAGGTCGTCTGGGTTCGCAATATAGTTGTTGTCATAAATCCAGTAAATCACTCCAGAAAATAGAAAAGAAAGGGTCACCCAGATTGCGGTCCACTTTGAAGCTTCTTTTGTACTGATGATGTGAGGCGTTTTATTGAAAACGCCCAAGTCTAAAGTGAGAATTATTAAAACAACAATAAAGAATGAAATCCAGACAAGCATAAATGAGTTTGTTAAAAGTTTTACAAAGATACTTTTTGATTTTAATCTCTCACATTTATTCGAGTAAAGTTGGCTTAACGCTCAAACTTAGGTTGATAATTCATAGTAATTGGGAATTTGAAAAAATACACGGCTAAAATTAGCAGGTTGTTATTATAGAAGGCTATTATTACGAATTTGATTATTTTAAGGTTGTTACCCGTAAAAAATAGAGGTAAAATTTTATAAAAGTAATAATTGGTCTATATTTGCTCGCTAATAATAGGGGTTTAATCTATAAAAACAAGTTTTTATGTCAACAATACGTTTTCAAGCTTTGAAAGAAGCATCAACCAGAAAGCCAGTTAAATTCGAAGAAGCTGGTAAAAAGTCAGTTCTTTTCGGATCAAATGTATTCAATGAAAAAGCAATGAAGCAGTATTTGACTACAGATGCTTTTAAAGGAGTACAAGGCGCTGTTCAGCATGGAACTAAAATAGATAGAAAATTAGCTGATTATATCGCAATGGGAATGAAAGAATGGGCTCTGTCTAAAGGAGTAACCCATTATACACATTGGTTTCAGCCACTTACGGGAGCGACTGCTGAGAAGCATGATGCTTTCTTTGAAACAGCCTATGATGGTAGTGACCCTGTTGAAAAATTTGGTGGTGCACAATTGATTCAACAAGAGCCAGATGCATCTAGTTTTCCAAATGGAGGAATCAGAAATACATTTGAAGCAAGAGGCTACACTGCATGGGATCCTACCTCTCCAGCATTTATACTTGGAACTACTTTATGTATTCCTACGGTTTTCATTTCTTATACCGGAGAAGCTTTAGATTATAAAACACCTTTATTGAGAGCTCTACAGGTTATGGATGATGCTGCTACTGAAGTGTGTAAATATTTTGATAAAAACGTAAAGAAAGTGACTGCAACCCTAGGTTGGGAGCAAGAATATTTCTTGATTGATAGAGCATTGGCAAATTCTCGTCCAGATCTTATGATGACTGGAAGAACTTTGTTAGGTCATACTTCGGCTAAAGGACAGCAATTGGACGACCATTATTTTGGTTCTATTCCTACTCGTGCTCTAGTATACATGAGAGATTTGGAACAAGAATGTATGTTGCTTGGAATACCAGTAAAAACACGTCATAATGAAGTAGCACCAAATCAATTTGAATTTGCGCCTATTTTTGAAGAGACAAACTTAGCAGTAGATCACAACTGTCTGTTAATGGATGTTATGGAAAAGGTAGCTGAACGTCATGACTTAAAAGTACTGTTTCATGAAAAACCTTTCAAAGGAGTAAATGGTTCAGGAAAGCATAATAACTGGTCATTGGCCACAGATACAGGAGTTAATTTATTGAGTCCAAGTAAGACGCCAATGAGCAACTTACAGTTCTTAACTTTTTTCATCAATACGATAAAAGCAGTAAATGATCATGAATCATTATTGAGAGGGGCTATTGCAACTGCAGGAAACGACCATAGATTAGGTGCAAATGAAGCACCGCCAGCAATTATTTCCGTGTTTATTGGTGAGCAATTGACAAAAGTTTTGGCTGAACTAGAAGGCGTTACTGCTGGAAAATTATCTCCAGAAGAAAAAACAGATCTAAAATTAAACGTAGTAGGTAAAATTCCAGACGTTCTGTTGGATAATACAGATAGAAACAGAACATCACCTTTTGCTTTTACAGGCAATAAATTTGAGTTTAGAGCTGTAGGTTCTAATTCAAACTGTTCTAACGCAATGACTACTTTAAACGCTATAGTAGCGAAACAATTAAGAGACTTCAAAGTTGAAGTTGATGCTTTGATTGAAACTAAGGAAATGAAGAAAGATGACGCTATCTTTAATGTGTTGAGGGAATATATCAAGCATTCTAAGAAAATTCTTTTTGAAGGAGATGGTTACAGCGAAGCATGGGAAAAAGAAGCGGAGAAAAGAGGTTTAAGTAACTTCAAAACAACTCCTGAAGCGTTAAAAGCTAGAGCTTCTAAACAAGCTTTAGATTTGTTTTCTGGTTTGGGAATCATGAACCATGTTGAGGTGGAAGCGCGTTACGAAATTGAATTAGAAGAGTACACTAAGAAAATTCAAATTGAAGGTAGAGTTTTAGGTGATATTTCAACAAATCACGTAATTCCTACTGCTATTCGTTATCAAAATACGTTGATCGAAAACGTAAAAGGATTGAAAGACATCTTTGGAGCTGATTTTGAAACTATCGCAAAAGAGCAAATCATTTTGATAAAAGATATTTCAAGACATATAGAAGGAATCAATTCTAAAGTGCTTGATATGACAAACGAAAGAAAGAAAGCTAATGTTTTGACTGATGGTCAAGCAATGGCTGAAGCATATTGCAATAATGTTAAACCTTATTTTGAAATCATCCGTGAGCACTGCGATAAACTAGAGCTATTGGTTGATAATGAACTTTGGACATTAACTAAATACAGAGAATTGTTATTTACTAAATAATAGCAAATTTGTTTTTAATATATCAATGCCTATCTGTTTCAGATAGGCATTTTTGCATGCGCTAATTTCACGCTGCTTTGAGTGCTTCTAGATGTTTATATAGAAGTATAAAGTAATATGATTTTCTTTCTTGTATGAAAGCCAAGGCCCTGAAAAGGCCCTATGCTAGGAGATGTTTTTGGGTCTTTATTGGATAATAAATATTATAAATTTTTCAAAAAAAATTAAAATATAAAAAAATCAGTATAATTATTGCATTAATAGTAGTGTATATAAGTATTATAAAAACTGCAAAAAGTAAAAAATAAAAGAATTCTCATAGCTTATATTTTCATCAAGTGGCGCAAGAAATAAATTTTGATAATGGAATTGAAACATCCATAATTTTACTTAAAAATTTAAAGATTCATTGGAACCAAATTCGCTTTTATGTAATTTAATTCTTATCTTAATTTATTTTTTTTATATTTTTTTTCTTGTTAAAATAAAGTATTTAAGTTTTATTTTAAGGTAAATACCTAAATATTAATGTTTTATGTTTATGCTTTTTTGTCAATAGTGTGTTTTTAATCAATGGTAATTTCGCGAGTTCTAAAATGCGATTTAAATATTAAAAATATTTTAGGCACAACATAAATTTTTTCTTACATTTACAAAATCGTAGGTAAATTACGTAGGTTATTATTTATATTTTCAACAAAGAGTATTAAATAATATTATTAACGTAATGCAATTAAAAAAATTAAAACTTTAAAAAGAAGGCAATTATGAAAAAAGTAATTCTTAGCGTCGCTGCGATGCTGTTAGTAAGTGCGTTAGCTGTGGCGCAAAGTAATGTAAGTACAGTTACTCAAGCAGGATTAAATAATTCTAGCGAGTGGAGTCAAGTAGGTAATTTGAACGTCATCACGGTGATGCAAGAAAGTTTGAATGATGGAAATAATGAGGCTAATGTAGAACAAGTGGGGGTCACTAACGTCGGTAGTATAAAGCAATGGGGAGACGGTCATTTTGCTGATCAAACTCAAACAGTGGGTGATGGGAATTACGCCGAGATATATCAAGATCGATCAAGCAACTCTTCTACTCAAAGTCAGATAGGTTCTAATAATGTTGCTTTATCCGGTCAAAACGGTTATGAACCACTAGCTCTTCAAGGTACAGGGGGTAATAATATATCCACTCAGATTCAAAAAGGGGATGATAATACAAGTTATGTAGCACAGGGAACTGCATCTGAATTTTTTGATGTAGTGCCAGCACCATCATATGGCTCTTCTAACAGTGCCTCTCTAAGTCAAGATGGTTTTTATAATTTTGCGGCGGTCGGCCAGATAAACGGTAACAATAACACAGCTGAACTAAGTCAAGTTGGAGGTGAAAACACAAGTTCTATAGGTCAAGGGCTTGGTGATTATAACTTTGCTAAAAGTACACAAACAGGTGATGGGCATACTAATACTCTTATTCAAAGGGGATCTGGAAACGCTTTCACTGTTATGCAATCAAATGCGCTAAACCCAAGATAAATTAGAAATTATTAAAACAGGTCAATTATGAAAAAAGTTATTCTAAGTGTATACGCAATACTGTTAGTAAGTACAGTAGCTGTTGCACAAATCAATATAAATGTTGGAGATCAATTAGGGTTAGACAATATAGGAAAAGTTTCCCAAGTAGGAGTGCTCAATACTTCCTCAATGACTCAAATTGGTAATTCAAACAAAGGTGAAATTCAGCAATTTGGCAGTCCGATTGTTGTGCCTAATCAAGTTCCATCTTCTAGAAATCATTTTGCTTCTCAGCTTCAAGTAGGTGATAATAATACTGCTTTTGTAAAACAATTTACTGTCGGTAATTCTTCTACTCAGATTCAAAGGGGGAATTATAACAGTGCGAATCTTCGACAAAATGAAAGTAACCCTAGTGTTAATGCTTTGCTGGGTAATAATACTGCCACACAAACTCAAATAGGGAATAGTAATGTTGTAAAAACTACTCAAATTCAAGGTTCTGGTAATGTGTCAAACCAAATGCAATCTGGGATCAGTAATAAATCTACATCTCAGCAGGTCTATCTTAGTTTTAATAGCACAATAAATAGTGCTACCACTGGAACAACTAACGAGACCTTCATAGATCAGCGCAATGGTAGTCGTAATAATGCTACTTCTAATCAAGTTGTAAACAGTAGTAAATCAAATATTTTTCAAAAAAGAGGTGATGATAATGTTGCTAATGTTACTCAAATTATTGGTAGTAGTAATAATTCTACTTTGTCTCAAACAGGCTCAACTAATAATGGAACTGTTTTTCAAGCCGGTGCTTTTCTGATTGCTAATATGCAACAAGTAGGTGATCGTAATACTGGTCTAATTAATCAAAATGGAAGTGCTCATAAATCTATTTTCACACAGCTAGGTAGTGATAATATTGCTTCTACATCACAAACCGCCGCAGAAAATAGCTCTACGCAAAACCAAGTAGGCCAGTTTAATGATGCGACTGTTGCTCAAGGTGGTTATAACAACGCAGGTAAGAATCAGGCTATCCAAAGTCAAATAGGTAATGGTAATACCGCATCCATAGTTCAAGAAATGGAAGTTACGGCCGTGGGTGGAGTTCATTATGCAAAGCAAACACAAGAAAATGACAATAATGAAGCTAGCATAATTCAATCTGGTTTAAGAAACACAGCTAATCAAATCCAAAAAGGTTTTAATAATACAATGAACTTAAGTCAAACTTTAATAGAGAGGAGTTTTGTTAGTCAACAGCAATATGGTAATGATAACTTTGCATCCGTAATTCAAAAAGAAGGGAGTAACAACATTGCTAATACTTACCAGCAAGGATCAGATAATGAATCTACTATCAGGCAGCAAAATGGTACTAATAACGTTGCGGAATCTGCTCAATGGGGTAATTTAAACACTACCTTAATTACTCAAACGAATGGTAGTAATAACTATGCAGGTATAGTTCAAGAAGGTAATAGCCTTACTAATACGATTTCGCAAAGTGGAAGTAATAATAATCTTTCAATAAATAATAATTAAGCAAATCAAATTTTAACCCTATTAAGGATGATTTCTAAAATCAATCTTTTTATAAAATATATCAATTATGAAAAAAATAATTTTTAGTATTGCTTCGACGCTGTTAGTGACTGCGGTAGCTGTTGCACAAATAGACGCATCGGAAAGCAATCTCAGTACCTTAAATCAAGATGGGACGACAAATACTGGTAAAGTTGATCAAATAGGTTTCGCAAACGCGTCTTTGATAAATCAAGATGGGGGACGTAATAACGGAACTGTTTATCAAGATGGTATAGATTTTCATTATGCTGAAATAGTTCAAGAAGGGCAAAAGAATACGGCTGTAATTAAGCAATTTGAAAACTATAATACGGCCTTTGTGGATCAATATGGTGATTTGAATGATTCTTTTGTGGTACAATCTAGGGAAGAAAATAGTTCCACTCAAGTTCAAGAAGGGAATAGTAACATGGCCAAAGTATATCAAAATAAGTTGATGATAGGCGAAACTGATAGAGCTCTCGAAGTGAGTGGCGGGTTCAATGTTGTTACACAAACGCAAATTGGTAATGCAAATAGGTCAGTTGCATTGCAAGGTGTTGGTTTGTTTGGACTTGTTGGCCATAATAATATAGCTTCTATGACTCAAGAAGGTAATAGTAACTTGCAAGTTTCAATTCAAGACGGAGAATATAATACGTTAGTCCAATCTCAAATGGGTGATTCTAACGAGTCTACAGTTGCCCAAACTGCAGCTGCTGATAATTATGCGTCAAGTACTATTGTAGGACATCATAATGTAACATTTATAAATCAGCAGCTAGGAGAATCTTCTAGTTTTGCAACTATTGTTCAAGATGGAGATTTTAATAAATCAAGAATTTTCCAAAAAAGCGGCGATGATAATACTGCTATTTTCGAACAATTGGGAGATTATAACATCTCTAACATTTTGCAAACTGGAAATACTCAAGTTTCTAATGTTACTCAAACCGGCTCTGGTAATTCGTCTTTGGGGTCTCAAGCAAACTAAATTAAAATCTTATAAAATATAGCGATTATGAAAAAAATAATTTTAAGTATCTCGGCGATACTGATAGTAAGTATAGCCGCAGTTGCACAGGTATCTACAACTGATATAAAGCAGATTGGTGAAGGAAATGATTACGAAGGGAATAATAGTTCAGGCTCTGGTCATTATGCTGAGATATATCAAAATGGTGATAATAATTTTTTGCGAGCTAATCAAGGTGGTTCAGATCAAATGGCAACTCAAAAGCAAATAGGAAATCTTAACACCGCTTATTCTACTCAGGGTGATATGAATAATAAATCTTATCAAGAACAGCAAGGAGATAGTAATGTTGCTACAATTGTTCAAAACTATTTTGACTCTGCTCCAAGCTTTGCAAAAGGAAACGCTATAGGTTCGGGTTCTAATACTGCCTCTCAATATCAAGCTGGGGAATCTAATGTGGCTTATATCACCCAAGGGCAGGATCAGCAATATACCGTACGTAAGGCTCTTAACGGTAATACTTATTCTTATGACAACTTCGCAGTGCAAGAGCAGGTAGGTTTTACTAATAATATGGTGTCAGATCAAAAAGGAAGTTCAAATTTTTCAGATCAGTTTCAATCGGGAGCCTTTAATGATTCCAAGGTTTACCAAGACGGAAGCTTAAATTCTGATACAACCTGTCAAGAAGGTAGTAATCTTACTGCATGGTCTTCACAGATTGGAAATGAAAATATTTCGGAGTTATGTCAAGGGGGTTATAAAAACTATAACAAACTGGAACAAAACGGAAATTTAAACATATCATTTATGGGAGTATCTGGGGTTAACAATAGTGCGATAACAAGTCAAACTGGAAACTTTAATGATAGTATGATCCTGCAGTCTGGAAGTGCTAATGTGGCTAATGTAAATCAATCTATTGGTATGTACGGGCCTAAATAGGAAACGTTTTTTATTTACAAATAATATAATTGTGGGATTTTTTCTAGTGAAAAGATCCCGCATTTATTAATTAAAATGAATAGCTATGATAGTTTTAATAAAAAGGTTTTTATTGTTTTTTGTTGTTATATTTTCCACTTTTGTTTTTTCTCAGGAAAATACAGATAATGAAGAATTTTTGAAAGGAAAAACATTTCAATTAGTTTCAGGAATTAATCTTACGACTAAGAATGATATTGCTTTTGATAATTTAATTCAGTCTGGTGGGGTAAATATTAAGCAAATAGGTAGTTATAATTCTCTAAAAATACACTTAAAAGCTGAGTCTGTTGCGGTTAGTGTCGTGCAAAATGGCACTGGTAATCAATTAGAACTTGAGAGAGAAGCAAACTCAATCAAGCAAAAAGTAGTTCAAGAAGGTCAAAACAATTCTATCAAAGACTTTTCTATCTACACTAATAATAATGTAAATATAGAACTAATCCAACAGGGTAATAATCAAAGTATTCTGAACTATGGTAGTAATTCAATTTCTGAAAATATGAAGGTTGTGCAGTCGGGCAATGGCGCAGCTGTAATCATTATAAACAGGAAATAATTATGAAAAAAAAAATTATGAAGATTTTAGTAGCAATGTTATTGTTAGTCTCTTCGGTTTCTTATTCTCAATTGTCAAATACGGTAGTAAAAGCCAAGATTGACATTGAAGAAATTGAAGGAAGTATCAAGATTACGGGAACTGCTGCAAACTTATCAGAAGTTGTGCAAAGTTTATCTTATAAACTATCCGTAATTAGAAACAACAGTATCAATAATAATCAATCTAATAATGCTCAAGAAGGTTTGTTTTCTTTAGAACCAAATGAGAACAAGAATTTATCAGTAACACAAATAAACTTGACTAAAGGAGATGAGGTTATTGTTTTGCTATTGTTTTATGATGAAAATAAACAATTGATAGGCAAGGACAGAGTCGTGCTCAGCGATAAAAAAAAAGTAGAATCAGTACCCATTGATGGTTTTGAACTAAGAGGGATTGTAACAGATGAAACTAAAACTAAAGTAGGTAAAGATTTTTACGATTTATATTACTACAAGTATAATGCATATAACATAGATGCGATAAAAATAGTTTCAATAAGTGAAGAATTCAGCTTTGCGAGAAATACTAAATTAATTATCAGTATCAATAATGAAATAATTTACGAATTTATGGCAAGACCAGATGATGAGTATTTAAACGATATGGTCGAGAGATCGGTTTATGCCACTTATTCTTATTTAAAAAATTTAGAAAAAGAAAATGAATATTTCACACAATATTAATTTATGAAAAAAATAAAGTTTTTATTCTCCTTAACAATAGCTTTATTGGCAATGTCAGTAAATGCACAGGATTTAGTGTATAAACCACGAAATCCTGCTTTTGGGGGTGATACATTTAATTATCAATGGTTAGCTAGTTCCGCTGAATCTCAAAATAAATTCAAAGAATCTGAATCTGCGACAGCTAAACAAACTGAGTTAGAAAAGTTTACTGAGCAATTGAACTCACAATTGTTAAGCCAAATTTCAAGATCATTATATACACAGCAGTTTGGTTCACAGGGGCTCTCGGAAGGGAGCTATATTTTTGGTAGTTTATCTGTAGAAATATATCCGTCCTCAGGAGGATTAACAGTTGATATTTTAGATACCAAGACAGGTGAACAAACACAAGTTATTATTCCAAATTAATATTATGCAATTCAAATACTATTTAATTTCCCCAATTATTTTATTATTCATCAGCTGTGGGTCCTTTTATAACCAACCCACCGGTATTCAAAAAGCAGTATTAGGCGAGAGTACAGCAGCTACCTCTCTTTTAAAAGAGCTTCCTAAAGCAAAAGAGCCAATAGTTGTAGGAATATATAAATTTAGAGACCAAACTGGGCAATATAAAGCCGCCGAAAACGGAAGTACGTTTAGCACTGCTGTAACTCAAGGAGCGACTTCTATTTTAATTAAGGCTTTAGAAGACTCAAAATGGTTTATACCTATAGAGCGTGAGAATATAGGAAACTTACTTCAGGAGAGAAATCTTATTCGTTCAACTAGACAAGAATACACTTCTAATTCTGATTCTAAAGCACCTCAAATCACACCTTTGTTGTACGCTGGGGTGTTGCTTGAAGGAGGTATTGTCTCATATGACTCTAATATTATTACAGGTGGTTTCGGTGCGCGGTATTTTGGAACAGGCGGGTCAGTAAAGTATAGACAGGATAGAGTTACTATTTATCTTCGTATGGTTTCTACTGCAAATGGAAAAATACTGAAGTCGGTTTATATTTCTAAAACGATCTTATCACAAGCTATCGATCAAAGTCTGTTTAAATATGTGAACTTTAAAAGACTTTTAGAGGTCGAAACAGGATACACTGTAAATGAACCAATTCAAATGGCAGTTACAGAAGCGATAGAAAAAGCAGTAGCTTCACTTGTCATGGAAGGTATCAAAGATGGTATATGGGAAGCAGATGCAACTGAGGAAGATATAGAATCCGTAATGGTTAAGTATAAAGAAGAAAATAGTGAAGCAGATGCAACAGCTATCTATGGTAGGGAATTAAAAGATAGAAGGTCAAAGTTTGCAGTCGAATTTTCAAGTGGTGTTACACTAATGGATGGAGATTATTTGAATCCGTTATTGCGTCCAATGGGACGAGGGGCTTTCAAATATTTTCTGAAACCAAGTTTTAACTTGAGTGTTTCAGCAAATGCTATAAATTTAGCTAATAAAGACGTGTTTGATAAGTGGTACACAACAATAGATGCGAATGCTGAATTTATTTTATTAGCTAAAGATAAATTGAGCCCCTATATTTTTGCAGGAGGAGGTCTTGGTATTGGTAGGCAATCTGACAAATTGCATACAAAAGTGCAATATGGTGCAGGGCTTGAATACCTAGTTTCGGATAGAGTTGGAATAAAACTTTATGGCGAGCACAACTTAAACTTTAGTGATAAAATAGATAATTTAGAAAGAGGAGTTCGGGATGATTATTATTACCGTTTTGGTTTAGGGTTTACCTATTATTTTTTAAATAATAAAAGTAATGTTTTAAAAAAATAAGTGTAAATAAAAGCTTTCGAAAAAACAACTGTTTCAATAAATCTTAATTTAAAAATAATAATGAAAAATATATATCTTGTAATTAGCTGCTTTTTTTTAATAATATTGTCTTCTTGTAGCGAAGAAAAAGCTGCAGCTGAGGAATATGGTACTCTTGAAGGCAAGGTAGTTAGTGCTTTGGATTTTACACCTCTTGCTAATGTTAAAGTATTTTCAAGCCCAAATTCTAGTATTGTTTTTACTGATGAGGAAGGGAAGTTTAGTATTCCAAGTGTAAAAACAGGGGACTATTCGTTTGAAGCGCAAAAAGAGGCTTACGTGACAAAATTTGAAGCGGTAACAGTTAATGCTGGAAAGACTACAAATATTGTTTTTGAGTTGAAACTCTCAACAACTAATAATAAACCACCTGTAGCTCCAGCTTTAGTTTCTCCTGCCGACAATGCTATTAACCAAGCTTTGAAGTTAGATCTGACCTGGACGGCTTCTGATCCTGAAAAGGATAGTTTAAAGTATGAGATTACATTAAGGAAAGATAGTAGTAGTGATGTTATTGTGTATTCTAATATTTCTAAGACGGATTATACTTTAACAGAGTTGACTTATAGTTCCAAATATTATTGGCAAGTATCAGCTTCTGATGGTATTAATCCACCGGTATTAAGTAAAGTTAGGACATTCACAACCATGGCTTTTCCTAATGATCGATTTTTATTTGTTAAAAAAGAAAATGATAATAACGTTATCTACTCCGGTAATGAAGCAGGGGATCAATTAGAGATCACTAATTCAGCTACAAACAGTTGGAGGCCAAGAAAAAATACGCAATCCAAAAAAATTGCTTTTATAAGGTCAAGCGGTTCTCAGAATCATATTTACACGATGAATCCTGATGGATCTGGGGTTTTTAAAGTTACAAATGCGGTTCCTATTGCTGGCTTCAATTCAGAGTTTATTAATTTCTCGTGGAATGCTTCAGGAAGTCAGATTATTTACCCTTATTTTGATAAACTGTATAAAATAAATAGAGATGGTAGTGGATTGACTAAAATTTATCAAACTCCTGACGGTAGATTTATTTCTGAATGTGACTGGAGTAATGACGGTACAAAAATAGCCTTAAAAATCAATAACGCAAGTGGTTATAATGCTGAAATATTGGTAATTAATGCTTCGGGGATCGTGATAAATCAGGTTCTATCTGGAGTTGATGGTGCTTTAGGAGGATTAAATTTTTCAGTAACGGGAAATAAATTGATCTTTACCAGAGATATATCAGGATATGAAAATGCGAATTACAGACAGTTAGATACCAGAATTTACCAGTATGTTTTTAGTACCGATGCAACGACAGATATTGGATTAGATAAACCTTCAGGTACTTTAGATTTAGACGTGAGATTTTCTCCTAGCGAATCAAAATTGATTTTTGTTAATACGTCTAATGATGGTTTATCAATAAAAAATATTGTAATACTAGTTCCCTCCGCTAATAGCGACACTATCGAGAGATCCGTACTGTTTTCAAATGCTAGTATGCCTGATTGGGAATAAAAGTAAAGAAACTCTCTATTATATCAATGCCTATCTGTTTCAGATAGGCATTTTTTTGTTTTTAAATTTTTAGTGGTGGGCTTCTTTTTCATAAAACACTTACTATATCACAATAGGCAAAAGCCAAAAAAAATATTTATCTTTGCCGCACAAGCTGGTTCGCTAAAAATAACCTACACAACTACACTACATGAGTTCAGATACGAGTAAACGATATGCACAACGCGGAGTTTCAGCAGGCAAAGAAGATGTGCATAACGCCATAAAAAATATTGACAAAGGATTGTTTCCTTATGCTTTTTGTAAAATAGTACCAGATTATTTAACCCAAGACGAAGACTATTGCCTAATCATGCATGCTGACGGGGCAGGAACGAAATCGGCTTTGGCTTACATGTATTGGAAAGAAACAGGGGATATATCAGTATGGAAAGGTATCGCTCAAGATGCTTTGATCATGAATATTGACGATTTATTGTGTGTAGGGGCAACCGATAATATTTTGCTTTCTTCGACAATCGGAAGAAATAAAAATTTGATTACAGGCGAAGTTTTATCAGCCATAATCAACGGAACCGAAGAACTAATCAAAGAATTAGACTCCTTTGGTGTGACCATTCATTCAACTGGTGGTGAAACTGCTGATGTTGGTGATATAGTTCGTACTATTATCGTAGACTCTACCGTAACAGCGCGTATGAAGCGATCTAAAGTGATTGACAATGCCAACATTAAAGCTGGAGACGTAATCGTAGGTTTGGCATCTTTTGGACAATCAACTTATGAGAAAAGCTATAATGGCGGAATGGGTAGTAACGGACTGACATCTGCACGTCATGATGTTTTCGGAAAATATTTGGCAATCAAATACCCAGAGAGCTATGATGCTGCTGTTCCTGAAGACTTGATTTATTCAGGACAAGTAAAACTTACTGACGCCGTAGAGAATTCGCCAATCGATGCAGGGCAATTGGTGCTCTCGCCAACGCGAACTTATGCGCCAATTATCAAGAAAATTTTAGACAAATATAGTTGTGACGCAATACACGGAATGGTGCATTGCAGTGGAGGAGCACAGACTAAGATTTTGCATTTTGTAGAAAATCTGCATATAATAAAAGATAATTTATTTCCGGTACCGCCTTTGTTTCAATTGATTCAAGAGCAATCCAAAACTGATTGGAAAGAAATGTACCAAGTTTTCAATTGTGGTCACCGCATGGAAATTTATGTTCCTGAAGAAGTTGCAAATGACATTATCGCTATTTCAAAATCATTCAATGTCGATGCGCAAATCGTGGGTAGAGTAAAAGCAGCCGATAGTAAGAAACTAACGATCAGTAGTGAATACGGAATTTTTGAATATTAATATTAACCGATTTGCCTTAAGCTAATCCCGCTCTTCGCTCTATCTTTATGTTCTTAAAGAAAGAACATAAAGGATGCCGCTGCTATCGGGGCTAAAAAATAAATATCATGTACGAATTAGTATTTTGGAAATATTTGGAAGAAGTTTATTTAAACCATCATGAGGTTTATGAAACCATTTCAGAAGAACAAGCAGAAATTGAAGGACTGGAAGCGCTTCCTGTTCAAGTCATATTGAATAGAATAGCTTCGGTATTCTCAAAATGGGAAAAGGTGGATGACGCCAGTTGGAAAAACAATAGCGGAGTAGGTGCTTTTCATATAAGAACGACGCCACAAAGTATAAAAATTGATTGCTACGGTACCGAAGGGAAGACAATGGATACATTAGTGAATGTCATGGAAGAATTTAAGTGTCCGCTTTATGACCCGCAAGTTCCTGAGCGCTATGATGAGATCAGAGAATAAATTTTTATTTTACTCAAGGAAATAAAATAAGGCATTAAGATTATTAAGTAAATTCACTTGATTTCTTAATGCTTTCTTGCTTTAATAAAGACCGGTTGATAAATAATATTTAAAATAGTCCAACATGAGTTTTAATTTTAACCAAAATGTGACGCTTGAAGATGAGCAGGTTCTACTTCGTTCACTACAAGAAACAGATGTCGACAATTTATTAGAGATTTCTCTTAATGAACCCGAAACGTGGGAGTATTCTTTAATAAATGCTCATGGCAAGAAAAACTTGATCAACTACATCCAATTAGCTGTGAAAGCCAGAGAAAACAGAACGGAATTCCCTTTTATTGTGTTTGATAAAAAAACGGGAAAATATGCCGGTAGCACTCGTTTCTACGGAATTAATCAGGATTTTAAAACTCTACAATTGGGGTTTACTTGGTATGGAGCAGCGTTTAGAGGAACGGGTTTAAATAAGCACTGTAAATTTTTGTTGCTGCAGTTTGCTTTCGAAGTATTAGGTATGGAGCGAGTAGAATTTAGGGCAGACAATAAAAATGCCCGAAGCATTGCTGCCATGAAAAGTATTGGCTGTAAAGAAGAAGGTATTTTGAGAAGTCACATGCCCAGTTTTGACTGCAGTATACGAAGGGATACAATTATTTTAAGCATACTTAGCTCAGAATGGTTTGATAATGTTAAAGCTAATTTAATCAAAAGCTTATAGAATTTTCTTGTAGCATTTGTAAATTGATTTTCTTTATGGACAACTGCAGTTCTTAAAAGTAGAAATTATATTTTTATTCGAAATCAGGATCTTTGCTTAGTGTTTTCAAATGTCATCAAATTTAGACTTAGCAAAATGACAATCAAAGTAACACCCACGTCCGCAGCAATAGCGAAAACCAAGTTGCTGTAGCCCATAAAAGCAAGCGTGATGAAAACGAGCTTAACTCCAATAGCGCCAATAGTATTGAACTTTATTCTTGACAATGTTTTTTTACTGAGGCGAATGAGAAAGGGAATAAGAGAAAGCTTGTCGTTCATTAAGGCAATGTTGGCTGTTTCTATTGCTGTGTCGCTTCCTGCAGCGCCCATTGCGATTCCCACAGTACTTAATGCCAATGCCGGCGAATCGTTTATTCCATCTCCCACCATAGCTACACTGTCGAATTCCTCTAATAGTTCTTTTATTTTCTCTGACTTGTCTTCTGGTAGTAAGCCCCCAAACACGTTTTCTATTCCCACTTGTCGTCCCACATAATGTGCTGCTTTTTCGCTATCGCCAGTTAGCATTATTAATTTGACGTTTAGTTTCTGCAGTTCTTTTATGGCGGATACACTGTCGGGTCTTATTTCGTCCGTCAAGCCAATGATACCAGCGACAGTATCACCAAAACTAACAACTACGCTTGTTTTTCCTTCCAAGGCAAGTTGTTCTACTATTTTTTCGGCCTCTTCGTTGACCTTATGATATTCTTTAATAAATTCAAGTTTGCCCACATACACGGTTTCGTCTTCACAAACTAAGCATTTTGCGATAGCTCCTTTTCCTATAATACTTTTGAAGGATTCCGCTTTGTGCGGTGTAAAACCTTCTTTTCTGCTGGCAGTGACAATTGCTTGGGCCAATGGATGTTCAGAAAACAATTCGGTCCCGGCAGTACAAGCTAAAAGTTTTTCCCGACTCGTTCCGTTTAATGGAAAAACATCAGAAACGATTGGATTGCCATAAGTGATGGTTCGGGTTTTGTCTAAGGCGATGGCTTTAAGGTTAGCCATAGATTCAATGTATTTCCCAGCTTTTATCAGAGCACCTTTTGCGGAAGCATTCCCGATGGCGGCATATATTGCAACGGGTGTGGAGATAACCAGAGCACACGGGCAGGCAATGACTAATAGGGTGATGGCTTGGTTTAACCAGATATCAAAATCTAAATGCAGTATAAAAACGGGTATTACAAAAACTAGCACTGCCAAGGAAATAATTGTTGGTGTATAAAATTTTGAAAACCGCTGAATGAATTTTTGGGTGTCGCTTTTAGCTGCGGCAGCTTCAAAGGTGAGCCGGATAATTTTTGAAAATGTCGTATCTACAGAAAGTTTGCTGGTCTCTATTTCAATGAAACTGTCTTTGTTGAGCGTACCGGCAAATAAGTGGTCACCGGGATATTTATCTTTCGGGATGGGCTCACCCGTAATCGCAGCTTGGTCAACAGTAGTTTGTCCTGAAATTATTTTGCCGTCAAGGGGAATCATTTCGCCTGGTTTGACCTGGATTATTGTCCCAATGGGGATTTTGTTTATTGGCACATTTTTGTTTTCTTCTTTTACAAAACCCATTTTAGGGGCTATGCTTACCAATTTGTCTAAGGCCGATTTAGAGTTTTCAAGACCGATATCTTCCAGTCGCTCGCCTAGTACATATAGAACAATAACTACGGCAGCTTCAGGATACTCTCCCAAATAGAAAGCGGCAACAACAGCAATGGTCATCAATAAATTGATGCTGCTAAAGTTATGTTTAAAAATGGCTTTTATTCCATCCTTCAAAACTCCGTGACCGATACCAATAATGAAAATGGCATAAATAAAAGCTGCATAGGGTAGAGGTATGTTAATTCCTATTATGGATAGAATTTCTAGGACAACTACGATCGAAATAGAGAAAAGTAAAACGAGAAATTTTTTGTCGTTGATGGGCAGTTTCATAAAAATAAATTTTGCTTTATTATTTTTGCAAACGTTCAAGCTGTTCAACTCCTTAAGCGGAAAATGGTGTAAAAAAACTAGGGAGTCTAAATTGTTTCAATTTTCCTTATACAAGAAGTTGGGTTTGGCAGCAGTGATGTCCTGATGCTAATTTAAGTTAATATTTTTGTTTTAAATAAAAATCAGATCCTTTATCCTAAATACTATGGATAGATAAAAATCTGCGATTCTGATTTAAGCATATAGAATGCCCTTGGTGCTGGCTATTATTTGACAGTAACGTAGTGTAGTTTGTCAAAAACTTTGCGAACTTTGTAATCAAATAAAAGAATATGAAAATAAATCTAAAAATCGGAATTGACAAGCTCATTTTCGGGATGAAACAAAAAGACGTTACCGCTATCTACGGTAAACCGGATAGGAACTATAAGGACGAGGAGGACAATGTAATTTTTGCTTATAATCTACTCAAAATTCGTTTGACATTCTACAAAGAAGAAGACTTTAAGTTGGGTTATATGGTGGCTTCAAGTCCTGAATTAGAATTGTTCGGGAATAAGATAATCAACAGAAACATCACTGAAGTCAAGAAGGAGTTTACTAAAAAAGGAGCGGCTAAGTTCACTCAAGAAGAATTTGATACTTTCGAGAATTACTTTAACGAAGAAAACTGGATTATTTTTCAAACAGAATTTGACGAAGTGGTCAAATTTGAAATTGGTGCAATCATAAATGATAAAGACGAATTTGATTGGAAATTTGGAAAGAAATAGATTATCAGATGGAGATAGTTGTTGCCTTTTAAACAGCTGGGTCTTTTAAAATACGTTAAAAACAAAAACCCGACAAATTTTATTATTTGGTGGGTTTTTTATTTAGAATTATTTGGGGTTATTGTTGTGGAGTTGTTGGTTTTTCAAACATTTCCATTTCAAAAATTAAGGTTGCATTAGCTGGGATTACGCCACCGGCCCCTCGTTCTCCATAAGCCAAGTCCGAAGGGATAAACAATAAGGCTTTATCTCCATAAGACATAAGACTTAAGCCTTCCAAAAATCCTGGAATCATACCGTCTTTTTTACCTGCTTCAAAAGGAAAGGCCTGGTATCCATTTTGGGCCGCTCGGTTTGCATCATATTTTCCGTAGGATTTGTTGACTTCCTCATAACTACTGTCAAACAAGTTCCCGTCTTCAAAATAGCCAGCATAGTGGAAATAGAAAGTAGAACCGTCAACCGGCTTGATGCCACTTCCTTTGTTTATTATTTTATAGATAAGACCGGATACTGTGGTTGTTGCGCTAGCTTTTGTTGTTTCAAAAAAAGCCTTTTTTGAAGCGACTACACTGGCATACTTTTCAGTATAAATTCTTTTTGACTCTTCCTCTAGGGCAGCTTGTTTCTTTTTATTTTCGATTTCAAGCAGAGCTTGCTTTTTAGCATCTTCTTCTTTATTTTCATAATAGTGAGAAAATACTTTTGAAGCATCAAAATATTTGGCAGCTGAGCCTTTTCTTGAAATCGTTACTTTTGTTATAACATCACCTTGAACGATACTGTTTACGATATCCATTCCTTCGGTCACATGCCCAAAAATAGTGTGTTTTCCGTTCAACCAAGGTGTGTCTTTATGGGTAATGAAAAATTGACTTGAATTTGTAGCTGGACCAGAATTAGCCATAGCTAATACACCCGCGTTGTCGAACTTTAAATCAGTGAACTCGTCTTTGAACGTATATCCGGTTCCACCGGCACCAGTTCCTTTAGGGTCTCCTGTTTGAATCATAAAGTTATTTATGACACGATGAAATTTCAAACCGTCATAAAACGGTTTTCCTTTTAGTTTCTCATCAGTGACAAAAGTGTTTTTTCCTTCCGCTAATGCAATAAAATTAGCTACCGTGATTGGTGCTTTTTGGTAGTCGAATTGTACCGTAATATCTCCTTTGTTTGTAGATATGATGGCAAATATTCCTTCAACAACAGTGGGTTTTTTAACAATTGCTTTTGTTGTTGTCGTTTGCTTTTTTGCAGTAACAGGTTTTTTGTTGCTCTGAGCTTGCGCGTTTAGCATTCCGACGCAAAGTAAAAATAAAAGTTTAAGTTTCATTATTGTATGATTTATATTGTTTAGTTAATTATTGTGACTTCGACTCTAAAATTTCCACTTCAAAAATAATATTGGTGTTTGGTGGAATAACATCTCCTGCACCGCCTGCGCCATAGGCTAAATGAGAAGGTATAAATAATAGCGCTTTATCTCCAATAGCTAATTTTTCTAGGCCCTCAATGAATCCGGGAATCATTCCGTCTTTTCGGCCTGCTTGAAACAGAATTGGCTGATACCCATTTTGTGCGGCTCTACGAGGATCGTATTTACCAAATATTTTAGCTTCACTTTCAAGACTAGTATCAAAAAGTTGGCCATCTTCCAAATAGCCTGCGTAATCAATATTTATTGTTGTTCCTCTAGTTGGTTTCTTGCCGCCATTTTTTTTGGTTATAACGTATTTAAGACCAGTGGAGGTCTTCATTGCTTTTCTTTTCAAGGCATTAAAATATTTAACCTTGTCATCGCGAACGTCTCTATATTTGGCATCGTACATTTTTTTACTTTGCGCATCAATAGCCAGTTTTTTCTTTTGATTTTCAGATTCGACTGAGAAATAATCGTAAAAGGTTTTTGTGGCATTAAACTTTTTTGCAGCTTCTCCTTTTCTTATTATTACAACTTTCTTAATATAATCATTTTGTTCAATTAGGTTTACCACGTTCATTCCTTCTTCTACAACATGCCCAAAAACAGTGTGTTTTCCGTCTAGCCATGGAGTAGATACGTGAGTAATAAAAAATTGACTACTATTGGTTGCCGGACCATTATTTGCCATGCCTAAAACTCCAGCTTCATCAAAACGCAAATCATTAATTTCATCTTTAAATTTATAGCCTGCATCACCAGAACCTGTGCCTAAAGGATCTCCAGTTTGAATCATGAAATCTTTAATCACCCTGTGAAATTTTAATCCATCATAAAATGGTCTTGCTTTCAAGTTTTCATTGGTTACAAAATTATTTTTTCCTTCTGCTAAAGTAATAAAATTAGCGACTGTTATGGGAGCTTTCTTATAATCTAAGGCAAGAATAATATTTCCTTTGTTCGTCTCTATTTTTGCATACAGACCATCGGGAAGACTACTGTTTTCCTCATTGCAGGAGTAAAATGTAATAATTACGAGTAATACAAGTAGGATTCTTTTTTTCATATCGATATAAATTGACTTAATTATTTGAGAGTATCTTTTTGATTTATGTTTTGAATTGAATTTTTTACGGAAGTTGGTTGCTTTGGCGTACTGTCCAGCGATAATTTTTCTAAAGGAGGCTTGATAACTGATTGTTGTGTTTCAGTCTGTTTTTTATAAATAGTTTCCGATTTGAAATCATGCAGTGTCACTTTGCAAATTAAGGGTTGGTTTACACCTATCTTTTTATTGTCGCCATGATAGCCGTATGCCATATGTGATGGAAAAAGAAAGTTTACCGTTTCATTTTTGTGCAGCAACTTTATACCATCTCTTAACCCTATCATGATTTCTTGTTTGTCTACATAATAGGTCTGTGGTCTAAGTTCTAGTTGGCTGTATATTATATTGCCTTTGATGTCTTTTATTTCATAATCAAAGAAAGCGATATCTCCCTTTTTTGGAGTTAAAGTATCCAACTCATTCATAGTTTCATAGGAATACCAATATCCTTTTGATGAAGAGAAATACTCTATTGTGGGGTTATTTTTCATTATGGCTTTAATCAGTTCTTCTTCACTAGCGACTAATTTTTTATTTCTTTCCGCTGATTTTTTCATGAACGTGCCAGAAGTATGAGAAATTGGTCTTCTGACTTCCCGATGTTGTTTGCAACTGGCAACCAGTAGGAACAAAAACAATGCAATTCCGATATATTTGCTAAATTTCATAAGATGTTATATCTTTAGTTTTGTTACTAAATCTTCAAATTTGCGCACGGTTTCTTCCATCGATGTTTCTGATTTTCCACCCGCGGCATTGCGGTGACCTCCACCGTGAAAATGGTCCCTTGCAAATTGATTCACATCAAAGTCGCCCTGTGATCGGAATGAAATTTTAATAATTTTCTCATCTTTATTCTCGATAAAAATCGCCGTAAAAACAACTCCTTTTATGCTTAGTCCATAGTTCACAATTCCTTCAGTATCACCTTTTATATAATCGAAGCTATTTAATTCATCTTGGGTCAGTGTGGTATATGCTGTTTGATGATCAGACAAAACCTTGAGATTTTGAAGCGCCCTTCCAAGTAACTGCAAGCGATTGTAAGAGCTGTTTTCAAATAATAAACTAGGAATTTTAGTATTCTCAACCCCTAAATCGATTAATTCGGCAACAATTCGGTGGGTATTTCCTGTTGTTCCAGGAAACCTAAAGGAGCCTGAATCGGTGAGAATTCCAGTATAAATACAAGTACCGATTGTCTTGTCGATATCTTCTTTTTTCCCAAGAAGGGAAATGAAGTTATAAACCATTTCGCAGGTCGATCCAATCGAAGTATCCGAGTAAGTGTAAGCGGCATAAGCGTCTGGTTTCTGATGGTGGTCTATCATGATGAAAGGCGCTTTCATTTCGGATAGTACTTCTTCCATGTCTCCACCTACTCGGTGTAAAGCGTTAAAGTCTAAAGTAAAAATTAGATCGGCCGTTTCAAGAGTTTCCACACTATTTTCTCTGTCTTTTTCGAATATCTTAACCTTCTCGCAACCTGGAAGCCAAGCCAGAAAATCGGGAAATTCATTCGGGGCAATAACGGTAGGTTCGTGATTATTTTTTAATAAAAAATGATATAATCCTAAAGTCGAACCCATAGCATCACCGTCAGGACCTCTATGTGGAATTATTGCAATTTTTTTTGGTGTTGCCAATAGCAACTGGATCGCTTGAATGTCTTGTATTTTCATAATCTGCGAATTTACATTTTTAAATGTAAAGTTTGAAGTACTTTGGCAAATAACACGCTTTTTCAGGTCAGAAATTTTTTAGGTTTTTCGTTTTTAATCTTTGATAGAAATGATATTTGGCTCCTTTAACGATCTGGGAATGATAAATACCTATTGATCCTGATGCCATATAAGCGATGAAACAGGCAATTCCGACATATATTCCACTTTGCATCCCAAAAAGCTCTATTCCCATAATGGTACAAGCGATAGGGGTATGTGTCGCACCAGAGAAAACAGCTACGAATCCCATTCCTGCCAATAAGCCAATAGGGAGAGGAACAACTAGAGAAAGTGCACTTCCTAGTGTTGCTCCAATAAAGAAAAGGGGGGTGACTTCACCTCCTTTAAAGCCCGCGCCCAAAGTTAATCCGGTGAGTAATATTTTGATTAAAAAATCATAAAACTCGCTTGGTTTCGTGAAAGACTCCACAATAATGGGAACTCCTAAACCTAAATATTTTGAGTTGCCAATAAAGTAAATCGCAATAGCGAACAGAATTCCTCCAAGAAGTGGACGAAAGGGGGGGTATTTAATCTTCGAAAATAAAACAGCCCAATAATGTGTGCTTCTGGAAAACAGCATGGCCGATAAGCCAAATAAAATGCTAATAGGGACGATCCAAAGCAATATGTTTATGTTGAAATCTGGAATAATAGGTATGTAATAATGCGTGTGGTTCACTTCCCAAAATGCAACCGTATAGTAGGCGATAAATGCAACCAAAAAGGATAAAACGATACTTTTATAACTGATTTTGCTAAAATATAAAACCTCTAAGGCGAATAGAGCCCCAGCTAAGGGCGTCCCAAAAACGGAAGCAAACCCAGCGCTGATTCCTAAAATGATAACTGTTTTTCTATCTGAGTTATTGAGTTTGAAAATCGCCGTGAGTTGGTCTGCTAGAGCTCCACCCATTTGCACAGCTGTTCCCTCACGACCCGCTGATCCTCCAAAAAGATGCGTAATTATAGTTCCAAAAAGGACCAAAGGAGCCATTTTTAAAGGAATTGTCTTTTTTGGGGTTTGATATTCCTCCAGTAATAAATTGTTTCCTTTTACAACAGAGGATCCATAGTAATGATATCCCAATCCTATAATAAGGCCTGCTATTGGTAATAGCCAGATTATCCAGCTATTGTCACCCCTATAGTGTGCTGCCCATTTTAAAGCCACCAATAAGAATGCTGAGGCGGAACCCGAGAATAAGCCTATCAGTACACAAATGAAAACCCATTTGATGGATAGTAATATTGTTCTTTTTGTTTTTTCTAAAACCATTCTTTTCTTTAGTGGTATTGCCAGATACTATTTTGCTAAAGTATTACAATCCATTCAAATTATCCTGTTTTTCAGGAAGTACGGCCGTAAATTCTATTTCAACCAGATATTCCGGAGCCACTAATTTGCTAATTTCATAAAATCCTGTTGTAGGTTTTATATCTTTGAAAAAAGCGGAATGTGCTTTGGCGACATCTTCAAAAGTATTGATGTCAGTAGTGAAGATGCGTGTTCGAATGACATCTTTCATGCTCGCATTTAAATCTTGAAGGACCTTTTCAACTCTTTCAAGAATATTTAATGTCTGGGCGTAGGCATCAGTGGCCTTTACTTTCTCGCCATCAACGATTGCTACCGTTCCTGAAATTTCGATGCTGTTTCCTATTCGGACAGCACGGCAGTACCCCATTTTTTCCTCCCAAGGAGAGCCCGTTACTATGTTTTCTCTTTCCATACTTGTTTCTTTTTTAATTAATTTAGGCCAATTTAAATATTGGTATATTTTTTGCACCCTTCTGAAAGTGGTGAAATAAACAACGCCGAATTTATCTAAAAAAGTTCGGTTTTGATAAATGATGTAAACAGCAAAAAAGCAATAAATTCGAAAATATTAAGTTATAAAGGAACGTTAAAGAATTCCATTTTTATGATTTTATAATATTTGTTTTTTATTTTTTTTTAAAAAATATAGGTATGATCAAAAAATACGCAAACATTATGAGTCGATTTTTCTTTTTTATTTTAATAATAGGAATGTCCTTTAAAGCGTATACTCAGAATGAATTTAATAATAAGTTTAAAGCTATACCTCCTGTGGATCTTAGTTTTAAAGCAAAGAAAGTAAAAGCACCTGAGGTTGAAGCCCCGGCTGTCGTTACTCCTGAGGTTTCAAAAAGCCTAACCCTTGATCCTAAACCGGCTCCCATTTCAATGATTTTAAAAAACAATTTTATCAACCCTGGAGACATTGTAAGAGATAGGTTAAATAAGAAGGAAGACAATCCGGAAGGAAATATTTATCGAAGAAATCAAAACTTAGGTGATTTTAAAACGGCTTCAGTCAGCGCAAAAGTTTTATATCGCGATGCTGCGTATGTAGATGGGGATCAAATAAGGGTGTACTTAAATGACAAAGTGATAGAATATCAAGTAAATTTAGATAGTAATTTTAAAGGCTTCGAAATAGAATTAGAAAAGGGAATCAATAAGATCGATTTCGAAGCGCTAAACCAAGGAAGCTCTGGACCCAATACTGCAGAATTTAAAGTCTACGATGACAAAGGTATTTTGATTTCTGCCAGTCAATGGAATCTCGGGACCGGCTTTAAGGCAACTATTATTCTTATAAAAGAATAATTTAACCCGCTGGCTGCAATTATTCAAAACGTTAGTTCTAGCTATTTTTGTGGAGTAAAGCGGCATAATAAATGTTTCGAGCACCAATTTTAATAATAACTTTCTACTTCTCAATATAATTTTCTGTCGAAAACCACTCGAACTGACAAAAATTATCATTAACATTTAATAGCAGCCAAATGGTTCATTTTAGTAACGGTAAAATTGTCTTTTTATTTAAAAGGATCTGCTGTAACTTGAAATTTCATGTCAGAACGTATCGTAATATCTTTGGTTAGGGTTTCGCCAGTTGTTGCCTTAACTCTTAATTTATAGGAGGATGCTTTAATGTATTTGTCTAGTTTTTCTGCAGTACAAATTAAATCGATATTATTTGAAGTGGAATTAATATTGTCCAAATAAGCCAACTCTATTTCGTCATTATCATCAGTTGAAATAAATATATGTATCGATTTCAAAAAACTGAAGGTTTTATCAGTGGGGTTTGTTATGGTCAATTTTAACTCATCCAATTTAACGTCTTTTACCAAATCAGCTTTAGTATTGTTATTCTCAAAATCGGTACTTGAATTAGTCGTGACATCAGGAGTGACTATTTCTGAAGGAGAATTTAGAGGAAAATCGCTAGCAATAGTAAAAGAAGTTTGGTTTGATAATTTAAAAGTCAATAAACTATCGATTACACTGCATGAAGCGATTAAAACTCCTAAAATGGCAAGGGCTGTAAATTTTTTAGTTTTCAAGGTAGATATATTTAAAATTTTGGTCTGCAAAAGTAGACAATTAAATGGAACTAATTTAGTGCGTAGAGAGTCATTCTTTTTTTTAATTATTTTATTTATGTTGAGAGCTAAATATAAAAATTTGTAAATCAAAAGCTTTGGAATGTTCATCTTCTTTCAACGGTAGCTTGTTAACCATTATAATTTTTAGGCTTATCTAGTTTCATTAACAACGTTCTAATTCGGATTCTTCATTAAACGTGTCTCTTTTTAGCGCATGTATTACTTATTCACTGAAAATAAATTTATTTTTTTAGAATTCAATTTTTCAATTCCGATTATAAAAAGTATTTTTGCGCATGCAACACAACGTACTTATTTTAGATTTCGGATCGCAGTATACACAGCTTATTGCGCGTAGAGTTCGCGAATTAAATATATTCTGCGAAATTTTCCCTTACAATCATTTCCCGAGTGATTTGTCCCCATATAAAGCCGTAATTCTTGGAGGTAGCCCTTTTTCTGTAAGAGGACAAGATGCTCCGCATCCAGATCTATCTCAAATTAGAGGAAAGCTTCCTGTGCTAGCCGTATGTTATGGAGCGCAATACTTGGCTCATTTTAGTGGAGGTGAAGTAGCCGCTTCAAATACAAGAGAATATGGTAGGGCTAATTTGTCTTTTATTAAACCGAATGAAACATTCTTTGAAGGGGTTGACCTTAATAGTCAGGTTTGGATGAGTCATAGCGATAGTATAAAATCCTTACCCACAAATGGGGTGAAGTTGGCCAGTACGCATGATGTGGAATTTGCCGCTTATAAAATCGAAGGTGAGAGCACCTATGCAATACAATACCATCCAGAAGTATTTCATTCTACCGATGGATCAAAAATGTTAGAGAATTTCTTGGTAAAAATTGCAGAAGTTCCGCAGAATTTTACTCCTAATGCTTTTGTCGAGGATATGGTTGCAGAGCTAAAAGAAAAGATTCAAGACGATAAAGTAGTACTCGGACTTTCTGGCGGAGTAGACTCTACCGTGGCTGCCGTTCTCTTGCATCAAGCGATAGGCAAAAATCTGTACTGTATTTTTGTTAATAATGGATTGCTTCGAAAGAACGAATTTGCTCAAGTACTCGATCAATACAAAGGCATGGGATTGAACGTGAAAGGCGTTGATGCTGGAGATCGGTTTTTGTCAGAATTGGCAGGAGTTAGTGATCCTGAAACCAAACGTAAAATTATTGGACGCGTTTTTATTGAAGTTTTTGATGATGAGTCTCATCTAATTGAAAATGTAAAATGGTTAGCGCAAGGAACTATATATCCAGACGTTATTGAATCGGTTTCTGTAAAAGGTCCCTCAGCAACTATAAAGTCGCATCACAATGTGGGCGGTTTACCAGATTATATGAAATTGAAAATTGTAGAGCCGCTTCGTATGCTTTTTAAAGATGAGGTTCGAAGAGTTGGCGCCAGTTTAGGAATCGATTCTGAACTGTTAGGAAGACATCCTTTTCCTGGGCCTGGATTGTCAATTCGTATCTTAGGGGATATTACTCCGGAGAAAGTAAGTATTCTGCAAGATGTAGACGCTGTCTTTATAGATGGACTAAAATCTTGGGGGTTATATGATAAAGTATGGCAAGCGGGAGCAATTCTTCTTCCTGTAAATAGCGTTGGAGTAATGGGAGATGAGCGAACTTATGAAAAAGTAGTGGCGCTTCGTGCAGTGGAATCTACGGACGGCATGACCGCAGACTGGGTTCATTTACCATATGATTTCTTGATGAAGGTTTCTAATGATATCATAAATAAAGTAAAAGGGGTAAATAGGGTAGTGTATGACATTAGCTCAAAACCACCAGCTACTATAGAATGGGAATAAGCACTACTGCTTTTTCTCTTCCTTGAGAATTTTTATTTAAAATGTTCTTTATATAAACGGTATCAGATTTTTGGAATAAAATTTGGTGCCGTTTTGTCGTATTTGATTTAATAATTTTTTAAACATATAAATGATGAAGTATTTTTTTTCGATTTGTATTGCTGTTTTATTGTTGACAAATAACCTGTTCGCACAGGAAAAACCAATTACACATAAAGTTGTAAAAGGAGAAACAATAATTCAAATTGCAATGAAGTATAAAGTTACTCCGTTTGATATTTATCAGTTAAACCCAGATGTTCAAAATGGGCTGAAACCGAATAGTGTTTTATTGATTCCGAATAAATCGTCAAGTAAGATTTCAATTATTCCAGCCAAAATAAATGTGCAGTCTTTAACACATCTGGTCGCGCCAAAAGAGACTTTGTATGGAATTGAAAAAAAATATGAGGTTTCTGATGAAAATTTGAAAAGAGCCAATCCTTTTATTGAAAAAGAAGGCCTGCAAATTGGACAAACACTTCTTATTCCTTTAAAAAGCAAAACAATAAATACTGATATTGTCCAAGATAAAGTGATATATCATGATGTTCTTCCCAAAGAAAATAAATATTCCATTTCCCGACAATACGGGATCACTATTGCAAAACTGGAAAAACACAATCCTGAAATTGTAAATGGTTTAGCTATCGGCCATAGATTGATAATACAAGGGAATGTAGCGAAACCTACTACAGATCATACGCAAATGCAGTCTAAAAAGGAAGATGCAATTCAAAAACTAATGGAGGCGTCAACAGGAGTTACTTACATAGCTTATGAAGTTCAGCCCAAAGAAACTCTTTATAGTTTGTCAAAAACCTTCGGGATGAGTCAAGAGGGTTTTATCGCGCTTAATCCACAACTCAAGGCTGGAGTTGAAATAGGTATGCTATTAAAGGTGCCCTCTCAAGCTTCCGCTCCAAAAGAGGATAGGAAAGAGTATACAGCTTTGTCAAAAAAAATCAGTTTTGCTAACCGTAAAAAAATGGTACTTCTTTTGCCGTTTAACATACCTAGGGTGGAAGCGGACACTATAAATTCAATCGCAAGTCGTTTGACAAAGGATAAGTTTTTGAACATGACGTTAGATTTTTATGCAGGAGCACTTATGGCGATTGATTCTGCGAAAGTTTTAGGTCTTCCTATTGATGTAGAGATTTACGATTCTGAGGAAACTAAAAACAGTTCAAATGTGGCCGCAATCATAAAAACGAATAATATTGAATCTGCCAATGCAATAATAGGACCTTTTTATCAAAGTAATGCAGAAACTGTTGCTCAGTTATTGAATGAACAAAATATTCCAGTCATTTCACCATTGTCCAAGGATGTAGGGAACCCTTTTAATAATTTGTATCAAACAATACCCGCTAGTGAAGTAATAAAAAACGCTATGTTTGACTATATGCGGGCTCGTAATGGAAATATTATAGCGGTAGTTGATAAGAAAAAAGAATCGATTGTCCGGTATATTAAAGAATATCAAAAAGACATTCCATTTGTGAGTTTCAAAGAAAATGGTAATGTATCTGCTGAAAGTTTGAAAGCTATGTTGGTTAAAGGCAGAATGAACTATGTTGTGATGGAAACGGGAAATACTTGGATGATCAAAACGACAATAGAGGCAATGTTAAGTTCAATGTTAGAATATCAATTGCAGTTAGTGATTTTAGAGCCAAACGAAACCTTAGACACTGACGAAATTAAATTTTTGAATCTAACAAAATTAAGATTAATTTACCCTTCAGTGACTCGAGATAACGATTCAGCTGAGTCTTTAATTTTTGAAAAAGAATTTAGAAAAGCAAATAATATTTACCCTAGTGACTTTGCAACTCGTGGATTTGATGTGACTTTTGACACTATGATGCGATTGGTACAAGATAAAACTTTTGAAGAAACCGTAAACTCTGCGGCGACAAAACAAGTGGGGAATAAATTTGAGTATTATAAAAAGGCTAATGGAGGATACACTAATAAAGGGGTCTTCATTATGTATTACGATACTGATCTCATTTTAAAAGAGGCGAATTAAGTAAGTGTTCGGTTTTTAGTTTTTAGTTTTGGATTTTTAAACGACAGCCTAATAATTAAAAAAAATAATGCTAAAACTAACCTAGTTTGGTGAGTTAAGAGCATTATCAATGCATAACCGATGAGAATTGCAATAATTTAAATGTTATTCGATATGAATATATCGGTTGAGAAAAAAATAAAATCATTCTCTAGAAGACAGCAATTACCGGTGCTGTTTTCCTAAGCCTGAATGCTGAAATAGGGAAGTTAATTGATTTTGAATTAAAGTAGGCGAACAATTAATAATGAGTTTCATATTAAATTTTAAACTTTGGATAAAAATCAACAGCAACTCATAAAGCTCGCTCACACTAAAATGCCTTTTGGTAAATACGAAGGAAAGTACCTTATTGATATACCAGAGTATTATGTGGTGTGGTATCATAATAAAGGTTTTCCAAAAGGAGAACTAGGGGAACAGCTAAAACTTATCTATGAGTTGAAACTAAACGGACTAGAAGAATTGATACGGAATATTAAAAAAAGATATCCAAAACCTCATTAATTTATTGAATTAATGAGGTTTTTATTTTGTAGATAGTACGTTGAACAATTCTCAATTTTCCAAATTATCTCATTTGTAAATTAGCATATTCTCAATTTATAATCGTATTTTCGCCGAGTTTTTACACAACTACAATACAAACAACAATAGAATGAATCAAACGAAATATATTTTTGTTACTGGCGGTGTGACTTCTTCTCTAGGGAAAGGAATTATTGCAGCATCTTTGGCAAAACTGTTACAAGCAAGAGGGTATAGGGCGACTATCCAAAAATTTGACCCCTATTTAAATGTTGATCCAGGAACATTAAACCCATATGAGCACGGAGAATGTTACGTGACTGATGATGGTGCTGAAACTGATTTGGATTTAGGACATTACGAGCGTTTCTTAAATGTGCCTACCTCTCAAGCAAACAATGTTACTACAGGTAGAATATATCTTTCCGTTATTGAAAAGGAAAGAAGAGGAGAGTTTCTTGGGAAGACGGTGCAAGTAGTCCCGCACATTACTAATGAAATTAAAGATAGAATGCAATTGCTTGGTAATTCAGGTGATTATGATGTTATCATTACTGAAATTGGTGGAACTGTTGGAGATATAGAGTCTTTACCTTATATAGAATCAGTTCGTCAATTAGTATGGGATATGGGTGAAAAGAACGCCATTGTAATTCATTTGACTTTAGTACCCTATTTGGCGGCTGCTGGAGAGTTGAAAACAAAGCCAACCCAACATTCTGTAAAAACCTTGATGGAAAGCGGTATTAAAGCAGATATTTTAGTTTGTAGAACAGAGCATGAAATTTCTGATGAAATTCGCAATAAATTGGCATTATTTTGTAATGTAAAAAGAGAAGCAGTTATTCAATCCATTGATGCTGCAACTATTTATGAAGTGCCTAATTTGATGTTGGAAGAAGGACTTGATGTTGTCGCTTTGAAGAAATTAGATTTGCCTAAAAAGGCGGCTCCAGATTTAAAAAACTGGAATATTTTTCTACGTAGATTAAAAAATCCAAAACATACGGTAAATATCGGCTTGATTGGAAAATATGTGGAAATGCAGGATTGTTACAAGTCAATATTGGAAGCTTTTATACATTCAGGAGCTTCAAATGAAACAAAAGTAAATGTAATTTCTATTCATTCGGAACATATTGATGCAACAAATGTTGAAGAGAGATTAAAAGACCTCGACGGTATACTTGTAGCACCTGGTTTTGGGGAAAGAGGAATTGAAGGGAAGGTAGAAGCAGTGCGTTATGCTCGCGAGAACAAAGTTCCTTTTTTTGGAATTTGTTTGGGCATGCAGATGGCCATAATTGAGTACTCAAGAAATGTTTTAGGCTACGCAGACGCCAATTCAACAGAAATGAATGAGCAAACGTCGTATCCTGTTGTTAATTTGATGGAAGATCAAAAAAACGTAACTGAGAAGGGAGGGACAATGCGTCTTGGAGCTTGGAAATGCAATATTAAACCAGATTCACTAGCTTTTAAGGCATATGGTCAGACTACTATTTCTGAACGTCATCGTCATCGTTATGAGTACAACAGTGAATTTGTTGACATTTTACAAAAGGCAGGTTTAAAAGCTTCGGGTATAAATCCAGATACGGGATTGGTTGAAATTGTAGAAATAGAGGACCATCCATTTTTTATTGGTGTGCAGTACCATCCAGAATACAAAAGTACAGTAGCAAACCCACATCCGCTTTTCGTGAACTTTGTTGCAGCTGCGGTAAAAGCAAGAAAAAAATAACATACGACAATACGTTTTTAGTTTTGGTTGATAAAAGACTAAAAATGATAATAACTATTTCTCATTGTGGCGAGTTTCAATAAAGGAACTTAAAGCATTAAACTTTGAATTAAATTATAATGGAAGGAAAAAAATTTGACCCGAATTCGATAATTGGTTTTGTATTGATTTTTGGGATATTACTTTGGATCATGTGGCAAAATCAGCCTACCGAAGCGGATATAGCGGCCGATAAGGTAAAAAAGGAATTGGTGATTCAGGATGCCAAAACTAAAGAAGCTGAAGCAAAGGTGAAAGCTGAACCTACAGTTATAACTGCGGGAGACACTATGCAATTAGCGCAACTTAAAAAAAGTTTGGGGGATTTTGCTTATTCTGCTACACTTCCTTCTGCTAAAGAATCTTATACAACTATCGAGAACAAATTAGTGAAGTTGAAAATTGCTAACAAGGGAGGCTATATTGTAGAAGCTACTTTAAAGAATTTTGAAAGGTTCAGAGAGGGGTCTGGACAATTAGTGAAATTGATAAAAGATAACAATGCTCATTTGAATGTTCAGTTACTTACTAGTGACAACCGTACTCTAAATACTAAGGACCTTTATTTTGAACCGACTTTGACTAAAAATGGTTCAGACCAGATTTTGGTTATGCGTTTGAAAGCAGGGGCAAACGAGTATTTAGAATATAAATATGTATTGAAGGCTGATGATTACATGCTTGATTTTGATATTCAGTCTCAAGGATTAAATAAAATTTTGAATGTATCAAAACCATTACAATTAGAATGGGACTTGAAGTCTTATACTAATGAAAAAAGTACTAGTTATGAAAATCGTTATTCTGAGCTTTACTATGAGCACGAAGATGGTAAAAGCGATTATCTGGGCTTAGGTCATAATGAGTCGGAAACTGTTGAAAATGTATCTTATATAGCCTTTAAACAGCATTTTTTTTCGTCAATTTTATTGACTGATACTTCTTTTAAAAATTCCGAACTATATTCAGATAATTTAGTTAATGATGAACAAATAGATACTATTTTCACCAAACAATTTAAAGCGATTGTCCCTTTGGCATTTAAAAATGGGGAAATCAGTGAAAAAATGAATTGGTACTACGGTCCTACTGATTACAAATTATTGAAAAGTTATGATAGAAATATAGAAGACATCGTTGCTTTGGGCTGGGGTATTTTTGGTTGGATCAATAGACATGCATTCATACCTGTTTATGGTTTTTTAAGTATGTTCATACAGCATGGGTGGGCAATTATATTGTTTACTATATTAGTTAAATTGGTTTTGTCTCCTATTACTTATAAGTCATTTTTGTCTCAGGCAAAAATGAAAGTATTGAGACCTGAAATTAATGAATTAGGGGAGAAATTCAAAAAAGACCCAATGAAGAAACAGCAGGAAACAATGAAGCTGTATAATAAAGCCGGAGTGAATCCAATGGCCGGTTGCGTCCCAGGTTTATTACAAATGCCCGTCTTTTATGCTTTGTTTCAGTTTTTCCCTTCAGCAATAGGATTAAGGCAGGAAGGTTTTCTTTGGGCTAATGATTTGTCTTCTTACGATTCTATTTACGAGTTACCATTCCATATTCCGTTTTACGGAAATCACATTAGTTTGTTTCCGATTTTGGCTTCTATAGCAATTTTCTTTTATATGAAAATGACAACTGGTGACCAGCAGATGGCACAACCACAGCAAGAAGGAATGCCAGATATGGCAAAAATGATGAAAATCATGATTTATGTTTCCCCGTTAATGATGCTGTTCTTTTTTAATAGCTATGCGTCTGGGTTGAGTTTGTATTATTTCGTTTCCAATACAATTACTATTGGAATCATGCTTGTGATAAAAAACTATATCGTTGATGACGAAAAGATTCACGCTCAAATTCAGGAGAACAAGAAAAAAGAGCCCAAGAAACAAGGCAAATTCCAACGAAAACTTCAAGAGGTAATGGAACAAGCCGAAGCTCAAAAGGCAAAGGATAAAAAGAAATAAGTAAAAAAAGCTTCCGCCATGGCGGAAGCTTTTTATTTCAAATTTTATTTTAGAAAGTGGCTGTTTAGATTTCGTTTTACTTAGGATTTGTGCCGTTGTGGTGAGCTTGTGATGAAAATTAGTACCGTTTAGTTAAAAAAGCGTAGGCTTTCAAATTAAAAAGAAATATGGCCTAAGATAGAAGATGAATTCCAACAAAAACTTTAATAGCTTATTAAATAGACTAAGGCTCAAAAGCCTAAGAGTAAAAATAAGTAGATAAAAAAAGCTCCCGTAATTGGGAGCTTTTTTATTGCAGTACTTATGTTTCGTATTTTATAAGATGGGTAATAAAACTTTATCCAAAGCATGAATTACACCGTTGGAACATTGTACATCCGTTAGTACAATATTCGAAGTACGATCATTCGCGTCTGTAATTCTTGCGCCTCCAGCCAACTTTATTGTAAAGGTTTGAGCTGGGTCTAAAATTGGAGTTACCACTTGGCCTTCTGTCAAAGTTGCTGCCAAGACATTTGCTGGACTGACAACATGATATAGTAAAACTTTAGTTAAGTTTTCTGCCGAAACTCCTGCAGTGCCTTCAGGTGCTAATTCAGTATTTAATGCAGTAAACGCTGCATTGGTTGGTGCGAATACTGTAAATGCACCAGTACCTGATAAAATAGATACGAAGTCTGGTTGATCTTTACTGGTTAAAGCTCCAACGAGAGAACTGAAATTTGGATTTGCCACTGCATGGGTTACAACAGTTGGTAAACCGATAACTTTATCCACGATATGAATCACTCCATTGGAAGCCATAATGTTTGGAGTTTGTACTGTAGAAACACCGTTTAGTTTAACGCCTGCAGAAGTATTTACATACATGCTCAATGGATTAGTTGAAGATGCAGTTCCCGTCGCTAGTGTTTTGATGTATCCAGAATTTAAGTCAGAAGCCATTAGCTTAGTCGAAATTACATGATTCAATAAAATTTGGGTTAAAGCTTCTTTTGGTACATCATTTATTGTCGCGTATGTTGTTGTCTTTAGAAACGCATCAAATGCTGCATTTGTAGGGGCAAAAACGGTGTAAGTGCCACTTGCTTGCAATGTTGTTGCTAATTCTGCTCTTTGTAGGGCTTGGACTAAGAAACTCAACTCTTTAGTTTTCAATGCTAGTCCGGTGATTGAATTGTCAACAGGAGCAGTAACTTCGTCATCGCTATTACATGAGGATAATAAAATAAAAAGTGACAGAATTAAGGACAACTTCTGTAGTTTAAACAAATTTTTCATAATAAAAGGTTTTAAATTTTTTTAAATATAGAAAAATTTTGTCGGAAAATGTTTAATATTTTAAAAGAAAAGATAAACAAATTTAAAGTTTGTGATTTATTTTTGTTGCGTTTAATGTTGATAAACAAGATATTAATAGTAATAAGTAGGCTTTTAGCTGCATTAGCTGTTTTATTTTGTTTTGGGTATTGCTATTTTAGTTAAACATTTTGTTTATTTCACACAGAAACAGCTTTTTACTTGCGTTTTCAGCGATTAATTGGTGGCATACTAGTTTAAAGTCTTACAAATTTTTTCAAAAAGGCGGTTAATAATTAAAAGTCTGAGCTTGTTTGAATGATTTAATTATAAAATTATTAGATATGCTTTTTCTCTAATAATATGTAAATTTGTGAAATGAAGTAAACGGGTCAGTCGTCTCACCTAAGTAAATTTTTAGTAATAATGAAAAAAAATATGTCCTGTTTCTATAAAATTGGTTTTTTTATCCTTTTGAGTCAAACCCTAATGTCTCAAGTTGATTTTAATAAATTAGACTCAAAAGGTGGAAAGCAGGGTCCTTGGAAAGGATTTTATGAAGAATCTAAGAGATCTAGATATGAAGGGACATTTGAGCATGGAAAGGAAATAGGTAAGTTTTATTTTTTTGATGATACAAAGGCTAAATCTATAATAGCAACTAGAGAATTTAACACAAAGGACAATTCGGCATACACTACCTTTTTTGATCAGTCGAATAATAAAGTTAGTGAAGGTAAAGTGGTTAATAAATTGTTTGAGGGCACGTGGAGGTATTACCATCAGGCTTCCCAAATAGTAATGACTCGCGAAAATTATAAAAACGGAAAACTGCAAGGTGTACGATCTGTTTTTTATCCCAGTGGTAAAATAGCGGAAGAAACCAGTTATAAACAGAATCTAAAAGAGGGTGTCTACAAGAAATACACTGAAAATGGGATAGTATTGGAAGAAACCATTTTTAAAAACAATGAATATAACGGATTGGCAATTTTTAAAGATGCTGATGGTAATGTTGTTTCCACTGGGCAGTTTGTTAACGGCAAGAAATCTGGTATTTGGCATTTTTTTGAGAAAGCTAAACAAGCCAAAGAAATTGACATGAGCAATCCAAAAAACAGATCAAAATCCACAGATAATTAAGTTTGTCCTTCGACATTTACCTTAATAAAACATTGTAACTTTGCAGTCTTGTAAAATTATTAAAGATTTCAAAATGAAGCGTGTTGTAGTAGGACTTTCTGGAGGTGTTGATTCGAGTGTTGCCGCTTATTTGTTGCAGCAGCAAGGTTACGAAGTTATAGGCCTTTTTATGAAAAATTGGCATGATGATTCTGTTACAATTTCTAATGAATGTCCATGGTTAGAGGATAGTAATGATGCTTTGTTAGTAGCTGAGAAATTAGGAATTCCATTTCAAACTGTAGATTTGAGTGAACAATACCAAGAAAAAATCGTCGATTATATGTTCAGTGAATATGAAAAGGGGAGAACTCCAAACCCCGATGTTCTTTGTAACCGCGAAATCAAATTTGACGTTTTCATGAAAATAGCCTTAAGCCTTGGAGCTGAGTATGTGGCTACAGGTCATTATTGCAAAAAAAGCGAAATTGAAGTGAATGGCAAGCCAGTATATCAATTACTTGCTGGTGCTGACAACAATAAAGATCAATCCTATTTCCTTTGCCAATTATCACAAGAACAACTGGCTAAATCATTATTTCCTATTGGGGAGTTGACCAAACCAGAAGTGCGTGAAATTGCTGCGCAAATGGAATTAGTTACTGCTGAAAAGAAAGACTCTCAAGGTTTGTGTTTCATAGGTAAAGTGCGTTTGCCAGAATTTTTACAACAAAAATTAGAGCAAAAAGAAGGTGCTATAATTCAGATAGATAAAAATCATTTAATTTATAGTGCTGAAAACCAAAAAGAATTATCCTTAAAAGAATCGTTAGTTCTAGCCTCCAAAAAAACAGCGTATATTCCTGAAATGGGTAAGTTGGTTGGAAAGCATCAAGGTGCCCATTACTTTACAATTGGACAAAGAAAAGGTTTGAACGTAGGGGGGACAACTGAGCCTTTATTTATTATTGGAACAAATGTGGAGACAAACACGATTTATACTGGATTGGGAAGTCAACATCCAGGATTATTTAAAAAGGGATTGTTTATAGAAAAATCAGAAGTACATTGGATTCGCGCTGATATGGCTTTGGCCGATGGAGAGCAAATGGAAGTTATGGCGAGGGTTCGTTACCGACAACCTTTACAAAACGCTACTTTACATCAATTTGAAGATGGAATGTATGTTTTATTTCAAGAACTACAATCAGCAATAACGGAGGGGCAATTTGCAGCTTGGTATATTAAAGACGAATTAGTTGGTTCGGGAGTTATTTCTTAGATTAGTGTTTTATTAACAAAAAAATCAAAATTATCTTTGATGTTCAAACTTTGTTTTATTAAAAACATACCTTTTGGCGGTCGAAGATTAACAATTTATGATTTCATTAAATACTTGATTATGAAAAAAATTTCTCTATTGTTATGTTTACTGCTCACTACTGTCGCTTTTTCACAGGAAGATGCTTGGGTTTATTTTACTGCTAAAAACAATTCACAGCTTTACTATGATTCCCCGCTTAAAATGCTTTCTCAAAGGGCTTTGGACAGAAGAACGAATCAAAATATAGCATTAGATTCAAAAGATATTCCAATTAACTCTTCCTACATAAAGCAGGTGACAGCAGTTCCAGGAATTACAGTAATGGCCAAATCAAAATGGCTTAATGCAATTCATGTACGTGGAACCCAAGCTGCGATAAATTCAATAAAGACTTATAGTTTTATTAGCAAAGTAGATTTTGCGAACAAATCATTAAATCAAGGCGGTGTAGTAACATCCAAATCATTTAAGATAAATAAGCAAAGCAAGACGAAGGAAACGAAAGTGAACTTCTTTTATGGACTTTCAACAAATCAAATCAAGATGCTTAATGGTGATTTATTGCACCAACAAGACTATACGGGTTCAGGTAAAATAATAGCCATTTTAGATGGGGGATTTCCAGGAGTTAACACTGCCCAGCCTTTCCAACGACTCCGAGATAATAACAAAATTTTAGGAGGTTACGATTTTGTGAATAGGAACACTGACTTTTACAGTGGTAGTTCCCATGGTACTCTTGTACTTTCTTCTATGGGAGGGTATAAAGAATTCTCATTAGTGGGAACCGCGCCAGACGCCGCTTATTACTTATTTATAACAGAAGATGTGGATTCTGAAAATCCAGTTGAAGAGTCACTTTGGGTTGAAGCTGCTGAGAAAGCGGATAGTTTAGGAGTGGATATTATAAACACTTCTTTAGGTTATTTTGGATATGATAATCCTAACTATAGCCATACTTACGCTGATATGAACGGAACTACCAATTTTATCTCACGTGGTGCTGATTTAGCATTCAGCAGAGGAATGGTCGTGGTTACGTCAGCAGGTAACGAGGGTAGTTCGTCAGAACCTCATATAGGTGCACCTGCCGATGCAGTTTCAGTAATTACGGTTGGTGCTGTTGATCCTGTGGAGACAAGAACTTCATTTAGTTCTATTGGCCCATCTTTCGATAATAGAATTAAGCCAGATGTTATGGCGCAAGGATCAATGGTCGTTTTGTCAGACGCATCCGGAAATATAGTTACGGCAAATGGGACTTCATTTTCAAGCCCTATTATGGCGGGAATGGTGGCTTGCTTATGGCAAGCATATCCCAATAAAACAAACAAAGAAATTAGACAATTAATTATCCAATCAGCAGATAGATTTGCGACACCTGGTAATCAATATGGGTATGGAATCCCAGATTTTAATCTGGCTCTAAACAATGGGCTGTTTGTCGAGGATTTCTCTAAAAGTGATTTTGTAGCCTATCCAAATCCAACAACTGATCTGATTTCTTATTCGTTTCCAGACAGATTCGATAAGGGGACGGTTGTTTTTTATACTACTTTGGGTAAAAAAGTTTTGGAACGTTCTATCAGCAGTACCTCGAGAACCTTCTCATTAAAGTCACTAAGTAGCGGTATTTATTTCTATAAAATAGAATCGGGTACTTTTTCTAAGAGCGGAAAAATAATAAAACAATAATACACAACCTATTAGATGAATAGAATCACCAGACTTTTTAATATTAAATATCCCATCATACAAGGAGGAATGATCTGGGTTAGCGGTTATAAACTAGCAAGCGCAGTAAGTAATGCAGGTGGTTTGGGATTAATAGGGGCAGGCTCTATGTATCCCGAGGTTTTACGTGAACATATTCAGAAATGCAAAAAAGCGACCTCAAAACCTTTTGGTGTAAATGTGCCAATGTTATATCCTAATATCGAAGAAATCATGAAAATTATCGTCGAAGAAGGCGTGAAAATTGTGTTTACTTCGGCGGGAAACCCTAAAACTTGGACTCCTTATTTGAAGGAAAATGGTATAACAGTAGTTCATGTAGTTAGTAGTACTGTTTTTGCATTGAAAGCCCAAGCTGCCGGTGTTGATGCCATAGTTGCGGAAGGTTTTGAGGCAGGTGGACATAACGGAAGGGATGAAACCACAACCTTCACTTTGATTCCAATGGTAAAGGAAAAAATACAGATTCCGGTCATCGCTGCTGGAGGAATTGCTTGTGGTCGCGGAATGTTAGCCGCGATGACCTTAGGCGCGGAAGCTGTTCAGGTGGGAAGCAGGTTTGCTGCCTCCATAGAGTCTTCTGCGCATGAGAATTTCAAGAAAACAATTGTAGATGTGCAAGAAGGAGGGACGCAGTTGACATTGAAAGAATTGGCCCCAGTGCGATTGGTTAAAAATAAATTCTTTCAAGACCTTCAACTTCTATATGAAAAATGTCCAACAAAGGAAGAATTAATAATATTTTTGGGCAGAGCAAGAGCGAAAAGAGGTATGTTTGAAGGGGATTTAAATGACGGCGAATTGGAGATTGGTCAGATTGCAGGATTGATTCATAAAATAAATTCGGCCGAGGAGATCGTTTTGGAAATGATGACAGATTTTGGAAAGGCAAGAAAAGAAATTCTTGAATTGGGTTTTTAATTCTCATAAATAATGGGTAAAACTAAATTATATATCTTGTTTCTTTTTTTTGGCCTTGGATTTCAACAGTTCTACGGTCAAGTATATAAATTCAAAACATCTGGTCTTAGTGTTTTAGAAAAAAACGATAGAGGAAAATGGGGCAATTGGTCCGACTTAAAATTAGTCAATGTTTTAGTTTCATTGGACACAGATAAAAACAGAATGATTGTGTATTCCGAGGTGATTCAATTGTTTGAAATCATTGTTTATCAACCTACGGAAGAAAATGACACAGATATTGTTTATTCTTTTACTTGTAAAGACAACAACGGAGATGACTGCACTCTTTCCATAATTACTAGGAAAAATCAGGACAATAGAAAGCAATTGTATATTAATTACAACGATAGAATCATTGTCTATAATATAATCAATTTGTAATAAGTAAATAAAGAAAGTCGCTGATCACTACTTTTTTTATTTAAATTATATTTATCAAGTGAGAAATGTAAGTGCTAGGTCTCTAGCATAGGCTGACTGCAGTTTTTATGAAAAATTTTAGCTTTCTCTAATCAACATCTTTGATGAAGTCATCGTACTCTGTGTAGAAAAGCTCTAGAGCACTCATGTTTTCGTTGTAAAAGGAGAATATTTCGTCCCAATAACTCCGATTGCTGACACTTACCCCTAGTTTTTCAATCCAAATTCGGCTGATAGTTTTTCCGTTTTCGAGGACATAATTTCGTTCGAATACTAGATCTTTTATAAACTCCTCTTCCAAAATGTTTTTTAAAGCTTCCAATTTTTCAAAATAGTCGGTTCGTAAGTCATTGTTGCGATGTTCGATATCAATTAACACTTGTGCTTTTTTATTGTCGATATAGAACTTAAAAGAGAAATCTTTTATTTTGGTATCGTATAGCACCCATTTCCGGGGATATTTCTCTGCGAATGTGACCCAGAATTCTCGTTTTAACTTTTGAGTTTCTTCTTTGCTATACATTTTGTTTGTTTTGGTTTTAGAAAATTTGCGCAATGTAATTTTCTAGACTACATTTATACTATGATTGCAAAAATAGACTTTGATTATGGATTTTCAATATTTTTTAGAATATGTTCCCAATTTAGCTGATGCCGAACTTCCAGCTCTGGAGGCTCACATTAAAATGGCACCATTCGAAAGAATCGAAAGTTTGAAAAACAGTGCCGTTGAAATTAAAAGTGCGAGAATGGCCGCAGTAATGATGCTTTTTTATCCTAAAAATGGAATGACGCATTTAGTGCTTATCGTACGGAATTCTTATGAAGGAGTCCATTCGGGGCAAATAGCATTTCCTGGAGGGAAGTATGAACTTGAAGATGAAAGTTTTTTGAGAACGGCTTTGCGAGAAACACAAGAGGAAGTTGGAGTAAGTTCGGCAATAATAGATGTAATCAAGTCTTTTACTGAAGTGTATGTTCCACCTAGCAATTTTATAGTCCATCCTTTTTTGGGAATATGTAAGGAGGAAATTTGCTTTGTTCTTGACCCTACAGAAGTGTCGAGCATTATCGAATTGCCGCTGTCTGTTTTCTTGAGTGATGAAATAATAATCGATGCTAAGATGACCACTTCTTACGCAATTGATGTCAATGTTCCTGCTTTCGATATAGGAGGACATGTCGTATGGGGTGCTACGGCGATGATGTTGAGCGAGTTAAAAGATGTTTTGAAACTAGTACTGAATTCAAAAATTTGATTTTGCACAACTAATAACTGGTTCGTAACTTGTTATGGTAATCGAGAGTTACTTAGTATTTTTCAGGAAAGAACATAAAAAATAAATTTCGTAATTTTGCAATCCAAAATTAGAAAAATTAAACACAATCTTATGGGATTATTTAAAAGAAATCCTTTTGGTCACATACTATTTTTGAAGAAGTGGTTAATCCGGTTTTTCGGATTCACTACCCACAGACGATATAGAGGATTTAACGAATTACAGGTCGAGGGCTCAGAAATCATCCGGAATTTACCTGATACAAATGTACTTTTCATATCAAATCATCAGACTTATTTTGCTGATGTCGTAGCTATGTTTCACGTTTTTAACGCCAGCCTGAAAGGAAGAGAAGACAATATAAAGAATGTACTCTATTTATGGAATCCTAAACTGAACATCTATTATGTCGCAGCTAAAGAAACCATGCAAGCTGGGCTTTTGCCAAGGATTATGGCTTATGCTGGGGCTATTACGGTCGAGCGGACTTGGCGTGCAAAAGGAGTGGATGTAAAAGAGAAAAAAGAAGTAAACCCTAATGATACTGAAAATATTAAAATTGCACTTAATGATGGTTGGGTGATTACTTTTCCACAAGGAACGACAAAGTCTTTCAAGCCCGTAAGGAAAGGAACGGCACATATCATAAAAGAGCATCGGCCTATTGTAGTACCAATTGTCATAGACGGTTTTAGACGGTCGTTTGACAAAAAAGGGCTACGAATGAAAAAGAAAGGAATTCTGCAATCTTTTATTATTAAAGAACCTTTAGATATTGATTACGATAATGACAGTATCGATGAGATAGTAGAAAAAGTTGAATATGCTATAGAACAGCATAGTTCGTTTCTCAAAGTGATTCCATGCGATGAAATAGAAGAAGAAGAAAAGTTAAATAAACTCCGTAGATATGAGTATTGATTTATAAGTCAATTTTCTTCAATTCTTTATAATTATTGTACAATCTTCTGAGTAGGATTCCATATAAGAGTCTGTAAAAAAGCCAAAATAGGCCAAAGAATGCAACTGTAGTCAAAATTAGAACTCCTATTGTGATAGCCATTACTTTTCCATTATTTGCGATTTGGTCGCTCAAAATACTAGTCTCAGGACTATAAACTAAAGCGATAAAAAAACCTATGATTAAACTCAAAACAGCCATCCCAAGGTTATACCAGACGTAATATTGGACCATTTTTCGGGTCTTTAAAATATCTATCATCAATTGTTTAGTAGAGACGGTGGTGCTGATTTTAATGTAGTTTTTGTAGAATAAGTATATAAAAGCCAATATTACGCCGTAGTTAAAAACGGTCAGTACCTTGAAATAAGGTATGAAATCTGTATGGTTGATTTGTTCTAAATATTCATCAGTATTAAAAAACACGCTAATCGCAGTCCATAGTATAACCTCCAAAATGCTGATAATCAAAATCCACTTCACTATGGACGATGATTTTTTATGGATCATTTGGTAAATTTCCGTTTCTGAGATCTGTTCAAAAGAATTTTCGTTCTTTTTCCAATCTTTTTTTAATAAATCCAGCTCTTTCATATTTCTTACGGATTTAATATTTTTTTTAGTTTCCCTTTTATTCTGTTCATTTTCACTCTAGCATTTACTTCGCTAATACCCAAAGTCTCGGCTATTTCTCGGTAGTCTTTATCTTCTAGATACATAAAGACTAAAGCTTTCTCGATGTCGTTTAGCTGATATACTGCCTTATACATTAGTTTGATTTGCTCTTCTTCCTCATAATTGTAATCTTCTACTTTTATGAAGTGCTGCCTTCCCTCATACTCAACTGTGGCGATAGATCGTTTGTTTTTTCGGTAGAGGGTAATTGCTGTGTTCAGTGCTACACGATAAGCCCAAGTTGAAAATTTGCTGTCTCCTCTGAACTTTGGAAAAGCTTTCCATAATTGAATTGTGATTTCTTGAAACAGATCTTTATGTGCATCTTCACAATCAGTATACAACCTACAGATCTTGTGGATTATATTTTGATTGTCTTTTAGCTGCTTTACAAAAGAATGTTCTAGATTTTCACTCATGATTCATTAGTATGTTTGGAGTCAAATTTGTTACAAAATACTGCTTTTTTATTTTGTAGCATTGTTTTTTTGAAAGACAATTATCATTCGGCGCGCTGTATTTTACAATCGTTATTTTTCTTTTAAAAATAAGAAAAACAAAGGATTTTCATAGCTATCGGGGCTAATGTATATGTTTAATTTTCTATAGAACTTTTAGATAAAAGCAACAAAAAGTAAAGCTTGGACAATACGGCTCATTTACCACTACATTATAATCCCAACAATAGTTAAAAATGAACGGCTTATAAATTCTGTTTGTATTAAGCCTAAAATATCATACTGTAGTATTAGACTTTCTACTACTTGAATTTTTTAAGGATTAATGATTTCAATACTAATATAAAAAGCCTTTTATGAATTTCATAAAAGGCTTTTTGATACTTTGATTATTGACAATCTATTTTTTACAATCCAAATAATCAACATTAAAAGTAAATTTTTTAGTACTTACTTTGTTAATAGAAGGATTGTTTTTGTGGTCTGGTTTATAAGCCGCTCCTGTTCCTAAATCAACTCCCATACCAATCAATCCAAATGAAAAAACACTTAAAATAAAGTTTCCTGTTCTAAAGGCACTATTGAAAGTTTGGTTTTTAGGATCGCAACCATCTTCTTTTAATTCGACATTTAATGATTTGTTTCTTGGAAATAAAGCAGTTACTTGCCCGTTACCCATTTTTTGTCCATCAACATAAATTGCTGCATTTGGTCGATCTTTGGCAACGATTGTACCTTCATATTTACTCCCTCCAAACATTACACCACAGCTGTTTAATAAAACAAGCATTGATAATGAGACAACAACAATTGAGATTCTTTTTTTCATAAGTGAAAGATTTATTTTTTGTTAAGTTAAATATGTACCTAAAGTAGTAATAAAAGTAATATAAATGTAGATTTTTTTTTATTCTTTACTACTTATGATTTACTTTGAGTTGTATTAAAGTAATTGAAGGCTAACGTTATAATAATGAACGTTATTTAAACATAAACATCCAAATTTAAGGGTCAGTATGAATGGTAATTATAAGTGAGAATCATCTGAATTATAGTAGTTGTAAGACTAAAAAATAGTAGTTCACGGTACGTATGTTGCTGTAAGCCTTTGGACTTTTAATCTTTAGGACTAAAACTCTTTTTTATCATAATAATTCACCATTAAATTGACAAATTTATTGTAGCTCTCCATTCCTTCTTTTTGTTGATTTAGTTTTAAAAAATTATCGTAAAACAAATGAAAACCAGTTTCTAGCACAGTTTCATACTGCGCCCTGAAGGCACTACTTTCCTGGTAGTTTTTTAAGATACCGGGATGGACAGTTTTTAAGAGTTGCTCAAATATTGCTCTGTTTCGCATTTTCCAGTTAGCTAAACAATAACGCAATGCAAAACTATATCCAGAATATTGAAAGTACAAATTGTCATTCTTTACTGAGGCCAGAAAACCAATAAAGTTACATTCAGTTTCGCTAGCAAATCCCAGCTGATGTGCCATTTCATGACAAGTTGTAGTTGGGAAATTATACATAGGTCCCAAATAATTCACTTGTGCCTCATTGGTAAATGGGTTTAGGTAACCGCCAAACCCCATATAAGTTAAAGGTAAGCTTATTAGTGATTTTTTTGCGCTCAAATTGTTGTAGCTAAAGAAGGAATGAGTGTTCGATAAATTTTTGTAGCCATTTAAACTCATTTGGAATGCTTGTTCTTGTGAGTAGGGAAATACGACTTTTGCACTTTTATCTTTTGTTATTTGACTTTGGATCGCATTGGTTTTTGCAATTAGTTTTTTAGTAAAATGAAGCAACTCCTCGCCTGAATAGTCTCTGTCGATTGTCATTTTTTTAAAAAGTGGCTGGCGGTAGTAGTTTGTAGCCCAAAGCAGATGAAACATAAAGTAAAAAATGGATACAAAACTTAAAATATGTAAAGCATTATTTCTCCAGTTTGATTTCCAAGTTTTTCTTTTGACCCAAAACCATCTTAATATCAGGAAAATTAAAATAAAGTAAATAAAATCTCCTGATGAAAAAGGAATGCTCCCAAAAATAATTCTTGAAAATGACGCAATAATAGGATATAACCCATTGCTGTAATAAAGTTCCACATAGTCGGGAAAAAATGAAATTATTTGCAGTAAAATTATTTGGATAAGAAGAAAGAGCGGAAGAATGTATTTTTGTTTCACTGCAATGATTTAGAAAACGTAAAGGTAATTACAATATCTATTAGTACTGAAAAAGAGTTTAAACTTTGTAACTTTGAATTTTAAAAACAATAATATTCAAATATAATTAAATGAGTCAAGAAATAAGAAATTTAGAGCCCAAAGTACTTTGGAATAAGTTTGCCGATTTAAATGCAGTGCCTCGTCCTTCAAAAAAAGAGGAGCGAGTAATTGAATTTATGAAAAACTTTGGGAATAAACTTGGGTTAGAAACTTTTGAAGATGATATACGAAATGTAATTATCCGTAAGCCAGCGACCGCAGGAATGGAAAACCGCAAAGCCATTGTAATGCAGGGGCATTTGGATATGGTACACCAGAAAAACTCAGATACTGTTTTTGACTTTGATACGCAGGGAATCGACATGTATATTGACGGAGATTGGGTTCGTGCCAGAGGAACAACTTTAGGTGCTGATAATGGTCTTGGAGTTGCCGCAATTATGGCAGTTTTAGAAAGTACGGATATTCCACATCCTGCTATTGAAGCGCTGTTTACCGTCGATGAAGAAACTGGGATGACAGGAGCATTAGAATTAAAGGGAGGTATTTTGCAAGGACAAATTCTTCTTAACTTGGATACTGAAGAAGATGATGAAATCGACATTGGCTGTGCTGGAGGTATTGATGTTACCGCGACCGCAGAATATGATGAAGAGAAAACTCCAGAAGGTTCAGTAGGATATAAGATTAGCTTAAAAGGATTAAAGGGCGGACATTCAGGAATGGATATCCACAAAGGTTTAGGTAATGCGAATAAAATCATGAACCGTTTATTATTTGATGGCTTTGATAATTTTGGATTACAGATTTCTGAAATTCAGGGAGGTAGTTTACGCAATGCAATTCCAAGAGAAAGTTTTGCTACAGTCATAATTGCTGAAGTGTACGATGAAGCATTTGTTTACGATATGCAACAAATTGTAAACGACATTAAAACAGAATTAAAAACTACAGAGCCAAATTTAGAAGTTGTTTTTGAGAAATTAGATGTAGCTCCAGATAAAGTAATGCCTTCTATTGCGCAGTTTTATTTTGTTAGAGCGATGTATGCTGCTCATAATGGCGTTTATAATATGAGTGCTGATTTTGATGATTTAGTAGAGACTTCTAATAATATTGCTAAAGTGGTATTAGCAAAAGGGAGTTTTACGGTACAATGCTTAACACGTTCTTCTGTAGAAACAGCTAAATTTGATTTGGCAAACAGTTTGCGTTCTGCTTTTGAATTAATGGGATGCGAAGTGGAGCTTTCAGGATCTTATCCAGGTTGGACTCCTAATCCTAAATCAGAAATATTAGATGTTCTAGTTCCTATTTACGAAAAACAAACAGGAGAAAAACCCAGAGTAGTTGCATGTCACGCAGGTTTGGAATGCGGTATTCTTGGGACTAATTATCCCGAGATGGATATGATTTCTTTTGGCCCTACAATTCAAGGACCACATTCACCAGATGAAAGAGCTAGTATCTCTTCTTCTCAAAAATTCTGGAAATTTTTAATGGAAGTTTTAGAAAACATTCCGTTGAAATAATTTTAATTGTTTTATACTAAAAAAAATAGTGTTCAGTAACAAACGAAACTGAACACTATTTTTTATTCTCTTTTTGGACTGTTTTTCTTTTCTCTTTTCTCTTCTTTTTTCTCTTTGGCCGTTTTAAGAGGCTCTTTTTTGGCGGTTTTTTTCGCGTCTTGACTTTTTGCCATGATATAATTATTTAATTTATTTAAGTAAATGTAAATAATTTATTTATTTGTTTTAATAATTATTTTGAAAAATCAGCATCTACAACTAGTAATTTGACTCTGTTTACTGACATGGAAGCGATTAATATTTGTTTACCAGTTACTTAGTGACTTCATTGTGTTTATTAGTTTTTTTTTTCTTAGCATAAGTCTGAATGATAATTTTGTCAATACAAGATTACCAATGCGAAAACAACTAATTTGTCAAGTAAAATTACTAACTTATTTCATATGTCACGTTTGTTCTGCTTGGTCTCATTACTGTTTGTAAAGTCATGGTCAACATGATTTAAATAATAATTGCAATTTATATATTGTCGACTACCTAAAACATTAAGCTATTGAGCTAGCAGGTTTATCTGATCTTCAAAATTTTATATTCTTCATAACACCCACTTATGGCATCCATGATTTGCAAATCATTTGCTGTTTTTATGAAAGATTCCGAGTAATTACAGCGTTGTAATATTTCGGCGATTTCTTTTTTGTCTACCCCAAGTAGGACTGCTATTGTTTCCTTATCAAACTTAGATGCCAGAAGATTTCGGACGGTGTCGTCTTTCTTCATTTCTTTTAGTTTTTTGAGTTGATTAGGATTATTTCCAAAAAAATTATAGAGCATATCTGCTGGATTGAATATGGATCCTAGAATTCTTCCAATAGCATTTGGAGAATATTCTCCAGCTTCATAGCCTTGTGTTAATCCAGAAATACTATAGCGATAGTTCTCATTTGTTGGAATTGTTTTTGAATCAACCTCTAGATAGCCTGTTAAGTTAAAAGGTCTGATCACAACTTCTTCTAGTGCAATTGCTTTTTCGGTAAGAAATATTTTGGCAACTTTATTTTTTATCCAGTCATTAGTGACTTTTACCCTCAGCGATTGAAAACCTAAAAAAGAAAGATGTAAAGTATCGGTTGGTTGCACGTCGATCTCAAAATAACCTTTTGAATCGGTTCGTGCTCCTCTAACTTTATTGATATTGATTATGTTTACATTGATCAATGGCGACTTAGTGTTGTCGTTATAGATAAAACCGGATACTTTTTGAGAGTGAATTGTATCCTGTGCCAAAGCAGTTGCAGATAGTGTTAAAAAAAAGAGGACTACAAAATATTTCATATATTGATTTAAAACTTTAAAAGTAATAAAACAGGAATGAATATTTTGTAGTCCTTTATATTATTATAAGAAAATTAACAAATAAATGTTAGTCTTTTCTTGGTCTTCTTGGTCTAGGTGAGTCACTAAAACTTTCAGAACGTCTAGGAGCTCTATCTGAAGAACCCTCTCCTCTAGGAGCAGCACTTCTTCCGCCAAAGCCACCTTCTCTGGGAGCTGAACTTCTTCCGCCGAAACCACCTTCTCTTGGAGCTGAATTTCTGTCACTTCTGAATCCCCCACCTGAGCCTTCTCTTCTTGGTGCAAAACTTCCTTCTCTTCTTGGAGCAGAACTTCTTCCACCACCACCACCAAATCCACCAGAACTTCTTCCGTTGTGGTCACGTCTTCCGCCACCATCATTTTTAGAAATCTCAACATTGATACGACGTCCCTCTAATTGTACGTTGTTCAATACTTCCATCACCTTATCAGTGTGTTCCGGATCTGTGTTAAAGAAAGAGAAACCTTCTTTCACGTCTACCTTGAAAACATCATCACGACCTAAATCCAATGTCTCTTTCAAGTAATCTTTCAATGACATCCAATCAAAGTTATCTCGAGAACCGATGTTCACAAAATATCTTGTTGCACCACCATTGTTATTTTCTCTTGGCGCACCATCTCTATCATCACGATCACGTCTTTCAGAGTTCGATTGATTTGAGATGTCTCTAGTTTTTTTGTAGTAGTTGATAAAACGATTAAATTCTACCGAAACCATTTTCTTGATTAATTCTTCTTTTGACAAGTCTTCAAGAACACTGTTTATTGCAGGAAGGTAGCTATCAATTTCATGGTCAACTTCTACTGTTTTAATTTTATTAGCTAAGTGCAATAGTTGTATTTCGCAGATTTCGATTCCAGAAGGAACTGTCTTTTCTTCAAATTTTTGTTTGATGATTCTTTCAATAGAAGATATCTTACGCAATTCGCTTTTAGTTACAATAACGATAGAGGTACCTAACTTACCAGCACGACCAGTCCGACCTGAACGGTGAGTATAAGTTTCTATTTCGTCGGGAAGTTGGTAATTTACTACGTGAGTAATATTATCAACGTCAATTCCACGTGCCGCAACATCAGTAGCAACAAGCATCTGGATCTGTCTCCCTCTAAAAGATTTCATTACACCATCACGTTGCGCTTGAGATAAATCTCCGTGCAATGCAGCAGCGTTGTATCCGTCTTCTACTAATTTTTCAGCAACTGCTTGCGTATCTCTTTTGGTACGACAAAAAACTACAGAAAAGATATCTGGATTAGAGTCAGCTAAACGTTTCAAGGCTTCGTAACGGTCACGAGCATTTACAAGGTAAAACTCATGAGAAACTGTCGCTGAGCCTGAATTTTTGGCTCCTACAGTGATTTCAATAGGGTCCTTCATGAATTGTTTACCAATTCTAGCAACCTCTGCAGGCATTGTAGCTGAGAACAACCATGTGCTTTTTTCGTCTGGAGTAGTTGATAAAATGTTTACGATGTCTTCGTAGAAGCCCATGTTCAACATTTCATCAGCCTCGTCTAGAATACAATAGTCAATTTGAGAAATGTTTACTAATCCTCTATTAATCATGTCTTGCATTCTTCCTGGAGTTGCCACTATAATTTGTGCACCTCTTTTAATGTCCCTTGCTTGGTCTGTTATGCTAGCCCCCCCGTAAACTGCTACCACGTTAATACCTTTTTCGTATTTAGAGTAGTTTTTAATTTCGTTGGTAATCTGCAAACAAAGTTCGCGTGTTGGAGATAAAATTAATGCCTGAGTATTCCTGTTGTTGGCATCAATTTTTTGGATAACTGGAAAACCAAATGCTGCCGTTTTCCCTGTCCCTGTCTGAGCCAACGCAACCATATCTGTGTCTTTTTCCAATAATAGGGGAATCGCTTTCTCCTGTACTTCGGTCGGATTCTCAAATCCTAGATCTAAAATCGCCTTCAGTAACGATTC
>JBLIKQ010000004.1:0-56413 GCA_047635475.1 Porticoccaceae bacterium
GTTAGGTGGTTTAACCGATGAGCCGGCGGAGGGACTCGAACCCACGACCTGCTGATTACAAATCAGCTGCTCTAGCCAACTGAGCTACGCTGGCGTCTCATTATGGCTGCAAATATAAGTCTGAATTTTAAACTTCCAAAACAAATTCGCACTTTTTATCGTTTTTTTTGACTACAATTCGTTGATTTTAGCAATCAATTGATTTGCAGTTTGTTCCAATTCAACGTTAATTTGTTTGAAGTGTGCTTTTTTGTTTTCAACTTTCTTAGCGTTCACTTTTGTGATTAAATCGTCAAATGCAGCAATAGCTTCATCAATTAAATCATTAGTTTCAGTTGTTGGTTTTCCTGTCGTTGAAATTTCGAACAAGTAAACAGCTTCAATAATATCTCCTAAAACGTAGTTGATGTCTTTTTTTAAATTCTTAATATTTGCCATTTTTTTTTAATTTTAATTTGCGTCTGCAAAAGTACATATAATCTTTCTATTACTCGCTATGAAATGTAAATTTCTAAAATAGAAGCTTTACCATTAATAACGAAAATAGTCATCGCTGCAGGAATCAATATAGTGTCCCCTTTTTTATATTTAAAGATGGCATCATTATATTGCAACTCAAACTTTCCGTCAACACACATATACACCGTAAAGCTATCCCCTGTCTTTGTAATGGTTTCCGCTCCTTCTAACGGGATAAAATTAGTAGTGAAATAAGGACAATTCACAATCGTATTAGATTGATTAATCTTCTTATCGTAAGCACGATATGTTTCTACTTTACTGTAATTTATTGCTTCAAGAGCCAAATCTACGTGTAACTCTCTTGTATTGCCTTGCACATCGACTCTGTCAAAATCATATAAGCGATAGGTAATGTCTGAAGTTTGCTGAATCTCGGCAACAACTAATCCCGCACCAATAGCATGAACAGTTCCTGTTTCTAGGAAAAACACATCCCCTTCTTTTACCCTGACATCATCAAGAATAGAAAGCAATGTTTTATTCTTTAGATTTTCTAAATATTCGTTTGAATCTGATTTCTCCTTAAAACCGACAATGATTCTTGCATCCTCATCTGCCTGCATAATATACCACATTTCTGTCTTACCGAAAGAGTTGTGACGCTTTTTAGCTAATTCATCATTAGGATGTACTTGAATAGATAAATCTTCTCGAGCATCCAAGTATTTAAAAAGTAAAGGAAACTGCTTCCCAAATCTCTTATAAACGGCTGCCCCTAGTATTTCGCCTGGTAACTCATCAATGATTTCTATCAATGATTTTCCTTTTAATTCTCCATTTGCAATAACACTAACATCACCGTCGACCGTCGACAATTCCCAGCTTTCACCTGTTATATTTGATGTGATTGTTTTATTAAGAATTCTTTCTAACTTTTCGCCTCCCCAGATTCTTTCTTTTAGTATAGGCTCAAACTGCAATGGGTATATTTTTGCGATCATTTTCTTTGTATTCAGAAAATATATTTCACAATTACGTAAAATTATATCTACTAGATGATTAATTTATACTCCTAATTTTTTAATTGCCTCAAGTGCTTTAGGAATATGCTTGGTAGCCATCATGCTATCAAATATCATTTTTATCACTCCATTTCGATCCGCTACATACGTAACTCTGCCAGGCAGCATTCCAAACATATTAGATGGAACTCCAAATAACCGCCTTATTTTTTTATTATCATCAGACAATAGTATAAATGGCAGTTTATACTGTTTAGCAAACTTTTGATGGGAATCAATAGTATCGCCACTTATTCCAATAACTTCGGCACCTAAATCTTTAAAATCTTCATATTGGTCACGGAAACTACATGCTTGCGCCGTGCATCCTGGCGTATTGTCCTTAGGATAAAAATAAATAACTAATGGTTTCTTCCCAACAAGGTTTTTGATGTCAAAATCATTACCACTAGTATCTTTCGCCAAAAAATTCGGAATCTTGTCCCCTACTTTCAATTCCATTATTCTCCTTTATAGGTTACAAAATTCCGGGCGGTTTCATAAAGAACAACTTCTAAATCAAACTCGGCTTCAATTCTCTTTCTTATTTTGTTCCAAATTACCACCGCAATATTTTCAGCAGTAGGATTTAGATTTTCAAAATCAGGAACGTCTAAATTTAAATTTTTATGATCGAACTGGTTTTCCACTTCTTCTTTGATAATGTCTGCCAAAAACTTGACATCCATAACAAAGCCAGTTTCTGGGTCAATCTCATTAGTAACACTAACAATCAGATCATAGTTGTGACCATGAAAATTGGGGTTATTACATTTACCAAAAACCGCATCGTTTTTTTCGAACGTCCAGTCCTTGCGGTACAACCGGTGCGCCGAATTAAAATGTGCTTTTCTACTTATAGTTACTCTCATGATGCTATCTTTTTTAACATTTCCTAAATCTTAAATTAATATTACTACACTTTATGGTCTTCTAAAAAATGATAGAACTCGTCAAATATGATTTTGAACCATACTGTATAGATTTCTGGATTTAATATCAAATCACTTTTTACCGATTCAATATCCATCCATTTCCAAGCCTCGGCTTCTTCTGGGTTTATCTCTGGCTTTTCATCATAGTAGCCAATCATTACATGATCGAGTTCATGTTCCGTCAAACCATTATCAAATGGTGCTTTGTATATAAAATGAAAAAGCTCTTTGAGATCGGTTTTAAAACCCATTTCCTCAAACAATCTTCTACTTCCGGCTTGAATGTTAGTTTCTCCTTCTCGCTGATGACTGCAACAGGTGTTTGTCCAAAGTAACGGGGAATGGTATTTATGATGCGCTCGCTGCTGCAGCATGATTTGGTTTTTACTGTTTAAAACGAAAACTGAAAAGGCACGATGCAGAAGTGCTTTTTCATGTGCCTCCATTTTTGGCATTAATCCAATTTGTTCGTCCTCTTTATTAACTAATATTACGTTTTCTTCTATCATATTTGTTTTTAGTTCCACAAAAATACAAAAAAGATAAACAAAAGGAACGTCTTTAACGTTCTGTTTCTATTTGTTTAAGAACAAAAACACAATAAAACTGAAGTTGAAATCTCCATATCCATTCAAATATTCTTTCGTACTTTTGATAACCTAAAACTATCGCTTACAATGAACCCGCTAAAAATACGAAAAGCCAAATTAGAAGATCTAAACACACTCCTCGAATTCGAACAAGGGATCATCACAGCAGAACGTCCATACGACCCCACTTTAAAACAAGGCACAATTAGTTATTACAATATTGAAAAAATGCTTTTAGCCAATGATATTGAGGTCCTAGTTGCCGAAGTTGACACGGTTATCATAGGTTCCGGTTATGCTAGGGTAGCAACTGCAAAACCCTATTTAAACCATGATAGTTATGCTTATTTAGGTTTTATGTTTACTGATCCTAAATATAGAGGAAAAGGGGTAAATTCAAAAATTATCGAAGCATTGAAGAATTGGTGTAGTTCTCTAGGAATATACGAGCTCCGCTTAGACGTATACAATGACAATCCTTCAGCGATCAAAGCTTATGAAAAAGTAGGATTCAAAAAACACCTGATTAATATGAGAATAGGTTTGTAAACTCCGGCGAAGACATAAAAAAAATACCAACCATGAAAAAATGAAATTATTAAATCCTAAAATCCGTATTACTCCGATACCGACACAACACAATTGCAGCTGTCTGGTGCCGAATAAAAAAAGTGTTGCCAGAAGAAGTTTATCTAGTGACTAGAGGTACCGATACCGAGAGCGCTTTTATAGGGAAATATTGGAATACCGATAAAAAAGTTATCCCGTAGAACGCTGCTTGCGGCAATAAATTGTTTCGTTCTGACGGCAAGTTTTCTAGCAGTTGCGGATGTCCGAGTTTTTTTTGAACAAGAGAATGAAACTAGCGGAATTTACAAAAAAGGACAACTCTTTAAGGATGGCGGCGGTAGAAGCGCTTTGCGGCAGATGTAATAGCCCACATGGTCATCTTTTTGATGATGGCCCAGCGCCAACTGGCAAAAGATACCTTATAAACTCTATCGCTCTTGACTTTATCCATGACACGAGTAGTATGAAAAATTGACTTGACTTGAGCTTCCACTAAGCGAAGTATGTTTAGACGAAACTACAAAATCTCGAATATACTTGATTTTTAAAGATCATCTTACTCGACGGAAAAAAGTTGAAACGATACTTAAAGGACTGGTTGAAAACTAAAACATAATAGCTCACGAAACCGAAAAGTAGTTTTCGGTTATTTTAGTTTAGAAAACTAAAGAACAAAAAAATCAATAATGACCTTTTTTCTTATATTTGTTAGAACAAAGTCTGATTCATTGATAGATATAGTTTTCGAATAAATAATCCATAAATTACCTAAACATAACCTAAAGTTTTATGAAAAAAACACTTATTTCCATTGTCTTCTTGTCATTTTCTTCTATCATTACTGCTCAAACCTCAAGTTTAAAAACTAAAATTAATCAAAAAGCAGAATCTATTGAGTCTAAAGTTATTGCATTAAGAAGAGATTTTCATCAAAATCCTGAATTAGGCAATAGGGAATTCAAAACCGCAGAAAAAATAGCTTCACAGCTTCGTTCTTTAGGTATAGAAGTTCAAACTGGAGTAGCGAAAACGGGCGTTGTTGGCATTCTAAAAGGGGGTAAACCTGGACCTGTTGTAGCTCTCAGAGCGGATATGGATGCGCTACCTGTTACTGAAAGAGTAGACATCCCTTTTGCATCTAAAGTTATTGGGGAATACAATGGTCAATCTGTAGGAGTAATGCATGCTTGCGGCCATGATTCGCATATGGCAATTTTATTAGGTACTGCTGAAGTCTTAGCTTCTGTCAAAAACGAATTAAAAGGTACCGTTAAATTTATATTTCAACCGGCAGAAGAAGGAGCTCCTGATGGTGAAGAGGGAGGAGCAGCATTAATGGTAAAGGAAGGTGTCCTTGAAAACCCTAAAGTTGATGTTATTTTTGGCTTACATATTAGTGCCCAAGCTGAAGTTGGAAAAATTAATTACCGTCCAAAAGGGGCGATGGCCTCCTCAGACTGGTTTAAAATAAAAATAAAAGGAAAGCAAGCACATGGAGCTAGTCCTTGGCAAGGGGTTGACCCAATAGTTACAGCAGCTCAAATTATTTTGGGACTACAAACAATTGTTAGCAGAAATGTTGATCTTACGGAGTCTGCAGCAGTAGTAAGTATTGGAAAAATAACTGCTGGTGTAAGAAGTAATATTATACCGGAAGAACTCGAAATGAATGGTACCATTCGCACACTAGACAGCAAAGTTCAAGAAATGATTCATGCTAAAGTAAATCAAATAGTCACCAACATTGCTGAAAGCGCAGGAGCTACGGCTGAAGTAAGCATCACAAAACAAACCCTTATAACCTATAATAATCCTGAATTAACCGAATTAATGCTTCCCTCCTTACAAGCAACAGCCGGAGAAACTAATGTTATATTAGCACCAGCAAGAACTGGAGCAGAGGACTTTTCTTTCTATCAAGCAAAAGTACCAGGCCTTTTTATTTTTTTAGGAGGCATGCCTAAAGGGAAAGATGTGTCCGAAACGGCCTCGCATCACACACCCGATTTTTATATAGATGAAAGCAGTTTTGTTTTGGGAGTTAAAGCAATGTCAAATCTGACATTAGATTATATGAATTTGATTTCTAACAAAACGGTAAACAACTAATAAAAACAAGCTTTCGAACTTAAAGGTTAAATCGAATCACATCTAAAAATATAAGATCAAAAATCCTAGTTCTGCCCTTACTTTTTCTATCTCTTTGACTTTTTCACTAACTATAAATAAAATGTGTGTAAATATTCAACAATTACATGATGAAAAGGATAAAGTCTCCATTGAATCTCTAATGATAGATACTTGAATCGGCCTACCTCAAGATAGATTGGGGTAAATTTTCAATAATTTTGAACAAGCTACCACAGGAACTTAATTTTAAAATAAAAATCTTTCGGAAGCATAACTCAAATCTGATATTTACATTCCCTTTCTTTACAGTTCGAAAACGAACAAGATTTATAATGATTAAAGTACTTACTTTTTCTGCATTTGGCGATTCAGATGTACTTGAATATGTAGACATTCCAGCTCCAGTATTAGAAAATAATGAGATATTAGTAGAAATGCGAGCCATGGGACTTAACTTTGCAGACATATACCGCAGAAAAGGAAATTATCACCTAGCGGGGAACACTTCTGTTATTGCAGGATATGAGGGTGCTGGAGTCGTCGTTAATTCAAACAATACCCAATTTAAAATTGGTGATCGCGTCGCATTTGCAGATGTTCCCTTTTCACAGGCTATTCCACTAGCCGACACAATCAGTTTTTAAACAGCGGCAACCATATTGCTTTGAGGGTTAACCGCACATTACCTACCAACAGAAAGTCATAAAACTCAAAAAGGCGAAACGCTATTAATTCATGCTTCAGCTGGAGGAGTCGGAGCATTTCTCACTCAAATAAGTAAATTTTTAGGCGCAAAAGTTATAGTGCTTACCTCATCAGCAAGCAAAGCCGAAATGTTGTTAAAAAAATGGAGTCGATAAAGTATTTGATATTCAGGAGACTTAAAAAATCAGGGTTTAAATTACTGTCCAAATGCTGTTGATATTCTTTCCGACATATTCGGCATTATAATAAGCGATAGTTTTGAGGTAACCAAGGACTGCGGTCAAGTTGTTTTCTTTGGTATGGCAGACGGAGATCTCGATTTCATCAACTCAAAAATGCTAATAGATACTTGAAAAACGCTTACAGCTAGTGGTTTATAGAGCTACCTGACATCAAAAGAGGAACGCATCAATAGAGCTCATCAATTATTTGACTGGATCATTAATCATAAAATTACTATTGCCGAACCAACGGTTTTCAAACTTTCGGAAGGAAAAAAAGCGGATGAATATCTGGAAAGTAGAAAAAACACCGGGAAAATAATTCTTATTCCTTAAAACAAGAATGCTATGAATTCACCCCAAACATCGATTCTTTACAGATTCGATGTTTTTTGGTTTAAAACTGCAGCAATCATCAAAGCACATTTTTCCCCGTCAATAGCGGCAGATATAATCCCGCCAGCATAGCCTGCTCCTTCTCCGCAAGGATACAGCCCTTTTATTTGAAGATGCTCATATGTAATAGGGTCTCTTGGAATACGAACAGGCGACGATGTTCTTGCTTCTGGAGCATGCAATATCGCTTCATTTGTCAAGTAGCCTTTCATAGACTTTCCAAATTCAGAAAAACCTTCCCGCAATATTTGAGTTAAGAAACCCGGAAAAACTTGTCCCATTTCAACCGAAGTGGTCCCAGGAACATATGATGTTTTCGGGATTTCAGAAGAAACTCTATTTAGTGTGAAGTCAATCATGCGCTGCGCAGGAACCCTCTGAGTTTCACCGGCTAAATGCCAGGCTTTTTGTTCAATACTTTTTTGGAACTCCATCCCAGCCAAAGCTCCATATTTGGCAAACGGCTTAAAATCTTCCAGTTTCAGTTCAACAACAATACCGGAATTAGCGGTAGCCTGATCTCTTTTTGATGGAGACCATCCATTTGTTACTACTTCCCCCGGACTGGTGGCACAAGGAGCGATCACTCCACCTGGACACATGCAAAAAGAATACATCCCTCTTCCTCCCACTTGCTTCACAACACTATAAGGGGCAGGTGGCAAAAGCGCTCCACGATAATCACAACTGTATTGCATACTGTCAATTAAGGATTGTGGATGCTCAGCTCTAACGCCTAAGGCAAAAGATTTTGCCTCGATAAATATTTTTTTGCGATCCAGAAGCTCAAAAATATCTCGGGCAGAATGTCCTGTAGCCAAAATTAATTTGTTAGCTAGAATAGTGGTTCCATTTTGCGTTACAATCCCCTCCACTTCATTGTTTTTGACTAAGAAATCAGTGACTCTTGTTTCAAATAATACTTCCCCTCCACATTCGATGATTTTTTCACGGATGTCTTGAATAATTTGGGGTAACTTATTAGTTCCGATGTGTGGGTGTGCTTCCACCAAAATATCTGGTGTGGCACCATAAGCTACTAATAACTCTAGAATTCTGGTGACATCACCTCTTTTTTTGGAACGAGTATATAGCTTTCCGTCAGAGTAAGTTCCTGCCCCACCTTCGCCAAAGCAATAATTAGAATCTTCATTTACGATATGATCTACATTGATAGCCTTCAAATCGCGACGACGACCACGGACATCTTTTCCACGTTCGACTACTATCGGCTTTAAGCCCAATTCAATTAAATGTAAAGCGGCAAAAAGACCTGCAGGACCCGCGCCAACAACTATTACTTCTTGCGCATTGGAAACATTAGGATAGTCTGGAATTTGTATTTTACTCTCTTGAAAAGGTTCGCCTTTTATATAAACAACCACTTTCAAATTAATTTTTATCGTTTTTTGACGGGCATCAATGGAGCGCTTCAATATGGAGACATGTTGAATTTCTTTCGGGGAAATTTTCATCAATTTTCCAAGGTAATCTTTTAGCAACAAATCGTTTGCGGCTATTTCTGGAGATACTTGTAATAGGTGTTCTTGAGACATTTGTATATTTGCTATTCTATGATTTGGTTAATCTGTCATCCAAAAACAGTTTCATAATGCAAAAATAGTATTTTGAAATGGATTTGATAGTTTGTTTATTTGGTTATTCGTTTTTAGCTCCATAAACATTGTAACTTTGTACTTTTAAATAAAAAAAAACGAAAAAATGTCTAGAAAAATAAAATTAATTTGGGATTTCCGCGGACCAGCTTCAGCAAAAACAGCCGAACATCACGAAATCCATCTCAAGGAATATATTGCTATAGAAAAACTACCTTTAAATATTACCGGTTTTGAAATCCAAAGTGAAATGTTGGCTATCGCTTATATGGTAGTTACGGACGAGCATATGATTCAAGTACGTGATGCCCTAAAGCCACATCGCGGAGAATTATACACTAAAGAATAAGAACAATTTCAATTGCCGGAGAATGTTATTACTTTAAAAGTTTGTTGCTCAATTACTAGTAGTAAGCTATCAAAAATCACTGCCAACTCTATCTTTTAAGTTAATATTTTCAAATATTCACAATGCTACAACCTATTTATTGTAAATTACGTAAGTAAAGAAACAAATAAAACATTATGAAAAAATTACTCGCAATAGTGCTACTCTTAACTATTCAGATTGGTTTTGCACAAACTAATGATTACATCGATATCTCAAAAAAACTAGTTGAAGCAGCTAAGGAACAAAATCAAAAAGCAGCCTCAGAATACATAGCTTTGATCGCTACCGCTGACGAAAAAACACTCCTTAAGCAACTTGCTAGTGACACCGCCAAAAAAGCATTTTTCATTAATGTTTACAATGGCTTTACAAATGTATCGTTAAGAAATAATCCAGAACAGTACAAGTACCGAGCTACGTTCTTTAAATCAGAGCAATTTGTAATTGCAGGCAATAAAGTTAGTCTAGATATTATTGAACATGGGTTTTTAAGACGATCTAGTATTAAATGGAGCTTAGGCGCGCTACACAAACTTTTTCCATCTAAACTAGATCGAAAATTTAGAGTAGAGGATGTAGATTATCGTATTCACTTTAGCTTAAACTGCGGAGCAAAAAGCTGTCCTCCAGTAGGAATGTATGATACAAAGAACTTAGAAAAACAACTAGACGCGTCTACTAGTAAATATTTAAAAACAAATACTTCGTATAATAACGAAAAAAACACCTTGATGGTTCCCTCTTTGATGAGTTGGTTTAGAGGTGATTTTGGTTATAAAAAAGGGGTAATAAAAATTTGCCGAAAATTTGAAATAATTCCAAACACTGTTAAACCAGATTTAAGTTATAAAGACTACGATTGGACGATAGACTTGGATAACTTTATTTAGAAACGGCAGTAATACACACCTCAACACAATACTAAATTTGTATTCATTTTTTAAAATAGCTGCTCAATTAGCGATGCAAATATACTGCAGTAAAACTGTGGTGCATTTTGATGCAAATACTAACTTCAATAATCCAAAAATAATTGGGGCAAACCACCCCAATTCTTTTTTTGATGCTATAGTCATAGCGGTCAGCTACCCCAAACCTATTTATTTTTTGGCTAGAGGAGATGCTTTTAATAAACCGTTGATTGCCAATTTTCTAAATGCATTACAACTCATACCTATTTATAGATTAAGCGAAGGAAAAAGTAATCTCGGGAAAAACGAAGACACTTTTAAGCGATGTGTAGCTTTATTAAAACAAAACCAGACGATACTAATTTTCTCTGAAGGACTGTGCATTAATGAATGGAAACTAAGACCTTTAAAAAAAGGTACTGCCCGACTAGCCTTAATGGCAATACAGGATGCTATTCCTAATTTAAAAATCCAGCCTACAAATCTAAATTATTCTTCTTTTGATGAAAACCCAAAACAAGTACTGGTGAATTTCAACTCTGAATTTGAAGTTACAGCTAATGAAAAGAAAACAGAGTTTTATTCTAACTTCAACTTACTGTTAAAAAAGGGACTGCTTGATAAACTTGTCATTCAGTCAGAAAAAAAAGAAATTCAATTATTCGTCGAGTATAGTTCCACTATTTATAAAGTATTACTAGCTATTCCTGCTTTTATTGGATACCTACTGAATCGTGGAATCTACTTCCTTTTTAAAAATATAGCGCATAAAAAAACCAAAAATACGGTGTTTTACGACTCGGTTCTTTTTGGCTTATTATTGATCTTTTATCCAATAATCGTTACTATTATTGCTGTAGTAACTGGACTACTATTTAATTTTATTACTGCACTGCTTTTATTGATTAGTTTTCCACTATCCGCTTGGTGCTACTCACAGTATAAAGCCAACTAATTTATTTCACCTTACTTAAGGCAAGCATCTTAATCATCCAATTAGGTAATGGCTTTTCCTGGTCTCGTTTTCGTAAATCCAAGAACCAACCTATTTTCTTCAAGATCGGCACCTTATGCGTTTCAACTAATTCTATCAATGTCCCATCAGGATCTTCGATATAACAGAATCGCCCTGAGGCATTATCCATTTCAAAGCTGTTATTACTGTCAACAGTAAAAAAATGCTGCTGCTTTTCTGCATGGCTTTTTAGACTTTCCATATCTAAAACATCAAAGCAGAGGTGTATAAAACCACAATCACCCCAAAATCGATTTTCATATATTTTCTTAGGTTTTTTATTTTTTAGCTGAACTAACTCAATGGTAACATCCCCTAATAATTTATTAAAGGCTCCTCTTCCAGTCGCTTTTTTGCTTAAACCTATTTTACGATATGCTAAATCATTTTCAATATATTCAAAATCATAAAGGATAATATCAATTCCTAACACATTTTGATAAAAAAGCAAGGATTTTTCGATATCAGCAACTCCTATAACAGCACCCACTACACCGCCTAAATCATGTTTCCCTTTTTGAAACCAATCGTAAGCAGCTATAACTTTAAAGGTATTTCTATTCCCATCAGTAACCCAAAAATGGTTTCCGCTATGCTGACAATTCATAATAGCCGAAACTTTAATATTTTTAATCGATTTTAATCTTTGATATGAGGTCTTAATATTGATTGATTTTAATATAACTGAATTAATACCTAAATCGCCAGCTTCAATAGGTCCTGATTCTTGGGGAACTCTGTCCAAGTATTGCCATATTTCTAAACCACCACCGCCTTGTAGGTTCATTGTTAAGATAGCCCTTCTACTGTACACCGATCCACCTGTGTACTGTGTCATCAAATTAGCTTTAGCTTGATCGTCGAAAATTAAAACATCCATTCCAAATAAGTGCTTGTAAGAATGCATTGCAGCAACAGCATTACTAACCCCTATTCCAACTTGTTGAATTCCTGATAAAAATTGATGCATAAGCTATTATTATTTGTTCTGTAATCCTTTATAGTGCGCAATTTTATTGTAGAGCGAAAGGACAAATCACCACAATCAAAATAAAATTCGTTCTGCTTTAACAATGATACCGATTTTTTGTTAGAGAGCTATCCTTTTGGTATTTTTTTTGCGCAAACAGCCTCCTCCATGCCTACCTCATTGTTCTCGTCGATAGCAACGTATTGCTATCCGTCACCTACAAGGGCCGTTTTTGAAATGTTCGTGTTTGTTCTATCAGGATATACGAGAGAAATAGTAAGATTGGTTTTGTACAATTCACATTGCAGTGTTTTTATATCTTGTGGTAGCATGTTTAGAAGCCGAATAACCTGAACGCGAGGAAAAACCTATGATACCGCCAATACTACTAATTACAGTGATATCACCACGATTCCGTTTTTTATAATGGGGGGAAATTACTTGTGTTATGGCTACTATTGCGAAATAATTAATTGCCATTAATTATTTATAAACATCCATCGAAGTCTCGCTTGCAACTGCACGCTAACAGAAACCTCCGCTTTCGATAACGTAATCTATTAGCCCTTATAAAGAAATAGATTTATCCACGAAAGCGGGTATATTATTTACATCTAGTAAATTGTGGGCAAAATATAAACTGATGCATTCCTTACTTCTTGCTTTACTTCTTTTAACAGCGATGCATTCGAAGAAGTCAAAATAAAAATTGCTTGTTGTTGTGACAGTGGGACGCTAACTCTTTAGCAATACCAGAAGAAGCGCAAGTAATCCAAACTACTTTATTATTAAAATGCATTTTTTCTATATCTTAAAAGTTCTTTATACTTCGCTATCATTGCCATTTGCGACGCTCCATTTTTATACATCCTTACGACTTTCAAATTAGCTAGCTGAACTGTAAGCCAAGAATTTTGGTCATATTTTCGGGCTGAAATTAGCGTAGATTTGGGAATTAATGTAAACACACCTAATTTCCACAAGCGAGCTATGTAATCATAATCTTCCATGATGACCATTTCTTCTTTGTATCCACCAATATGATCCCATAATTTTTTGGCAACAAAAATACCCTGATCACCACCTCTAAAAAAGAGGTAATTGAATCTTGTAAAGAAGGCATTGATTTTTAATAATAGGTTCGAACTATCAAACTGAGTTCTAAAACTACCGCAATCATATCCTTGATCAATTGCTCGACCTATTACATTAAAAATGTCGGCTGTTGGCTCGCTATCAGCGTGTAGAAAGAAGTATACATCACCTTTAGCTTTTTTAACAGCATAATTCATTTGACCCGCACGACCTTTCACTGGAGAGAGTACCGCATTAACTCCTAAACTTTCAACTATCTCAACCGTCTGATCAGTACTATTGCCATCAGAAACAATAATTTCAACATTTTTATCTTCTAAATTATGTTGGAGGAATTCGATCGTTTTACGAATAATTGCAGCTTCATTATAGGTTGGAATAATAATAGTTAACAGCATAACGCAAAAACAAAAGTGATAAAAGTTTTAAAGAAAAAAAGTTTAATTAATTAGCTACTTCGCTAATAAATTTAATTCGCATTAAACGGAGTTCCTCAGTATCATAATCGCCCTCAAACTCTTTTAGGGCAGCTTCAATTTGATCCGTTGTGGATTCCATAAAATAATCATAAATCTCCGCTTGTTGATCGTCATCTAACATCTCGTCAATCCAATATTTGATATTCAGCTTGGTTCCAGAATAGACTATTTGTTCCATTTCCTTCATCAGAAGATCCATGGTAAACCCTTTGGCTTTCGCTATATCATCAAGGGGTAACTTACGATCAACATTTTGAATTATATACAATTTGCTTGCCGATTTTATCCCTGTTGACTTTACGATTAAATCTTCTGGACGCAGAATATCATTTTCGACTACGTAATGAGCAATCAATTCAACGAATTCCTTACCGTATTTCTTCGCTTTCCCTTCACCCACTCCGTGAATATGGATTAATTCTTCTGTGGAAATCGGGTATTTTAAGGCCATATCTTCAAGTGAAGGATCCTGAAAAACCACAAAAGGGGGAACTCCTATTCTCTTAGAGACTTTTTTCCGCAGATCCCGCAACATACCCATTAAAGCTTCGTCGATAACGCCAGATGATTTTGACGCGGTTACAATGGCTTCATCTCCTGCTTCATTATACTCGTGATCCTCAGACATCATAAAAGAAATTGGGCTTTTTATAAAGTCTAATCCCTTATCAGTAATTTTCACGATACCATAGGTCTCAATATCTTTAGTCAAATAGCCCGCCACAAGAACCTGTCGCAATAATGCCATCCAATATTTCTCGTCAAAGGCAACTCCTGTCCCAAAAAAAACTTGAACATCTGTTCTGTGTGCTTTTATCACGGCATTTACCCTACCGATAAGAGTAAAAACAATCTCCTTGGATTTGTATAAATGCTTTGTATCCCTAACCACTTCCAGTAATTTTACGACTTGATTTTGGGCTTCAATTTTTACTTTTGGATTTCTGACATTGTCATCCATATCTGCACCCTCTCCCAGTTCACTTTCGAATTCTTCACCGAAGTAATGCAGTAGAAACTGTCTTCTAGACATCGAAGTTTCGGCATAAGCTACCACTTCCTGTAACAAAGCAAATCCAATCTCTTGCTCTGCAACTGGTTTCCCAGACATGAATTTTTCTAATTTTTCAACATCTTTATAGGAATAATAAGCTAAACAATGCCCTTCGCCACCATCTCGACCGGCACGACCCGTTTCCTGATAGTAACTCTCTAGTGATTTCGGGATGTCATGGTGAATAACAAAGCGTACATCAGGTTTATCAATCCCCATCCCGAAAGCGATTGTTGCCACAACCACATCTACATCTTCCATAAGAAACATGTCCTGATGCCTGGCTCGTGTTTTTGCGTCTAATCCAGCATGGTATGGTACAGCGCTAATCCCATTAACCTGCAACACTTGGGCAATTGCCTCAACTTTTTTGCGGCTTAAGCAATAAATAATTCCTGATTTGCCTTTGTGTTGTTTTATAAAACGAATAATATCCGATTCTACGTTTTTTGTTTTGGTGCGTACTTCATAATACAAATTAGGCCTATTAAAGGATGCTTTAAAAGTAGTTGCATCACACATATCTAAATTTTTCAGAATGTCTTCCTGAACTTTTGGGGTTGCCGTAGCAGTAAGACCAATGATAGGTAAATCACCCAATTGTTTTATGATATTTTTCAGATTTCTATATTCTGGTCTAAAATCATGACCCCATTCAGAGATGCAATGTGCCTCATCAATAGCAAAAAAGGAAATTTTTACAGTTTTAAGAAAATTGACATTTTCTTCTTTAGCCAAAGATTCTGGCGCCACATACAATAACTTTGTCAGTCCCGACGTAATGTCCTTTTTGACTTGCGCAATCTCAGTTTTTGTTAGCGAAGAGTTTAAAACATGTGCAATTCCATTCTGTGAAGACAAGCTGCGGATCGCATCTACCTGATTTTTCATTAAAGCAATCAAAGGAGAAACAACAATCGCCGTTCCCTCTTGTACTAAAGCTGGCAGCTGATAACAGAGTGACTTCCCTCCTCCTGTTGGCATAATAACAAATGTATTCTGCTTATTAAGCAAACTTTCAATCACTTGTTCCTGCAAGCCCTTAAATTGGCTAAAGCCAAAATATTTCTTTAATTCTTTATGGATGTCAATTTCGTTTGAATTCATTCTTTATTATGTGGTATTTTGTATAAATTTGCGATATATAAAGATACAACTTTCTTTAACACATACAAATTTTAAACATTCTGTTTTGATATCTAAAGAAAATATATTGGCTATCGCCAAAAAAACCATCTTATCTGAGAGCCAATCGATTACAAAGTTAACTGAGCTACTGGATGATAATTTTTCAGATGCAACTCAAGCAATCTATAATTCAAAAGGGCGATTGATTGTCACCGGCATCGGAAAAAGCGCTATTATAGCACAAAAAATGGTAGCAACCTTCAACTCAACTGGAACCCCGTCAATGTTCCTTCACGCTTCCGAAGCAATTCACGGAGATTTAGGAATGGTACAAAATGATGATGTTATAATATGCATTTCTAAAAGCGGAAATAGTCCAGAAATAAAGGTTTTAGTTCCTCTTTTAAAACGTTTTGGAAACACTTTAATTGCGATTACGGGAAACATGACATCCTCTCTAGCGGAAGGCTCGGACTTTGTTTTAAACACCACGGTAGAAACAGAGGCCTGTCCTATTAATTTAGCGCCAACAAACAGCACTACTGCCCAATTAGTTATGGGTGATGCAATAGCAGTTTGTTTGATGGAAATTCGTAATTTCACCCCCCAAGACTTTGCAAAGTACCACCCTGGAGGAGCTTTAGGAAAAAAATTATTACTAAGGGTACAAGACATGTTGGAACACACATTAAAACCTATGGTTTCTCCAGACACTGTGATAAAGAAGGTGATTTTTGAAATCTCTGAGAAACGACTAGGTGTGACTGCAGTTGTGGACCAGGAAAAAGTCGTTGGTATTATTACTGATGGCGACATACGAAGAATGCTTAATGAAAGGGATTCTTTTGCTGATTTAACAGCAAAAGACATTATGACCAAAAACCCAAAATTAATTCAATCAACGGACATGGTAGTAGATGCCTTAAATATTCTCGAAGATTTCTCCATTACCCAACTGGTAGTTGTAGATAATGGCGAATACAAAGGTGTTTTACATTTGCATGACATTTTAAAAGAAGGAATACTATAATGGCAAAGAAAAACTTAAACGAGATGTCGTTTTTAGATCATCTTGAAGATTTAAGGTGGTTATTGGTGAGAAGTACAACAGCAATAATAATTATGGCCTTTGTCACGTATTTTTTTAGTGATTACCTGTTTGACACTATCATATTTGGTCCGGTACGGCCAACATTTACTACCTATCAATTTTTTTGTGACCTATCTCAATACTTCGGATTAACGGATAGCTTCTGTATTACTGAATTTCCCTTTATCATCCAGAATACCTCCATGGAAGGACAGGTAAATGTGTTTATTTGGGTTTGCCTTCTTGCCGGATTTATTTTAAGTTTTCCTTATATTTTATTGGAAATATGGAAGTTTATAAGTCCTGCACTTTACAAGAGTGAAAAGAAAAATGCCAAGGCATTCATATTTTTTTCTTCGCTACTCTTCTTTATTGGAGTGCTATTTGGCTATTATATCGTAATTCCCATGTCAGTTAACTTTGTGGCCACCTTTAAAGTCAGTGATTTAGTCCTCAATCAGTTTACATTAGACTCTTATATTGGGTTGGTAAAAACCTCTGTTCTGGCAAGCGGATTGTTTTTTGAATTACCAATTATTATCTATTTCCTTACAAAACTGGGATTAGTGACTCCTGCGTTTTTAAGAACCTATCGCAAATACGCTATTGTACTTGTGCTAATTGTAGCTGCAATAGTAACCCCACCAGATGTGGTGAGTCAAACTATCGTTGCAATACCAATGTTATTAATCTATGAAGCAAGTATCTTTATTTCAGTACTTGTAACTAAAAATAAAAAAGAATAATTATGAGTGCTATTATCGAAGAATTCAATGACTACCGTTCTAGAATGAACGAAAAACTACTGGCTGACAACAACAAAATCGTAAAACGTATTTTCAACTTGGACACCAATGCTTATGCAGCTGGTGCTCTAGACGTAAAAACAAAAGAGCTTCTAGGGTTAGTTGCCTCTGCCGTTTTACGTTGTGATGACTGTGTAAAATACCACTTGGAAACAAGTCATAAAGAAGGTGTTACAAAAGAAGAAATGATGGAAGCTATGGGAATTGCCACATTGGTCGGCGGAACTATCGTTGTCCCACATTTGCGCAGGGCATATGAATTCTGGGAAGCCCTAGAGGAAGAAGCGACAAAATAATATTCTTCATCAAATAAAAATTCATGCCTTTTCTGGGCAGACAATTGCATTTGCCATAAACTAAATAATTGTTAATAGCTTGATCTACTGATTTGTTTATTCGTTTATTTGTGACGATTACGCAGGACTTTGATTAGAAAATTACACCAAACAATATGATTTTAAGAGCAGAAAATTTAGTAAAAAAATATAAAGGTCGAAGTGTAGTAAAAGGCATTTCGGTTGAAGTAAACCAGGGAGAAATCGTTGGTCTTTTGGGACCAAATGGCGCCGGAAAAACAACTTCTTTTTATATGATTGTGGGATTGGTGAAACCAAATTCAGGAAACATCTATCTTGACGATATGAACATAACTGATTATCCTATGTACAAGAGGGCACAGCATGGGATTGGTTATTTAGCGCAAGAAGCTTCCGTATTCAGAAAATTAAGTATCGAAGATAATATATTGAGCGTTTTGCAGCTAACTAATCTTTCAAAAGAAGAACAAGAGGCCAAAATGGAAAGCTTGATTGACGAATTTGGCTTACAACACATTCGCACAAACCGAGGCGATTTGCTTTCGGGCGGTGAGCGACGTCGTACTGAAATAGCACGTTGTTTGGCTACCGACCCAAAGTTTATCTTGCTCGACGAACCGTTTGCTGGTGTCGACCCTGTTGCTGTTGAAGACATACAACGAATTGTAGCGCAGTTAAAAAACAAAAACATAGGTATTCTTATCACTGATCACAACGTCCAGGAGACTCTGGCCATCACTGACAAAACCTATCTGATGTTTGAAGGCGGCATCTTAAAAGCCGGTATTCCCGAAGAATTGGTAGAAGATGAAATGGTACGTAGAGTATATTTAGGACAAAATTTTGAATTGAGAAAAAAGAAATTGGATTTTTAAAAGAGTGAACAGTATTAAGTGATTAGTTTAAAAAATAGAGAAGTATTCACTGGGACAAATTTAACAGAGTATTCAGTATATAGTGATCAATTTAAAAGAGTTATAAGTTCTAAAAAAAACTTGTTTTATTACAAAATCAAATGTTCGGCCTAGACTATTTTGCTTTATGAACCAAAAAGAAAAACCCTCTAAAGAAAGCTTAGAAAAATGGCACAAAGATCCAAATAACTGGAAACTTGGCGTTTTTTACTACTGCAAAGAAGACAAACGCATTTTACCTCCCAAAAGAATGGCTTGGGCCGGCTGGACTGTTAATTTCGCCAACACTATTTCAGTTGCAGTTTTTGTGATTGTAATTATCATAATAATTGGAATAAGCTTGATTCTCACAAAATAACGGGAATATATTGTAAAAGTTATTCCACAGTAATATAGTTCAATTGTTTTAAGTCTCCGTTGTAAATATTGACATCGACGTTCCCTTTAATTCCATTGACTGATGCTTTTTCTGTAAATTGCCAGAACAGCCACTCCTCTTTTATTACCTCTTGCAACAAATTATAATTGGCAATCCAAAAAAGGTAATCACTGAATTCTTCCTTGAGAAAATCGTCGTAATACCTCTCTCCCGTATAAATTATAGGCTTTACTTTATAATGTTCTTCCACCTTTGTCAGCCAACGTTTCAGTCCAATTTTCATTCGTTCTACTGATTGGTTTTGAGGCAATTTTTCAATATCCAAAACTGGAGGTAAATCGCCCTTATCTAAAGAAACAGTTTTTATAAAAAGCTCAGCCTGTTCTAGAGAGTTTTCATTGGGTCGGTAATAGTGATAGGCACCTCTGATTAGTTTGCTTTTTTTGGCGCCAAGCCAGTTATTCTTAAACTGACTATCCAGCCTGTCATCGCCCACTGTTGCACGAATGAACACAAAATGTACAGGATATTTATTTTCTAAAGTGTCAAGATTTAACCAATCAATCTTTCCCTGATACTCACTCACATCAACACCTATAGCATTACCTACATGTTTGTCTAAAACTTGATAATTTCGAACATCTGAAATACGTTTGTCTTCCGACTCCTTTTTTGTAGCGTGATTTGATCTGAAACTAAAATAATAGGCAAGGCCGTTTCGATAATGATATCCAAATCCAAAGAGAATAAAACAAGCAAGTATTGCAAAGCCTAAAGATTTTCCTAAAAAAAAAAGTCTCTTCTTCTTAGTTCTGCGGCTTACAGGCAGTTTTCTTTTAACGTTTTTTCTTCTCATCTAATAAAAATTTATTGCTCACAATCGATAGCAATACATAACTAATGATAATCAAAGGAATTCCTGCGTATTGGAAAACAAGCAACAATAAAAAAGAAGAAAACAAAAAACCAATCTGCAGTGCATTATGCTTAAAACTGAATTTTTTAACCTTCAAAGAAAATAATGGAATCTCTGCGTTTAAAATATAAGCGCTAAAAAGCGTTATCACTAATAAAGCCCACTGACTGGTTAAGACTTCGAGAGTAATTAAGGAATCTGAATATTTTAGTACTAGAGGCAAACTCAAAATAAATAAAGCGTTGGCAGGTGTAGGTAAACCAATGAAAGAATTAGTCTGACGCGTATCGATATTAAATACGGCAAGGCGGTAACAGGACCCCATAGTAATTATAAATCCTAGGTAAGGAAGCATTGGGCTCGCAGAAATCTCATGCTGGCTATTTGAAAGCATAAAGAACATCACATATCCAGGAACCAAACCACTAGTAACCATATCAGCTAAGGAATCCAACTGTAAACCCAATGGTCCAGACACTTTCAATAATCGTGCAAAGAATCCATCAAAAAAATCTAAAAAAATTCCGAGGCATACAAAATAAAAGGCCATTTCGAAATCTGAATTAGTCACAAAGACCATCGCAATGCATCCACAAAGAAGGTTAAGTAATGTGATTGAATTAGGTATATTTTTTTTAATGTTCATTGCAAATGGAAATTTAAAGTCTTAGCTGACAAATTTAATATAATAAGTGAATACAATCTTCGTTTTCTATAGAGATTGTCTAAAGTCCCTTTTTCCTTTTAATTTATTTACTGAAAGGGCGGAAGAAGCTCAGTAAAAAATTATATTTTTGATGAAAACTTAAACAGCCTCAGTGCTTGTAAAAAAAATACTATTGAAAAACGTTCAATTCTTTATTTTGCTTTTGATTTGCTCCTTGACTTATGGACAAACCGTTAGGAAATATTCCAATGAATTCATGAATATTGGCGTTGATGCAGCAGCATTAGGCATGGCAAATGCAGTCGTAGCAAGTACTGACGATGTCAATTCTGGGTATTGGAATCCAGCGGGATTATCCCAGTTAGAAGACCATCAAATTTCTTTGATGCACGCCAATTACTTTGCAAATATCGCGCAATATGATTATATCGCTTATGCCAGCCCTATAGATGACCGCAGTGCTTGGGGAGTTTCGTTAATTCGTTTTGGGGTAGATGACATCCTGAATACGACTGAATTAATTGATAGCCAAGGCAATATTGATTACAATAGAATCAGCCTTTTCTCCACCGCTGATTATGGCTTTACTTTTTCCTATGCTCGAAAATTAGCTGTTCCAGGGTTCCAATACGGCGTCAATGCCAAAATAATAAGACGAGTTATCGGTCAATTTGCCGATTCTTGGGGATTCGGTTTTGATGTTGGATTACAATTTGAAAAAAATAACTGGCAATTCGGATTAATGGTTCGCGATATCACGACCACCTATAATGTGTGGAATATAGATGAGAACGAGTATCAAAAAATTGCCGACGCAGTGCCAGGACAAAATCAAGAGCTACCGGAAAGTACGGAGATTACTGCGCCCAAAGCCCAAATGGGACTCTCGAAAAAATTTATCATCCGTTATGACTACAGCCTTATGGCTGCAGCCAATATCAATTTGAGATTTACCAAAACTAATGATTTGATTTCGACTGATTTTGTTAGTGTTGACCCGGCCTTAGGTTTCGAGTTTGGCTATACCGATTTGGTTTTTGTCCGTGCAGGAGTGGGTAACTTTCAAAACATACAGCAATTGGATAGAGTGACATACAGACCTAATATTGGTTTAGGCTTTAAATACAAAGGTATACAAGTAGATTATGCACTAACCGACTTAGGTAATCAAAGTGCAGCTATCTATTCAAATATATTTTCTGTAAAAGTAGACTTATCCGAATTTAGAAACTGATTATACTCTGTAACAAAATAAAAATGAAGGCTTCCTTTTTAAAAAAAATAACATTTTTTGCGTTTTTATTGGCTAGCGCAACTATCAGTTTTGGTCAAAATGCTATTTTGTCAAAAAACGCAAAAGTTAGCGTGTTGACTTGTGGAGCCGGCAACGAATCCTACTCGCTTTTTGGACATACCGCAATACGAATCACCGACTCAGAACATTTTATAGACCTCGTTTATAATTATGGTGCTTTTGATTTTAACACCCCGAATTTTGTCGCAAAATTCATAAAAGGAAATCTACAATATTTTGCAGTAGCCCACTCCTTCTCTGACTTCATAAATGAATATAATTACGATAAAAGATCCGTTTATGAACAGGAATTAAATATTCCGATTAACCTTAAACAAAAACTTTTTGATAATTTGAACAGCTCCCTGGCCTTTGGAGAAAGCCACTACACTTATAAGTTTATTGACAAAAACTGCACATCAATGGTAGTAGAAATCATCAATAAAAGCTTAGATACCGTCGCGGTAGTCAAGAACACCGATACCAGCATTACTTATAGAACAATATTATACCCTTATTTTAACCATCACTTTTATGAAAAACTGGGGACCAGTATTTTTTTTGGCAAAAAAGTTGACCAGATGGGAACAAAAATATTTTTGCCCTTAGAGTTACATAGAAGTTTAAAAAAAGTGAAGTTTAACAATGAGCTACTCGCTAAAGAGAATAAGACACTACTCGTGTTCAATGAAACCCATCCCAGTTCTTGGTGGAACAATTGCTATTCCTATCTTCTTTTGCTCGGAGCTATCGTTATTGTGAATAGAAAATTAATCAACCAGTTGTACCTTTTGATGATGGGTCTTTTAGGCTTGTTCTTTTTAGCAATAGGGTTTTACTCCAGCCATCAGGAATTAGGATACAATTATAATATACTGTTGTTCAACCCAGCTATGCTGCTTCTTCTCTATTTCTATTATGTGAAAAACAAAAAATGGACCTATGCACTGTCCTTATTTAACCTAGTTGTACTGTTGATTTACTTGCTTATTCTAATCAATAAAGCTCATCTTTTCATTGTGCTACCATTGATTCTAGCTAATGGAATAATATTAGTGAGGTTGGTTATTGAAAACAAGAAGCGAATTGGAGTAGGTATTTAGAAAGTTTTGAGGGATAGGAATTATTTATCTTAATAAAAGAATACAGCTGTAACTGTATAATACTATAATCACTATTCTTTTGAGCACTCTTAAAGCTATAAAATTTGAGAGCTCTATATATTAACAAACTCCTCCTTTTAAAGGACAAACATTTGCTAAATAAGCATGACAAGAGAATGAAGTTTAGCTATTGCCCTCTATAGAATAAAACGGTAGTGATAGTTTTAAGCGCAATATTCAAATCGAGATAGAAACTTCTATGCTTTATGTAATATAGATCATATTGAAGTTTAATCAGGCTATCATCCATAGTCGCGCCATAAGAATAATTCACCTGTGCCCAACCAGTCAGTCCCGGTTTGATAACATGTCTAGTCTCATAAAAAGGCATGAGAACCATAATTTCTTTTACAAAATAAGGACGTTCGGGGCGAGGCCCAATAATTCCCATATCTCCTTTAAGAATATTGAAAAACTGTGGGATTTCATCTATTCTGGATTTTCTTAAAAACTTACCAAACTTAGTAACTCTAGAATCATTCATTGCGGCAAAAACGGCTCCATTCGACTCTGCGTTTTTTACCATCGTACGGAATTTCAAGATATTGAATACTACACCGTCTTTTCCAATCCGCTCTTGCGTATAAAACAATTTTCCCCTGTTTCCTATAGAATTTCCTAACAGTATCAATGGTGACAAAAAAGCCACAACGGCGAGTCCTACGAAAGAAAGTCCTAGTTCAAAAAAACGCACTACTGCTAAATATAATTTATTTTGATTGCTTCTGCTAAACGGAAAAAAATCATAGAAATCCCTAGCCATATGTTGAATAGGAATACGTTTTGTTTTACTTTCATATACTTGCGTATATTGCCTTATAACTTTACCAGATTCTAAAAGTTGAAGTAATTGTTCGTACAACCTAGGGGTGATTCCTTGAGTATTTTTTGATGCGATTACAATTTCTGAAACACCCTTTTCTTTTACAAAAGAAGCTAGGTCAGTTCTTTTAATATGTTTTACAAAATGCTGACTTAGAAGTCCATCATTCTCTATAGTGTCTACACTTACGTAGCCAATGATTTTGTAATGGGGATCTATATTTTCCAAGCCTACAACTAGCTCTTCCAGCTGCTCTTCTTCACAGATTAACACTGCGTTTTGAAGAAAACGATTAGAGGCCAAATACTTAACGTAAAACAGCCTCCATGAAATCAAGGCTATAAATACAACTACATAAAACGCAAGAATCTGAAGACGATTTAAAGGTAATTCCGGAGAAAAAAGCGGAGTCAACAGATATACTAAAACGGTAGTAGAAACAGTAAGCAGGGTGCTTTTTAAAATTTCAAATTGATTACTGGCTACCTGAAGATTATACATCTCGAAAATCGCTCCGAAAATATTGATATAAATACTCAATACTAAAACCACATAAAAACTCGAAACCGCGGCTTTCAAATAGCCTAACTCGAGGCCGCTTCCCGCTACGTATAAAGCCAATAAAACGAAGACTACATCAAAAAGACGAAGAATCATTTTCCTTTCGGAAATTTCAAAATGCATTTTTTTCTTCGACATTGTTTTTACCGATTATGCTTGCAATTTAGTGATTTTGGTTTATTGTGAACATAAAACAATACATTTACTAAACCACCATGGCCTGACAGTCCATAGATTTGGTTGTCAGACTTAAAGTCTGCATGTTGCTAGTCTTCAATTATGAAGTTTTCACTATTATTTTCATTCGAGTTTCTGTGATGTTCCAAATATTGATTTAGCATTTCATCTGTGATATTACCCGTACTTCAACATCCAAAACCTATTGCCCAAACATGACGACCCCAATATCTTTTTTTAAGGTCTGAGAACTCAATTTGTAGCTTTCTTGAAGAACGACCCTTCATTAATTTCACAAAAATGCAGACATCTCAAGAAGGGCGATAATCAATGTGCATGTGGACATGATCTTCTGACACAACTCCTTTTAATATCTGAACTCCTTCCGCTTCGCATATTTGTATCAAAATAGTTCTACATCGCATTTTAATATCCCCTTCCAAAACTACATATCTATACTTTGTTGCCCAAACCATATGAACTATCAATCTTGATACCGTATGTCCATTTGTTCTTTGGACATCCATATTTCAAATGTACATTTTTTGAAGCTAAAAGCGAAATGCACTACAGTACATATTTTTAATTATTTTTGGGACCAATAAATCTACATATGATAGCACAAAAACTCTTTTCCGTAAACTAGTCCACACTAAGCGATATCCCCCTTGAATTTAACTCTTAAAAAGCGATTCTTAATACTTTTCACTATCTAAATCTACATAACTTTGTTGCCTAAAATCACATAGCTTTTTGAGAAATAGTTTGTTTAATATGATAACAAGAATAAGTTAAATAATTCTTATAACTCTTTCCTTTTCTTTGCCAGTTGAACGTTCAGTAATGATAATGAATAAACAAACGCAGGCACGGCGGTTCGCATTGCCGCATGGTTAATAGTCAAAAACCAAAAAACTACAAAACACAACAAAAACATGTTAAAACTATTTTCCAGATACAAAACTAAGGGAGTAAAAAAGAGAACGAGTAAGCCAAAAATACCCAGAGTACCATGTTCCGCTAGCATCCGGGTCATTTCATCGTGAGAAACAACGAAAACCCCGGTTTTTGACTCCCTAATTTCGACGCCTTTTGCAACTCCTACTCCAAAAATTGGGTTTTCTAAAAACATATTAATTTCACTTTTAGCGACATCTTCCCTTCCTGTAAACTGGCTTGCTTTTACCCTTCCCGCTGCATCCTGATTCTGATAACGTTTATTAATTAATCCGCTAGTTTGAAAGGAAGTATATCCCCAAATAAACGCCAATGACATAGTAATAATTACAACAATATAATTCAGCTTTACTTTGCCCCGGTAATTGGTTTTAAAATACAAAAAAAGCAATAACAAAACAATCATTAAAAAGCCGGTAATCATTCCCCCCCGAGAAAAAGTAAGCATTCCCCGATAACTGATATTAAAAATAATTATCAAGTTAAGCATCACCAAAAACTTTGACTTGGATTCTAAAATAATCCTAGAAAAAAAGATAAACATGCCTAACCCTAAAAAAGTGGCAACCTGATTAGGTCCAAATCCACCTGATGCTGCATAATTTGATCCTGTGCCTGTGACGATATCACGTATGTTGGGAGTATACAAGCTTAGATAAACTACACAGCTAATTATAGGTAGCCCGATACTAAGCAATATGTTATTAACCTGCTCCAATGCTATTTTTCGCCTGTAGGTATATAGTGAAGCGATAGCCAGACAAACTGGCCCTGATATATTGAAGGCGATAGTTGATCTTATATTAGTATCAAAGTCCAAGACAAAAGTAGAAATAACGACGCCTGGTACTAACAACAATAAAAAAACCCAAAAAGGTATTGCCTTCTTGGAGAATCCGCTAAAATACATCCCGATAAAGACAAAAATGACAACCCCATATTTTGAAAACTCATAGGAAATATTTCCTCCAGTCATCCTAAGCAGTACTTCACTGCCGGTTATATAAGCCGCCGCCATCAAAGCTTCATTATTTCTATTCTGGTTCTTTATTACAAAGTAACAACCCAGTATAAAAATGGAATAACCATAAAGTTTTGCGGTAAATGGAACCGCATATATAACAACCCCAATAAAAACATGGAAAAAAACTAAATAGAGATAAGATGACTCTTCTTTTTTCATTCTTGATTATTTCGCAACCAATTTAAATATTTATTAATTACTAGCTTTTCTGAAAAATTTTGAGAAACGGTTTTATATAATTCCTTACCAAAGACTATTCTCAAAGCATTGTTATCAATTAATTCGACTAGTGAATCATAAAACAACTCTTCCTTTTGCGCGACGACCAACCCGTTTTTTCCATTTTGAACTACTGCAGGTATTTCTCCAACATCTGTTACTAGCACCGGTTTTTTAGCCTTTCCATATTCAAGCAAGGCAAGGGGTAAACCCTCAGATTTTGAAGTTAAAACACATATATCGGCTTGTTCCAATACATTTTGAATATCACTTTTGCTACCGTACAAAAAGACCGACTCTTTGAGGGCGTATTCGATAATTAACATTTTAATAGCAGCTGAATAGTCATCCTCAAAATCTTTCCCGACCAAATGAAAAGTCCAATTCGGATAAGTCTCTTTTAGTTTCTTCGCTACTTCCAATAATAAAAAATGATTTTTTTGTGGTCTTAAATTGGCCAAAAATACAATCCGCTTTCCTACTATACCGTTTAAAATAGTAATCGACTCAATCCCATTTTCTTTCGATGGAAAATTAGGTAAATAAATAGTGTTTTTAAAATATAATTTTTGCTTTGCCCACTGTTGTAGTTTTTGATTGACACTAATCACTCCATCAAAAAAAGGAAGAGTCAATTTAAAGGGAAGTGTAGCTCTAGCTTTTAGAAATTCACTATTACCATAATGATCATGCCATAGTATTCTTATCGAAGGATAAATTAACTTTAGTAGAAAGCCGATAAAAAAAGAGGTGCTGTGTGTATGAACTACAGTGATTTTGTTTTTTACAATGTACCTTCTTAAAGCAAATACCGCTTTCAAATCCAGACTACTTTTCTTGTTTAAGAAAAGATAATCTACCTTAGTGCTAAGGTGTGATAGTAAGGAACCTTCTTTTCGGGTTACTACTAGGCCCGAAAAATCGATTTGCTCGGCCAACCCATTAGCATAGCTAACCGCCATACGCTCCGATCCTCCTGCCTCTAGTGAATCTATGACTTGGATAATCCTCATGATCGCAATAGTTTTTTTATCTCTTCTTCAAACAAATCTAGGGTGTATTTTCCAGACCAAATTGCTACGTTTTCTTGCATATTATCATAAACAAATTGGTCTTTCAAAATAGTTTCTACTTGCAAAATATCTTTTTCTAAATTCATCTCAAGTAAAACTCCTCTCTTGCCCTCATCTAGCATGAATGGAACACACGACACTGCTGTCCCTATAGGGATACAACCCCAAAACATACCTTCGGCTATTGCTTTTGGCCAACCTTCACTTTTTGAAGGTAAGATCACAAAATGACTTTGTTGGTACGATTTTTTTAAAGTTACTTTATCTTGATTTCCTTTTAACGAAATTATCTCAGTTAAATTATTTTTTGCAATATAAACCTCTAATTTTGTTCGTTCAGAACCCTCGCCGTACAAATTCAAATCAACATTAAAACCTTTTTTCAATAATCCTTCTACTAATTGAATTGCGTGGAGTGGATTCTTTCCTTTAATCAAAGCACCTACAAAAATAAAGGTTATTTTAGCTTCTATATTTTTAATCATTAAAACCTCTTTTTCCTTTTCATAATAACTGGCTGTGAAAAATGATTTGCAGTTTTCTGTTTGTCCTTCCCATGCTCCGTAGATCAATACCTGCATATTTCTAGTCAAAAAAGTATTTTGCAGTATTTTTTGTTGGAATTTATAGGTCCAAGGTTGTTTTGCATTTGGATTCCAATTACCAGCATACTTTGCCGTTTTAAATTTATTCGGGAAAAAAATTTGAACAATACAACCTATTAACCCAATATTCCCTGGACATCTAAGATGAATATGATCAGCTTGCCGCATGGCTTTAAATAAAGTCCAACAAATTTTCGGGAATTTAGTAATAGCACGGACACTATTCTTTATACTTCCAACATCAAAATTTTCTGTGGCTATAAATTGAATGTTTTCTTTCAAATATACTGTATCAATTGCCGTTTTAAATTCTTTAGTTACTGGAGCCACGATAACTAAATCATCAATATGCTTTGTCCAAAGATTCATCTCTTGAACATAGGGAGCATAAGCATAATACTTATCGGTTTCGATGATATGTGGAACATGAGTTACTATTAAGAATTGCATACTTGTAAACTTAAATTAAATACCGCTTTATTAACTATCTAAAATGGAATCAACAATATATTTTGCTTGGGCTGCTGGCGTACAGTAAGTATAAAAACAATGTTTTCCGTTTTCAGCGATAGCCTTATGATATTTAGGATTTCCAATTACCTTGTCCAATACTTCGTCATACTCTGATGTAGCTGCGATTACATGGATTACAGAACTTTTCACAAAGTCATAAGCTAATTCAATTTTAAAAGGACATTATATTACGAATAAACCTTGATTCAAATATTCGGCTAATCTCCAACTTACCGGGCCGCAAACTGCAGGATTATTTATAGCTGTTATAAATTTAGTACTCCATTTCGAGAATCGTCTAGGTGAATATTTTTCACTATCAAGTTCATCATCAAAACCGTAATTAAAACCATCTGATTGAGGTATAAATCCTCCTTTAAATTTTACTGTACTATCAGCTTTGCAAAAACGAATAAACTCGGCTCTTATTTTGTTTGTTTCAGCTTCTTTCGTCCAGATCTTTGATGAAAAAAAATAAAATTTTACTTTTTTTAACTAAACTTGTGCTTGACATATATTCGTCTTCGTACAAGAATATAAAATTGTCGAAGAACCTCTTTTAGTTTCAAGTAACGAAATAATCCTACACCAAAAATACGACAATAATCAAACACTATATTGACAGGATAGTGAGGATAAAAAGTCTTAACTTTAGGTTGCTGATAAGAATCAATGCCCATCAGTTTACTAGTTACAAAATAAACATTACACATCTCGTATAAATCCTGATGTACTCCAACGGAATCATTATTGTCAATAACCCCAATTTTGCCATCAACTTTAAAAACGAGAATTGATTTATTGTTAAAAACGATAAAATCCATATCCATTTTAAAATCAAACTTGTACACTTGATTTAATCCTAATAAATAGTAGGAGGTATAAAAGTTAGGAATATTTAGTAACTCTATTGTTATCCTGATTTATCATTGCATCTACAAACAGAAAAAATTATTTTGGTTTACTTAACCACAAACTCCACCATCCTACTGTTCGACCTAATGCTTCGGTAAAAGCTTCCTTTTTAGCCCTACTAGAGAGTACGTTAGTAAATCGAATGACCATTAATAAAATAGTAATAGCATGCCATTTTAATTGATATTGGATTGTTGGACTTGGATTTTTAGTTCGCCAAACATACCAACCATTGCGTACCACCATTTTTCCGTATAAATATTGATTCGGCCTACCGGCATCATCATGATAATGATTTAGTTTTGCACTAGTGTTCAAGTACAATTTCCCTATTTTAGAAACTCTCAATGTAAAATCAGCGTCTTCATACAAACCATATCCCTCAAAATAAATAGAGAACTGAATAGTCTTGAAAACTGTTTTCTTAAAAGACGAAACGCCACCCATCAACATTTCAACTGGATATACTTTGCCGCTTGGAGGTAAAAAACCTACACTACGTCCGTGTGAGTACATCGATGAATATCCTGGCGGGCAATCGCTATCAAGACCCAGTTTTTTACGCATCACAAAACGGCTACCCTCTTTTTGTTTCCAGCCATCAAAATAATATTCTTTATTGGTAGGTTGATAATCATAACCTACAAACTCACTTTCCGTTTCATTAATAATATAACCTCCTACCCCAAGTGCTTCAGGATATAATTGATAGGTATTTATTATCTGTTCAAAATAATCAACTTCTATTACTGTATCATCATCCAGAAAACAGACAACTTCTATCTCCTCCCCAACTCGTGCTACACCATAATTTCGTTGTTTGGTTAATCCTCTTTCATTTTCTAAAACTTTAAAATATTTTAGATTATTAAAAATATGCTGTTGCAAAACCGCCTCTGTAGCATCATTTGTAGACCCATCGACAATTATAACTTCATCTGGATATACTGTTTGTACTTCAACCGATTGCAAGAGCTTTAGCAACGGTTTGGGACGCATATATGTACAAATAATTAAGGAGAATTTCATGGTCTATCATTTAATTTATCTGCCCAATAAAGACTTTGTGCCCATTGCTTTTTAAAACTAATGAAGTAAGTAAATGGATTTTTTATTGATTGATGCTGGTAATATTTAAAAAACAAAATAGTCTTATATCCTAAGTTTTGCTGTTTTGTTTTGTGCGTTATTTGAAATAACATAACAGTCGGAGAAGGTTTTGGATGAATTTCGTCATCCTCCCAAGTTAGTTTAGGTTTAGTTCTAAAACCTCCCATAGGCGCTTTTAAATGAATAATTTTAGGTTCTGCTAAATACAGCACATCAAAACCTATATTTCTAATTTGCATCCCGAAATCATTGTCTTCTCCGTAACCAAATTCATAAGCTTCATTAAATGAAATTTGGCTCAGAAGTGCCTTTTTGATAAAACTATTTCCAGCTCCAAAAGTTTCAGCTTGCTTCACATTAGAAATTACTACCGTTTCATTATTTTGAGGATAGGCTACCGAAACTGCCCTAACGCCAAATTGTTCAATTTGATCAAGGACAGCTTCAATTAAAGTAGACTGAAAACGATTATCATCATCCGATAGAAAAATCCATTCGCTTTCTACCTCTTGTAATGCCAAATTTCTAGCATTACAAGCTCCTGCTTGATGGATAAAAAGGTGTTTAATTTTAAAAGGCCAACTTTCTGTTATCAGAAAATCTAACTCAGAAACACTGTTCACAATAGGATTTTGCTCTGTAATAATTACTTTTCGTGGTAATAAAGTTTGCTTTGCTAAATCCTTTAAAACATCATATAAATATTTTTTCCTACCTATTGTGGGGATAATAACATCAATAGTTTTATGTTGCATAACATTCTCATTAGAAGTAACTTTAATATCCTCTAAATAAATCTTATTTCCCATTCTCTTTTTATAAAATAAAGATTGGATAAAAGGAAAAATGGGTAGTTTGTTTTCGTGCCAAAATAAATTAAAAAACAGTAAAAATACCCAGCGGGTTTTATAGTGTTGTTTTACAAATCGAAACAAAGTAAACATAGACGAATCTCCCTTTTTACTATTGTTTCGGTTTAAAAGCAATTTAGGTTCCGAATAGCATAATAATCCTTTTGGCATTGCTAACTTAGCTATCGAAGTAAAATAATAATCCAAATCCTGCTGACAAGGAACACTTCCTAACTTGAACAGAACCGAAGCATGAATCATACCCGCCACACTACTCATTTGCCAGGTGGGGAAACACACTTTCTTATTTACATTCACAAATAACGACCCATCAACAAACCCAATACTATCGCTTAAAAAAGCAGTATTACTAGGATTGAATGAAAGCATTAATTTATTGTGATGAAATAACTTTTTTAATATATCAAAATTTAAATTACTAGCATGATCAACATGACACCATACCAAAGTGGCTTGTGGATTCTTAGCAGCTATTTGTCTTAGTCCAAGAGAAACAGTAACTTTAGCATCAAAATTAATTAGTTCTCCTAATTGATTTACGACCTTACAAATAGCAGTATTAGTATGATAAATAAAAATCAAATTTGATTAAATTAAGGTTTTATAAAAATCCATACTTTGCTGTGCTACAACTGCGTTACTAAATTTTGCTATTGCCTTTTCTCTGGCAGCTATACCAAATTCTTGCTGTAAACTCGCGTTTTGAAGTAACTCATTTATCTTATTAGCATAAAGCGCATGTTCTTTTGGGTGCATCAAAAAACCATTTATTTCATCGTCAATTACATCCGTAGCCCAACCAATATTTGAAGCTACAATCGCTTTTTGTAACGCCATCGCTTCGATCCACGACACTGGTAAAGCCTCGGCAAATGATGGAAAAACACAAATTGCTGTTGCATTGATATGTACTTGAATTTCAGAATACGGCACACTTCCTATATAACTCACCTGCAATAAAGCTTCTTCAGTAAAAAGTTCCTGCATTATTTCCCAGGTTGAATTGGAACCCGAAATGACGTCTGGTACATCTTTACCAACAATAATCAATTGAGCTGCTGGATTTAATTCGACCAATTTATTAAAAATCAAAGGCAGTTCGAGTAATCCTTTTTTTCGAATGAGACTTCCAAAATACAAAACCGTATTGGACACAAAACTTCTATTTTCATTCTGATCAAAAGTACTTACATCAATGGAGTTCGGTATAATAGTAAACTTTTTATGCAGACCAAAAACGGCGTTAGTTTGATCTGCGGTAAACTGACTAACAGAGAGCAAAGCGTCTGCCCTAACTAAAGCAAGTCTTTCATGGAATTTATTTTTCCATTTTACCCGACGCTGCTCTAAATTACAGAAATAAGTATCTGAACCATTCAAACGAATCACTATCGGGCATTTTTTTGGACTAATAAAAGAAGTAATTCCTGTCCAATCAGGTGCTTCTACTAAATCAATTTGGTTGCTTTTATGCAATTTATTAATAATTCTTTCAATTTTCTTTCGAGTAAAAAACCAAGACAAGCCTTTAATTTTAATATTTTTAATACGTTGAATTATTACATTACTATCTTGAAAAACGGCATCCTGCTCTTGACCATACACCAAAACACGCACTTCACAACCAGCAGCTACGAGACCTACAGCTAAATTCTTGATACTAGTACCTATTCCACCTGAATTACCAGTAAGAGGATGCGGATACTCTGGTGTGAGGAAGGCTATTTTCATTTTTTAATTTTAAAAAAATCGTTTATGATAATTGCCGTAAACATTCGTGCCCCTTCATCGTTCATATGACCACAAGAAGAAAAATATTTATTCTCTATCACTGCATTTTCGTAATTATGAATCTCCGGATAAGCATTGTGTACTTTATCAAAATAATTCATTCCCATTACATTTTCACACATCGGCGTCATGATAGCAATAAAATTAATATTATTGGCCTTGCATAACGCTTTTATCTCTTCATAATATTTATTAGCTGGCAGCGGATTTAAATTAACAATATTATTTTTCATATTCCCTTTGGTTTTCCCCAAAGAATAATAACCTCCATTTTCAATCAACTTTGACTTTTTGTGGATGGCGGTAAAAAAAGTCTCCCTAGTACCTATTCTCGTTTCAAACTTTAAATACCTATAAAACGGAATGTAGTACAGTTCATTATAATCTGACGCTACCTCAAAATGCTTTCGGACGGTTTCTGAGCTATGTAAATACGGTAAATATTTAGCCGAAACCCCTTCTGCTTGATGGTCATTAGACAAATTCAAGTCGGCTTCGAGAATTACATTTTTGATTTCGTATTTTCGTTCGATCATTAATTTCAAGAGTAAAGCTGCTTCAAATAAATGACCTCCACTCATGCCGTAATTGAATGATTTTAAACCTTCTTCTTCGAATAGATCCGGGACAAAATGATTATTGGCTCTTGACGAACCTAAGATCACCACGTCATATTTTCGAGCACTAGAATTAAAAACATAATCGATTTTCCCTCGATTTTTTGAGTATTTGTAAATGGTAGTGTAACCAAAGTCGAGCGCTATTGCGACTAATACAAGAACGAGAATCATTTTTAAAATAAAAAGTAAAAACTTTTTCATATCAATGGGTACTGTATATTTTTAAAACTGGAAATAGATAAATTCTTTATAATCAGAATAGGTCCCTAAGGCTATTATAGCTGAAATTGCTAGAGCGACTTTCAACCAACTGTTTTTTCCAGACAGCGGTTCTTCTTTAAAGCGATTGTTCCATTCCACTATAATAAAAAGTACAATCAACAATAGCAATTCGTAATTGTATCTTTCATTCGCTAAATATTGCGAGCTGAAACTTCCGTCAGTAAAAATTCTTTTGATATACAAAACGGCGTCTGTGATGGACTTAGCTCTGAAAAATATCCAAGCCAAACAGGCCAATGAAAAAGTGTAAAAAATATGCAGGATCTCTTTTGCGGAAACGAAATTCCATTGCAACTGTACCATCTCCATATTAGAACGATTTTTATTGAGCAATAAAAGCGGCAAGAAATACAAGGCGTTAATAAACCCCCAAGCCAGATAAGTCCAATTAGCGCCATGCCAGAAACCACTTACCACAAAAATGATAAATACATTGCGCACTTGTTTCATTTTAGAACCTTTGCTACCTCCAAGCGGAATATATAAATAATCTCGAAACCAAGAAGACAATGAAATATGCCAACGACGCCAAAACTCGGCTATATCTCTCGAGAAATACGGATAATTAAAATTTCGTAGCAAATCCATTCCGAATAATTTAGACATTCCCAAAGCCATATCCGAATAGCCCGAAAAATCACCGTAAATCTGAAAGGCAAAATAAACCGCTCCGAGTAGTAAAGACCAGGAATTCATGCTGGAATAGTTGTCAAAGATTGCGTTGGCATAGGTCGCACAAGTATCGGCTATAACCACTTTTTTTACCAATCCCCAGATAAATTGATACGCACCGTGCTTGGCTTTCTCATAGTCAAAAGTTCTTTTCACCTTGACCTGAGGCAATAAGTGTGTCGCTCTTTCAATAGGACCAGCAACTAACAGCGGAAAGTAACTCACAAAAAGGGAATAATCGACAAAATTGTATTCGGCTTTTATTCTATGATAATAAATATCGATTACATAGGATAAACCATGAAAAGTATAAAACGAAATCCCCACAGGCAAAACTACATCCAACAAAAACGGAGTCGATTTAAGTCCGAAATCACTTAAAAGTGTTGCAAAAGAACTCGCAAAAAAGTTATAGTATTTAAAAATACCCAAGAACCCTAAATTGATACTAACACTCAACCAAAACCAAAACTTTCGCTTTTTCTCGGTCGTGCTTTTTTCGATTTGAATCCCGGTATAATAATCCAGAAAAGTAGAGAAAACTAATAAAAATAGAAAACGCCAATCCCAACACGAATAAAAATAATAACTCGCTAGTATCAATACTAGATTCTGACTGCTTTTTGTTTTATTAAAAACAAACCAATACAAAAGGAAAACAATGGGTAAAAAAATGGCAAAGGACAGAGAATTGAAAAACATAGTTTGTCTTAAAATTTATTTCAACATTTAAAGCTGCAAAGAAGAGGATTATTCTTTACAAATAACAGTTTTAATTCCTTCCCAAATGCGTTTCGACGCTTCTTGGGGAGGATGCTGATTGATGATTTCAAACCATTGCTGCGCATCTTTTATAACCGAAGGGTTAGTTGCCATTCCTTTCTTGATAATCCCAGTTATAGAATCTAGACTGTCTATCCACAAAACAGAATTATTATTTGGCATAGATCGAAAATGAATGTATTTATAAATTTTTGTGACAGACCAATTTTGAAACACTTTTTTAGTCACATCATAATTAATGAATGCGCAAGGTTTTTTATGAGCCACATAATCAAATACCATTGATGACCCTAAATTTATAACCATTTCCGTATGATAAATAGTATTTATTTGCAGATTTAAGTCGGTATGAAGCGGCAAGACTGTATTCCACCCCTCGCCTATTTTTTCACACTTTGGTGCTATTACATTGATAATATCTTTGTTATTTTCCAGAACTTCATCAAATCGATCAGAAAAATCAACGGGGCAACGACGAAAAATAATCCCTAATGAATTACCTGCACTATTTAATTCTCTAACTGCTGTTGCCACATCAGACAAATACTTTGGATCATCAGGACAAGTAGTACTATCGTCCCCTGAATAGCAAATGTATTTTTTATTTAGATGTAAACCATTATGCTTAAAAAAAACCTCTCTAGAAAGTAAATTACTTTTATCATAATGGGGTTCAAACTGAGGGGTACCCGTTACAAAAACCTGCTCCTCTCTTACATAAGGATAATAATAAAGTAATTCTAACTTCATATGATCACTCCATACAAAATAGTAATCAGTTTCAACAACCATTGTTGCCTTAGGTAGGTTATCCCAGGAAAATACAAAGGTTGCAGTAGGAATACCTAACTGTTGCGCTGCTAACAGAGGAGCAATAGCAGTCATTGGACGCTGATTAGTACAAAAAACCATCTCGGGTTTTTCCTTTTGCAAGGTTTCTAAACTCTGATGATAATACAAAGTTTTCCGTTCCTTCTCTTTAATTTTTTCTCTTATTTCTCGCAATCCTTTTCCTGAGGAATAAGTAATTATTATACTTTTTGTTATACTACTTTTTATTGCTTTTTTTAGGGTACTGAAAGAAAATGGAAAACGGTATGTATCATAAACCCTATCTTTAGTTATTTTAATAAATCGATTTAACTCAATATGTTTTCTTGCATTCTTGTATATATCAGTTAGAGGATGGGATTTTGAATTCTGAATCTTTATCTCTTTAAAACCTAATTCAGATAAGGAAAAAGGAGTGTTATTCCAAAAAACTACATCAAAATTTTCTCGCTTCCCAATAGCATGAAATTCTGAATAGGCAAAATTCCTTAGACCAACACCGTCAGGTAAGAGTATAAATATTTTATTTTTTTGCATTATATATCTCTAAATTGTTTCTGTTGATTTAATTGCCAAATATTTGGTTTTAGAAGGCATTGAAGAAATAACGCTGTGCTATTTCCTTTTCCGTAATCGGATTCTGATACTTGTACATCGTGCAAATTGATTATTGATAGGGCTTCTTTAATAGCATTTACACTATAATCTGTATTGATAATATCCGCATGGATAGCTCTATTCTGTTGACGTGTACCTATATTAATAATTGGAATTCCATAATAAGGTGCTTCTCGAATTCCTGCACTACTATTTCCTATAATAAACTCGCAGTTTTTTAATAAAGTCAAAAAATATTCAAATCGTAATGATGGAAATACTCTAAACCTAGGATTGTTTTTTATTTGGCTATACGAATCTATAATATATTGACTCCCGAAATCATTATTTGGATAAATAACAACATAATTATGAGTATCGTTTAATAATGATTCTATCAAGTTACCAACATACTCTTTCATATCCCTTTCCTCGGTTGTTACAGGGTGGAACATAACAATAGCAAATTCCTCAAAACCAATTTGATAATACTCTTTTGCAACTGCTAAACTCGGGAGAGTATCAGAAAACATGATGTCAATATCTGGTGATCCAATTGTATAAATTGAGGAGTTCATTTCCCCCATTTGCAATAATCGTTTTGAAGCTTCATTATTAGACACAAAGTGAATATGACTTAATTTACTAACACTATGACGAATTAATTCATCAACGGTACCCGATATTTCTCCTCCTTCGATATGAGCAACGAGAATATTGTTTAACGAACCTACAATTGCTCCTGCCAAAGTTTCAACACGATCCCCATGTACAATGATTAGATCCGGTTTAACTGTTTTACTATAACTGGAAAGACCTTCAATGGTTTTAGCTAACGTTAAATCCATAGTGCTTTCGTGAGTATGGTTATAAAAAGTATGAATGTTTTTAAAACTACATCTTTCTATCTCTAATAAAGTATAACCATATTCTTCCTGCAAATGCATTCCTGTAACAAATACAAAAACTTCAAATCGATTATGGTTTTCCAGAATTGAAATCAATGATTTTATTTTACCAAAATCAGCTCGTGTTCCTGTGAGAAATAGGATTTTTTTCATATTAATCGAAATCAGCAAAACCTAACTGCTCGTCATTTTCTATATCTCTAACTGCCGTTTTTCCTATTATATCATTGAAGTACTCCGCTAAAACCCCACCGGTTCCAGGTCGTTTGACCCAAATATTTTCTTTGGTAAATAGCTCCCCTTTTTTAATATTGTTAATAGCGCAAACCGTTGCAAAGGCAAAATCGATGGTAACCTGCTCCTCTTGGACAGCTGTTTTGATTCCCCCTCGCATCTGCCAAATTTCATTAGAATTTCCAATCAAATCCCTTGCTGTTTCTTCATCCATGCTGCACACAATATCTGGTCCCGTACGTTGCATATTGTCTGTAAAATGACGTTCTAAAACACTAGCTCCCAAAGCTACAGCTCCCAAACAAGCATTATTATTTAGGGTATGATCACTCAAACCAAAAACTTTGTCAGGAAAAGCTTCCTGCATTTGAGTCATCGCACCTAAACGTACTAAATGTATGGGTGTAGGATATAAATTGGTCGTATGCAATAAGGCCACAGGAATATTGTGCTTATCAAAAATAGCTACCGCTTTGGCAATGCTCTCTATTGTATTCATCCCTGTACTCAAAATCACTGGTTTGCCAAAAGAAGCAATATGTTCTATTAATGGATAGTTGTTACACTCTCCCGATCCAATTTTATAGGCCGCTATGTCAAACTTTTTTAACCGTTCGGCTGCTGCACGTGAAAAGGGTGTTGATATAAAAATCAGTCCTTTGCTTTCCACGTATTTTTTTAACTCTAGTTCCTCCGTTTCATCCAAAGCACAACGCTCCATAATTTCATAAATGGAAACGGTTGCATTCCCTGGAATTACTTTTTTAGCTGCCCCGCTCATTTCGTCTTCAACAATATGGGTTTGGTGTTTGACGACTTCTACTCCTGCACGATGTGCGGCATCGACCATTTCTTTTGCAACAGTTAATGATCCTTCATGGTTTATTCCGATCTCAGCAATTACTAATGGTGGATAATCTATTCCTATTTTTCTACCGGATATTGTTATGTATGGGTTCATCAAATGAGTTATGAATTACAAGTTATAAATTTTTGATATAAGTATTCTGCATACTCCAAATCCTGCAGCGTATCAATATCAACTCTGGCAAAAATATGATTTACTTCAAAAGGCATACTATTTTTAGAAAATATTTTGCCTTTTCTAATAACTTCTGCATTACTAATGTACAACAAGCCATTTTCAAAATAAAGCGGCTCTAAATCCTGGCTGCGTTGCCCTATACTATAGTTAAAGGGTAGGAACTTATTTTCAATTATTTTTCCAAGTTTTTCATGATTTCTCGTAACAGTAAATAGACTATCGCACTTGGCTCTTTGATATACTTTAAAAGCTTCTTTTAGCAAATTATCAGGTCTTAAAGGATTTGTGCATTGTAGTAAAATAACATTTTCCACATCTACTTCAATACATTCCAAAACGTGTTTCAAAGCCGTAACTGTGGGCTCCATATCTCCCGAAAGAGATGATGGCCTATCAATAATTTTTGCGCCATGAGCCAATGCTATTGCTTTTATAGTTTCATCATCGGTAGAAACATAAACTGCGTCAATAATTTCGCTATTCGCCAATGCATATTGTATGGAATGAACCAATAACGGTAAACTTCCTAAAAGCTGAATGTTCTTTTCAGGTATACGTTTTGAACCGCCTCGGGCAGGAATTATCGCTATATTTTTCATCTAAAACTTAATAATTAAAAAATAACCTTTGTTTACATAGAAACAGACTGCTTTGCTCTATTAATTAAATTATTCATTCCCAATGACCAACTTTCAGACGAGTATAATTTAGCGGGAACAGACACTTTTGGGGGTGGGTTTTCGATAAAATCTACTATAGCCTTTTCCCATTCCTTAACAAAATGCGGGTTTTCTATAAGCTTCCCTAATTTTCCGTATTGCAGCACCTCAGGAACTCCTCCTGTACTAGAAGCAATACAGTAATTACCACAATGTAAAGCCTCTATCAAACTCATGCCAAATCCCTCATGCCAAAGTGTTGGAAACAAATAACAATCCGAAGTTTGAAAATAAATCGGTAATTCATCATTTGGAATTTTACCAAAATAACACACTCCTTCTTGCGGAGTTTTTGGCTCGCATCCGATAACCCAAAGCACGATATCTTGTCTCTCTTTGTAAACCATTTTCCAGGCGTCCAGCACAATATGCAGCCCCTTCTTTGGACGGTCTTGCGAACACCAAACAAAGACTTTTTTTTCCTGAACCCCTTTGTTTTTTTTTAATTCGATCTTTTTTTCTAGTGAAACTGGGTGAAAATTCGTGGTGTCTATTCCGTTATGTAATATAGAAAAACGGCTGGGCAAAATGGCATATTGATCCTTATGAGCCTGATATGAATCATGGGTTAACAGAACCATTTCGTCAATGGATTCAAAAAACCATCTGCTCTCAAAATTACCATAAAACGGCGGATACCCGTGATAAAAGAATTGAATATAGCAATTGGACCGCATTTTTTTTTTCTCTAAAAAGAATAAAAGTGGTTTCACAATACCAAAATTATCTATAATTTGGATAATATACTTTTCTTCAGGATTTATTAATTTTTCTAAAGCTTCAATATATCCGATATAACTATTATTTTTCCATTTCTTTTTTATATCCAATAGCAGGTTATTAGCGACAATACCATAGCTAACATTTTCAAACTGTTGCTCTGGTTGGACACATATAACATAATCTATTTGATGCTCACCATTCAAATAGTTTTTATAGAGAGTCGTCCAGCTACCTATTCCAAAATAAGGCAATGGAAGATGAGAAATGAGAATTACTTTTGGCATGAGATTAACTTTTTATAAGAAACAAATAGTGCTATTTTTTAATTTTAAATTCGATATTTCTTAAATCATCGCTAACTTTATAGGAATAAGGAAATTGGTGATAAAACGAAACAATGTGTAGTAAAAGCTTATCATTTATTTCTTTAAGGGTATAAAATTGGGGAACTTTTTTCCCTAAAAGAATTTTTATTTTATATTTAAAAGAATCTTTAAATGGATTTTCTTTAATACTAACGCCTATTATTTCTTGGTGTAAAAAAGGTAGTTCTTGGTATAAAAAATAATCTATTACATCTTTTTCGTTTGAGAGTACTTTTGTTTTTATGGATTCTAACTCGTCAAACTCTTCTTTCGACAATACACTCCCCCATTCGTTAATAACATCCTTCTTTTCTTTTTTATTCTCCTTTTTAAGCAAATACAAATTATTTATTTCTACAATACCTGTCAATTGCAACTCCTTATTGAGCTCTTTAGTTTCTCTATTTCTATAGTTTTTATGCCATTGATGTAGCAAAACAGTTTTATCATTGTAATATTCTACTTCAAATCCAATCGTTTTTAATCGATTATGAATATCTGTATCTTCTGAGCCCCAAAAATGAAAAAACTCATCATATCCTCTTATGTTTTTTATCACACTAACCGGGACAAGAGTCATCCCTGTTGCTTCTTCATTAGAATAAAATTTTATTATGTATTCCTCGAAAAGCAATTCTTTATTACTCTCTTCTTCTGACAAATAACCAACTTGAAAATAAGTTCCTTTTTTTGGACAGCTCTTTTTTTGTAAAATAGACGTGAATTTTGGGTGAAAAATCATATCAATATCGGCGGTAAAAAAATATTCTGATTTAAGATTTCTAATAGCATAATTTAATGCTTTCGATTTATTCCAAGGTTGTAATTCAGTATAAAGATATTCATAGGTTACAAAATCATAGTGACTGATTAGTAATTTTACTTGGGAAGCCCATTCTTTTTTTGAACCGTAATCAATAAATAGCACTTCGAAATTCTGTAAATGCTGTTTTTTCAAAGAATCAAGAGAGCGTATAATTCGACGCAATTCACGGTTTCGATATGTAAATAGAATCGCTATTTTCAAACTATTTATGTTTATTAGGAAGCATTACGATAATAACTCTGAAAATTACGGATATTAGTTTTCTAAAAAAAATCGACTTTTCAATTTGCTTTAATTGGCGAAATCTATAAGAGGAAAAAGATTTTAATAATTCATAATCTTCTTTAAACAAAGGGAAATATGTATTTATTGTTTGGTCTCGCTCCTTAGCAGCTATTTTTCTAAAATCTGGATTTCCAGAAACACCAGTAGTATCATAAATTGAAATTAACAAATCTATTTTTCTTGTGTGCACTTTCTCTATATAAATGGCATAAATAAGAAATTCCCAATCGGAACTGATTTTATAATTTTCATTAAAACAAAAAATAGAGTCAAATAAAGACCGTTTAATAAGACATGCTTGTTGGCAAAGTGTTTGATTATAAAAATAAGAAAAAATTAATTTTTCGGGATGTTTTTGAATTCTCTCCGTATTTGTTTTTTTATTTCTTAATAAAACATCCCCGTATAAAATTTCATCGGTATCTTTCAATTGATTTACCAGAGAGTCAATTATTGTTTCATTATAAAAAATATCTCCACTATTCATAAAAACAACAAACTCACCCGTAGCCTCTTTTATTCCTTTATTCATGGCGTGATAAATACCATTGTCTTTCTCGCTGACCCAATAGGCTATTTCATTTTGATAATCCTCAATTATTTCTTTACTACCATCAGAACTGCCTCCATCAATAACAATATACTCAAACTCTGTCCACGTTTGATTCACAACACTATCTATAGTTCTTTTGAGTCCTTCGAGGTTGTTATAGTTTATGGTGACGATAGTTAGTTTGGGCATTAACGATTGATTTTAAATTCTTGTTTTATTCCATCAAAACCGATCATCGGTGGATAACTAAAAAGCAATTCTTTATTTTTAATAATTCTTGAATAGAAAATCTTATTTGCAATTCTTTTAAAAAATTTAGAGCTTATTATACCTAGATATACATTATATTTTTCAAGCTCCCTACCAAGTCTCTTTCCTCTTTTGGAATAGCATTCTTTACCTCTATTTTTATAGCTGCTCTGGCTTCCTCCAAATATTCCTGTACGAAATCTAATTACAATTGACCATTTGCACTGTATATAAAACCTTACAAAAGCGCAGATGTAAGAAATAATTTTTCATGTCTAAAAAAATGAAGTTATAACTCTAAATCAGCTGCATATTTCATTTCAGCATGAATTTTACTCCTGTTTTTATCCCTAAAGACCACTTCCAAAATACAGATTCTTTTTGAATCTACTGTAAATAAATTCTTTAGCAACAATCATTCCATGTTAATTTCAAGAATTTATTCATCGTTTTTAAAATAGCATAAGAACGACTTTAGTTATCCAAACTATCAACTACATCAGGTTGAATTTCTTTAAATATTTTTCACAGCCATTTTAATTACTGCTGTCTACATTTGAAACTTGTAAAACATTAATCCTTATATCTAGAAGGAACAAACATAAATATAGATCTCTTCGTCTATGATAATTTAATAAGAAACTACAATTTTCTGATTTGATTTTGGATTATAGCTTCTATAAAAAAGAACAGCTACTATTATCTTTCCTTGATTCGTTATTTAATAAGTCAATCATTCCAAGGACTACTTATTACACAAACTATATAATTTTCTTCATAAAATTAATTTTAATTCAAAGTTTAAAATTTCTTAAACAAAATAAAAATATTTTTAAATTCAAATTATATAGTAATCTTGGGATCTGACTTCTTTTAAAAAGCGTCCCCTCAATGGGAATAAGTTTAATTTTGTCTCTAAACAGCTTTAAAAGCTTCCCTTTTTTTAAAGAATCCTCTCTTTTTAGGTAGCTCATGAGAAAAAATAAACCTAATTCAGCATAACCTCTTTTTTTATAGCTTATTATTTTTGTATTAAATGAATCTAAATGAATTTTATCGATATATTCAAATAAATCAACTAAAGAAACACAACTGCTAAAAAGCGATTTAGAATCTTTCGAATTAGTTTTACTATATTCCCTTTGTTTTCGATAGATATACAAAGGATAATCAACACTAAGGATTTTAAATTTAAAATTGGTGTACAAATCAAGGTTGAAAAACTCGTCTTCAAATCGATTATTCTCCTTGAAAGTTATTCCCGTGTTTAAAATAAATTTATGTTTAAATAAACTATAACAAACACTAGATGGAATATATTCACTTTTATTATCATAAACAGCAGCTTTTTTTTTAGTTTCATGAAATCTGTTAACTGGTTGTTCATAAGATTCTCCATCAATAAACTCTATTCTACTAAAATTACAAACCGAGATGTTTTTATTACAATTCAATAAATCATTCAATACAAACAAAGAATCCTTCATTACTAAGTCGTCGCCATCTACAAACCATAAATACTCTCCTTTAGCCAATTCAATACCGACATTCCTTGCTGCTGCAGTTCCTAAATTTTCTTTATGAATCACGCTTATTTGAGTATATTTGCAAGCTAACTCATCACACAAACGACCTGAACCATCCGAAGATCCGTCATTTACAAGTATAATCTCAAAATTTTTAAACTTTTGACAAAGTAAACTATCAACACATTCTTGTAGGTATTTTTTCACATTATAAACAGGTATAATTATACTAAAAAAAGGTTCGACGTATTTATTTTGATTTTCTACCATTTCTTCTGAAAGTATAATGTAAAATAGAGTTGATAAACTCAAAATAACTTACTAACCAAAAAAGCCTCAAACATATATAGGAGATTTTAAAAAAATAATTAAACTGCCTCTTTTCGTTTATATAACATTTTGATAGTTTCAAAAATAAATCCTGCTTTTGAGGTTTCGAAAAATTCATCCTCTTTATTGCTAAAAGATAATAATAAAAATCAAATCTAGAATTAGATTTTTTTATGAAATAACTAGAGTTACCCGAAATACCTAAAGTAGAAAATCTAATAAAAACTAATGAATTATTTAGAGTATAAACATTTTTAAAATTAGAAAACTCTAAAACTGCAAGATCGTCACTATACCAGCCCAAAGGAAAGTTTTTAAAACCTATTTTGACAACTACCTCTTTTTTAAAGACATATTCGCTCAAAGAACTCCGTGTCTGATTATTTATTTTTTTAAGTATAAAGTCTGCTGCATTTTCTATTTGCGGATGCTCATAAATATCTGAAATAGCTTGCGTATTCTCATCAATTAGCTGAGTCGCAAACCGCACAACACCAACAGCCTCTTTCTTAATTTTATTCAAATTATTGCAAAACACAGCCACCACGCTCTCACTCAAATAATCATCATCACCCAAAATCATAATCCATTCTTCATCACCCGACAATGCAATGCAACGTTCCCATTGTTGGCTAAGTGATACACCTCCTAAGTTTTCATTAAACCTATGATATATAAAATCAAATTGACCTGTGTATTTTTCCAATAGACCTAAAGGGTTTTGCGGACTCGCATCATCACCAATATAGACTTTGAACCGTTTATCAGTTTGATTAGATAGCGACTGTAAAGTTTGTTCAAAAAAAATGAGTTTAAAATATGGGATTACTATGGCTAGCATTTATTTGTCTTGAAATTTAGAGATTACTTTTTTAAAAAATTTTTTAGGATTTTTATAATTATTTTGTAGATACTTTATTTTTTTTAAAAAAGTATGATTGTAAATAAAATTCACCAAAGGGTTATGTTTTCTTAAAAGAAACCATTTTGACTTATTGTGAACTTTCCAAAACATTTTATCATAGCAAAATCTATGTAACAAATCCACTTCGTTTACTTGATTAACATGATTTATTTGTGAAGCCTGTTTATTATGTAACCTAAAATAAATTAACGACTTATCTATAAAACCAGTGTCAAAATAAAACAAAACTCTCCACCAAAATTCTATATCTAAAGTCTGAATTAATTCCTCGTCAAAGTATCCGATTTTTTCGAAAATTCGTTTGTTTAATAATACTGCAGTAGGTTCTCCAAATTTATTTTCAGGAAAACGCATAAAATACTCATCTCTTAAACAGTCCTCTCCTTTTATAACTCCCTTATTAACATTTATTATTTTCCACTTGTCATGTAAGTTTTCAAAATTTCGAATCCATGTGGTAATAAACAAGTCTTCTTTTTCGAATATAAAGTCTCTTTTGCAATAAACTAAATCAACATTATTAGTTTCAGCAAACACAAGCATCTCTTCAACACAAGTTTGTTTCAAAACATCATCTTGAAACAAAAACTTAATGTATTGCCCTTTTGATTTCTTAATGCAGTTGTTCCAATTTGAACCAATTCCTTTTGGATCATGATGAAAAATCCGAATTGGTATTTTTGTTTTTCCTTTAAACTCTTCAATTATTTTTAGGGTAGTATCGTTTGACGCATCATCTGAAATCACTATTTCCAGATTAGAATACGTTTGTGTAATTGCCGAATCCATAGCTTCAACAATAAATTGCTCTCCATTACAAGTTGGAATACAAATTGAAACTAAAGGAATTGATTCTTTAACCATCTTTTTAATTTATTGTTTATTAAATAAAAAATTGGATAACATATTAATTTGCCTACTCTAAAAGTTAAAGAGTTATATATCGACAATGAAGTGATTTCTATAATTTGTTTAATTTCTAAATTTTTAATGTTAGATCCCTCAAAAATAGAAGTTTTTAATTCCTGCAATTCATTGTCAGATGCGATTACAATATTATATAGAGGCTCTATTTTAATTTTGGATATATTTAGGTTATCTCCAGAAAAAATTACTACATCTTTATAACTTTTTTCATTTGAAATAAAAGAATTAAAATTATGAGATTTTTGAAAATAATACGATGTTTGTTTAAAATGACTGTTAATTAAATTTCTAAATTCTAAAAAATATAATTCTTTAATATGAAAAATATTATTCTGCCCTGTTTTGTCAGAATAAAATTCTTTGTCAGGGGAAGACATAATTAAAATACCACTAGGAGTTAAAACTCTTTTTATTTCAAGCATCATTTCTTCATGCTTATCATGATGTTCAATTGTTTCAAAACTCACAACAACATCAATCGAATTATCAGGAATCGGTATATTTGATGTAGAACCCTTTAGAAATTCTATATTAGAAGACCCATATTTTTTTTTAGCATTTTCAATTGAATCATCATCTATATCAACACCAATAACTGAAAATGCAAATTTAGATAATTGAAAAGAACCGTATCCTTCGCCAGACGCCATATCCAAAACTCTTTTGTTTTTAACAATATCTAAAACAATCGAATATCTATGAAGATGTTCTATTGTTACATCTGAAAAATTATAAAACTCAAGTCTTTCTCCGGTAGAATTTTTTTTCATCAACTTCTATTTTTAACAATATTTTTAAATACTATTACAGTAATTTAAATAATTTTTTTTAAATATCCATTCACATTGAAAGTAGCATTTTGACCAAACATATCACACCATTTTCTGTCAACTATATATTCTGGATGATTTGGCAAAAATTCACGAATTGCTTTCAATGGTCCTCCTTGGTAATTTTTTTCTAATCCTAGTTCGTTAATGATTCCGTCTTCAATTATGAAATAGGAACCTACCGAAATTATTTCGTGAAACTTATTTAAAATTCCAATCGAATCTTTGAATAAATGTGAGGCATCTTCAATAATTAATATTGTTTCAAATCCTTTTGTTAATTCTAAATCATAGTCTTCCCATCCTTTTGTAAAAAATTTAATTCGATTATGCTCTTTAACTTTTGAATTAACCATATCTAATATATCTATAGTATGCAAAATCCCTTTTCCGTTAGCATCCAATAAATCAGCAATATAAAGAGCACCTCCACCAATATTTGTCCCAACCTCAATAACTAAATCAGGTTTAACTTCATTTAAAATCATTTGATAAATAACATAATCAAATGGACATCTAATAGCTTTTATTCCTTTATAAGTAACTTGATGATGACCTTCATAAATGGATTGAACTGAAATTTTAACTTCTTCTTTTGCGATTTTTATTTTTTTAAACATTTTTTAAATTTTATTTTTTGAATCCCATTTCATTAATGGCCTGATAATTCCAGGTAAACTCCCAACATATTCTCCCCGTGTTGGACTATTAATTTGATTGTCTATCATATTAAATGCAATACAATCTCTTTCATGAAAATGAACTTGAAATGGATCATGAGTAACCAAGGCTACTCCTACTAAAATCAGACCTTCTCCAAATAAATTTTCTGGTATCCAAGCGGTTGTTTCATATAAGCCACATTTTTTTATTTCATAATAATTAATCGTATTATTTTCATGAGAATCAAAAATGTTAATACCATTTTTATTATAAAAATTAAAAGCTACATGGAATTTATTTCCTTCTGTAATTACTTCATAACTTACAGTTATCCCAACAAATTCTGTTATTTTAAAATTATCTTTTACATCAAATTGATTGTTATGTGCTTTAACATCAATTATTTTTACTAAACTGTTTCCCGCATTTTGACCTTCCCAACTTTTAATAGAAGATGTACCATATTCAGATTTTAAATAATTATCGATAACTTTTGATGTAATATCATAGTTAATTATTCGACCATTCTTTAAAAGTATCGATTTAGTACACAACCTCATAATAGAATCCATATTATGGCTTACAAACAACACGGTCCTTCCTCCTTGACGAGAGATATCCTGCATCTTACCAATAGCTTTCTTCTGGAACTCTGCATCGCCCACGGCTAGTACCTCATCAATCACCAAGATCTCAGGCTCCAGAAAAGCGGCTACAGCAAAAGCAAGCCGCACCGTCATCCCACTACTGTAGCGTTTGCTGGGCGTATCGATATAGCGTTCGCATCCAGAGAACTCGATGATTTCGTCAATCTTTAAGCTAATTTCTTTTTTGGTCATCCCTAAAATTGCACCATTGAGATAAATATTTTCTCTACCGGTCAGTTCAGGATGAAATCCAGTTCCCACTTCGAGCAAAGAAGCGATGCGTCCCCGGCACTTAATACTGCCAGTTGTAGGTGCGGTGACTTTAGATAATATTTTTAATAGCGTTGATTTTCCAGCGCCGTTCTTGCCTATAATTCCTAAAACCTCACCACGTTCTACTTCAAAGTTAATGTTTTGGAGTGCCCAAACGTAATCACTGGTCCCTTTGGTACTTCGATCATTCGTATCGCCTATTTTAAGATAAGGATTTTCTTTGCCACGGATTTTATGCCACCATCTGTTCAGGTCATGGCTTAAGGTGCCCGTACCTACCTGTCCTAGACGATATTGCTTGGAAATGTTTTCGGCTTTTAATATAATGTCCTTCATAGTGAGTAGTGAAAATTAGGGGGAAGTGAAGGGTGAGTGGTAAATAGTAACTAACTTCTCTCGAATCAGCTCTCCCAACTCACTTTTTTTCTATATAATTTCTAAATCTCAACAATAATTTTTTTACTTTAATCATTTGTAATTCGCAACCTTCTTCATTTTTAACAAATGCTAATCGTATTACCATCAAGTATTGAATCTCCAATTCTGAAAGCTAACCCCAAGACAATATGGAGAAAAGGAACTAATTCCATATCTCCTTTTCGTGCTGCTCCTCTGCCAATATTAAATGGAATGGAAACAGCAGCTCTTATGATTTGACTCGTTAAACCAAATTTTTCTACGTCTGGAAATGTTTAAGTCAACTTATAAATAGGCTCCACAAAATCTATATCCTTTTTTCAAACGTCTAAATCTTTATGATTCATATCTATTTTTTTAGTGAGTGGTTTTTTAGTGAATCGTGAATGGTAAATAGAAACAAGCTTCTCACTATTCATTTCCCATTTCTCACTCTTCATTTCTAACTTCCCACTTCTCACTATTATACCGTATCAATAAAGCTCTTCTCAGTCTTATTAAAAATTAACAATCCGATAAAGAAAACAACTACCGTTACAACAATCGTATACGTCAATCCTTCAACGCTAATTTGTCCTACATTAAGTAGCATATATCGGGTCGTTTCAATAACATAGGCGAGTGGATTGTAACGCACCAGCCAAGCATATTTTGGTATTCTTTCGGCAATCAGAGCCATCGGATACATCACGGCCGACAAATACATTAGCAGTTGTACACCAAAACCAATAAGATAACTAAAATCACGGTATTTAGTCACCAGAGAAGAAATTAGCATTCCAAACCCTAATCCTAAAACTCCCATAAGTATGATCAGTAGCGGAAAAAAAGCGGTAGCACCATTAAGGCTGACATCAGCACCCTGGCTGTAATAATAGATATAAAAACCGATGAAAATAAGGAATTGTATTCCAAATTTTATCAGATTGGAAATTACAATAGAGATTGGCACGATGATTCGCGGAAAATAAACCTTCCCAAAGATGCCAGCATTGCTACGAAAAGTATCTGATGTCGAAGTAAGACAAGCAGTGAAGTAGTTCCAAACAGTAATACTAGCTAAATTGAATAAAAAAGAAGGTACAACACCGGTACTAATACCAGCCAAGTTGTTAAAAACAATGGTAAAAGTAATGGCCGTAAACAACGGCTGTATTAAATACCAAAGTGGCCCTAAAACGGTTTGTTTGTAAACCGTTATAACATCTCTCTTCACGAAAAGCATCAGCAAATCTCTGTATTGCCAAACTTCCTTCAGGTTAAGAGAAAAGAATTTGTTTTTAGGAGTTATCTCAAACAGCCAAGGGGCATTTGTATGTTCTATTTTGTTCATTTTATTTAATAAAGCAATCTTTTTTCTATGCTTACGCATACACTTCCCATCAAAAGCTCACTACTGTCTCTAAATTTGAGAACCATTTAAATCGTTTTCTATTGTTGCAATAAATTATAAAATAAATATAATAATTTACCTGAAGTATAGTAGCAAAATAACAAGATGCTTTAATTCTTCTTTAGGATTTAAGTCGATAACCCCCTTCACTTTTTACTACATTAGGGTAGTGATCACTGCTTACTTTTCCTTACCTTTGCAAATATGTTAAACCTATTCAAGTCAAAACCCATACTTAAGGATTTAATTCCAAATGGCCATATAGACATCCACTCTCATCTTTTGCCTGGTATTGATGACGGCGCGCAAACATTCGAGGAGAGTTTGAGACTTACGCGAGCACTTCAAGGGTTTGGCGTCACTGAGATTATCACTACACCGCATATCATGCAGAATGTTTGGAACAATACCGCTGAACAAATAGTTTCCGCTAAAGATAAAACAATAGAAGAACTTCAAAAAAATAATGTAAATATTCCTTTCCAGGCTGCTGCGGAGTACTTAATGGACGATCAGTTTGTCCGTCTTTTCCAATCCCAGGATTTATTGACGCTCAAAGGAAATCAGGTTTTAGTTGAAATGTCGTACATAAACGCTCCTATGCAATTGTACTCTATACTTTTCGATTTACAAGTAGCGGGCTACACACCCGTTTTAGCCCACCCGGAGCGGTATTTTTTTTATCATAAGAATTTCAACGAGTATGTTAAACTTAAAAGAGCGGGATGCCTATTTCAACTAAACCTTCTGGCGACCGTAGGTTATTACGGCGCAGAAATTACAAAAATCGCTGAAAAATTACTTTCGAAAGGGATGTACAGCTATGTGGGCTCTGACGTACATCATGACAAGCATATTGCTGCCTTTGAACAAAAAATAAGGATAAAAGATGTAGTGCCTTTAAACGAAGCTATCTCCAACAATCAATTTTTCAGAATAGAGTAAGTTGCTAGACTGTTCGATATAAATTAATTTTCATACACCCTTGTATAGAATTAACAAAAAACAATTCTATCTGTACTCATTGAATAGAGTACTTCAAATTTCTTGTTACCAAAACGAAATTGAAATAAGATTTTTGACGGCTTTAACTCATAAGTTCACTATGAATATACGATACAAAAACTTTTTTTAATAAAAGAAGCTATTTTACTATTACTTATCCAATACTTCAAAAGCGGAATTCATGCTCTTAAACTCAGGGACAATTTTTTTCATCTTTGTAACTATATCGTCATTTTCAAAAAGCTTTGCGATTTCAATAAGCTCTTCTATATCTGTATGTAGGCTTTCATACTCGTCTTGAATCTCCTCAGCTATCATGATCTTATCATGGTAGGTAGGGATGGTTTTTGAATTATTATTGAGTAATTCCTCGAATAACTTCTCTCCAGGTCGAAGTCCCACAATCTGTATTTTAATATCCCTCTCTGGCACAAAACCGGCCAACTTGATCATTTTTTTTGCCAAATCAATAATCTTTACTGGTTTACCCATATCAAAAATATAAATTTCACCTCCATTACCCATCGCTCCAGCCTCTAGAACCAATTGGCAGGCCTCTGGAATAGTCATAAAATACCTGATAATATCCGGATGCGTTATTGTTACTGGACCTCCACTGGCTATTTGCTTACTAAATAGAGGCACCACAGAACCGTTAGAACCCAAAACATTTCCGAAACGAGTAGTAATAAATTTTGTAGCTTTTTCGTTTTTCCCTTTTCGACTTTTTAATTGTAAGGACTGAACATATTTCTCCGCTATCCTTTTACTTGCTCCCATCACATTACTTGGATTGACAGCTTTGTCTGTAGATACCATAACAAATTTTATCACATTATATTCGCATGCCAAATCTGCCAAGTTTTTTGTTCCCTCAACATTGGTAAGAATCGCTTGTGCAGGGTTTTCCTCCATTAAGGGCACGTGCTTGTATGCCGCAGCGTGAAATACCACTTGGGGCTTATAAAGCTTAAAAATATTGTTCAACGCCTCTTTACTTCTAATATCCGCGACTACGGTACATATCTTAGCACTTGAAATTAGACTTTTCGTCTCTAAACTAAGATTATGCAAAGGTGTTTCTGCCTGATCTACGATAATGATTCTTTTTGGATTAAAACTCAGTACCTGCCTTACTATTTCACTTCCTATAGAACCTGCAGCACCGGTAATCAATATGGTTTTATCTTTCAACTGTTTTGAAATGGCCTTGTTGTCTAACACAATAGCTTTTCTTTCCAATAAATCTTCAATTTGAAAATTCTTTACTTTTTGTGAAATTTCCTTTTGATTTTCCCAATCCGTAATCACCGGAACGAGATACACTTTATAATTAAATTCTAGACATTGATCTACAATGACCAAACGCTCCTCTTTTGATAAACTTTTATCTGCTATAATAACACCTTCTGCTCTAACAGATCGCATAAGGGTAGTAAGCTTTTTCTTTAGTACTAATATCGGTACATCCAACATTCGTTTGGACTGGTAGTTTTGGCTGTTCTTATCTACAAAGCCTACAATCTTAAAACGGCTTGGTGTTTCTAGATATAAGGCTTTAGCTACCGAAATGGCATTAGCATCCGAACCGTAAATTACGACCTTAATCAATTTAATATCACTTTTTTCCTTAAAATAGTTTTCGAAAGTTTGCTTTACGATTACACGGTATAAAAACAAACCACAGTAAGACAATACCATATTGATAAAAAGTCCAGTATTTAAAAACGCCTTCTCTCCGATAAAAAGTTCATAAATCAAATTAAAAAGAAGGAAAAAAAATAAAACTGACACCTGCGATAACAAAAGCTTAACGGCGTCAACATAGGAGGAGTGCCTAATAATCCCGGAATAGGTTCGAAATATCCAAAAAGAAAATATATTCACTGCTAAAAGAAATAAAATATAATATACTTTGCTAAAACTATTAATATAGGACAGTCCCAGCCCATTTATAATTAGCTTTGTGAGAAACAAAGCGATTATTAAGACACTAACATCTATCATAATTATTATCCACCTTGGTAAATAACTTAAATTATAGATATTAAACCTTAAATTTTCTTTGGAAAAAAACTTGAATTTCAAATCTGTGGCGGACGATTTTGTATTTGTACTCACAATATATATTTATATTAGCGTTCTTGTGTTGATTATCGCAAAAGTAACAAATAAAAAATTCGAAAAAAATATTAAATACTTTATCTCAATGTTGTAAAACGCATAAAAGAAGCTGTTTCTCCTGTTTTACAATAAAAATTAGATTACTTCTTGTGTTTTGTAAATAAATCTGTCAAAACAGCTTTTATTCTAGCTCGCTCTACATCCGAAAGCTTAGAACCAGAAGGTAAGCATAGTCCCGTTTCGAAAAGACTGTCAGCAACATAAGCCTTTCCGTAATAGGGATATTTGCAAAAAACCGGTTGCCTGTGCATGGGTTTCCATAGCGGACGAGATTCTATATTCTCTGAGAGGAGCTTCAGTCTTACTGTTTCATTCATTATTCCATTGGTTTCCTTTGGGTTTATCAAAATTGTAGTTAACCAATAATTCGCAAAATAATCCTCGTCGGGTACAGTGTAGACAGCTACCCCATCAAACCCCTTAAATAAATCCAAATAAAATTCATGCATCATTCTTCTCAGTTCGATGTGTTTAGCTAACACATTCATTTGTCCCCTACCGATGCCTGCGCTGATGTTACTCATTCTATAGTTATACCCTATCTCACGATGTTCATAATGAGATACATCCTCCTTAGCTTGCGTAGCCAGAAAAATAGCTCTTTGCTTTAGCTCTTTTGAGGCCGTAATAATCGCTCCCCCGCCAGAAGTGGTAATAATTTTACTCCCATTAAATGACAAAACACTTACGTCTCCAAACGTCCCACAGCGCTGCCCTCTATAACTACTACCCAAAGCTTCTGAGCTATCTTCGAGAATTGGGATTCCATACTTATCGGCAATTGTTCTTATTTCTTCGATCTTATAAGGGACCCCATAAAGTGCAATAGCGATTATCGCTTTAGGAATTATGCCTTTGGAAATTCTATCAATTATTGCTTCTTCAAGTGCTATAGGACATAAATTCCAAGTATCAGGTTCACTATCAATAAAAATAGGCGTCGCTCCTAAATACAATATAGGATTTACAGAGGCCGAGAAGGTCATGCTTTGACAGATCACTTCGTCACCAGTCTTGACACCTAAAAGGATTAATCCCAGATGTATGGCAGCCGTGCCTGAGTGTAATGCGGTAATATGCCCCTTGCCTAAATAGTTTTCTAAACTCAGCTCAAAAGCATCAATATTTGAACCAACTGGAGCAACCCAATTACTGTTTAATGCTTCTTGGATGTATTTTTGCTCATTACCTCCCATATGGGGTGATGAAAGCCAAATTTTGCTTTTGTTCATTTATTAAAAATAAAACCAACACTTTTTATGATAATTTTTATGTCTCCCCAAAAACTGCGATGGTAATAGTAATCCATATTCAACTTAACTTTATCTGGAAAAATCACCGTATCGTTAAACCACAAAGCATTTTTTTGCTGACCTAGCAACTCCTCTTCATTTCGATATTTCAAAGCTGCGGGACTTGTTAATCCAGGCTTTAATTCTAATATTTTTTGACTTTCCCCGTCCAATAAATCATAATAACCAGGCAAATCAGGCCTTGGCCCCACGATGCTCATATCACCTTTCAGAACATTAAATATCTGTGGTAATTCGTCCAGCTTATATTTGCGTAGAAATTGAGCTGTTGTAGAAATGTGTTTTTCTTCCTTATCTATTGAATTTTGAATTGTTCGCAGTTTATATATCGTAAATAGTTTCCCAAATTGACCAATTCGTTTTTGTACAAAAA
>JBLIKQ010000005.1:0-55803 GCA_047635475.1 Porticoccaceae bacterium
ATTTGATATAACTCAGGTTTGTTCCCTTCTCAATTTCCTCAGCAACTTGATTTTGCCTAAAAAGCCGAGCCGATAAATTCCCTTTTAAAAGTATTGTAGAGCCTTTTACGTCCAGCCAACTTCCTTCTCTTAATCCTAAAACAGGAATCGTGTTAAAGGCATGAAATTCTTTTATTCTCGTTTCTCTAGTCTCCCCCATATGTTTAGACTCTAAGTCAGGATCTGAATAATGTGCATTTATGTTAAATGGGATTAATCCTGTGGTTTGAAAACTTGGAGGATATACAATAGGCATGTCATTTGTGTTTTGCATACTAAGGCCACAAATTACACTTCCTGCGCTTGTACCTAAATAGGGGATCCCTTTTTTAATAGCTTCACCAAGTACGGTCATGATGTTGTTTTTGTGTAATTCATTTACTAATACAAAGGTATTGCCACCTCCAGTAAATATTCCTTCCGCATTTTTGATAGCAGAAGCTGGATCTTTAAATTCATGAATGCCCTTTACGGCTATGTTTATCTTAGAGAAAGCCAAAGATGCTTTGGCGGTATACTCCTTATGGGATATGCCACCGGGTCTTGCGTAAGGGATGAAAAGAATGGTTTTACAGTCCTCGAAATGCTTACTCAATTCAGGTAGCAGGTATTCTAAATATCCACTACCGTGCAGTGTTGACGTACTTGCTATGATTATGTTTTTCATTTTTTTTCTTTGAAATTTATGAGTTAAAGGTATAAAATCAGCCCTGTTGTTTGGCTTATTTTTTATTAACATTTTTTTACCAGTTCCTTTGTAGTTAATTTGTGGAGGCTTAAGGTACTTTTACAAATAATGAATAATTGATTATAATAACTATGTCAACTGCTCGGTTAAGATGTGTCTTTTTTGTTTTATTTGCTGCTGCCTCTTGGGCACAATCAGCTGTTCCTGCCAAATTGGGAGGAAAAGTTAGTGCCGACTTTGTAAGAGCAGGGGTTTTCTATGTCATAAATTTAAAAACAGAACAAGCTATCATTACAGATACTAGTGGTTATTTTTCAATAGATGCTTTTGTTGGGGATACGCTATTATTCTCGGCGGCGCAATTTAGAGGAGTTCGGGTTGCGCTGACTGCCTCTATATTTGAAAATAAATTACTTTTGATAAAAAATGGAGCCTATCATGAATGACTTAAACGAAGTTGTAATCAGACGATACGATAGTATCAATGCGATTTCCTTTAGGATTGTAGCTGCAGATCAAAGATCTTATACTGTGGCAGAACGAAAATATGCAACTGCAAGTTCAGGCAGATTGAATCCGATGGGACTGGATCCTTTGCTGAATTTCATTTCTGGAAGAACTACTATGCTTAAAAAAGAACTCAAGGTTGAGAAAAAAGAATTTTATTTAGGGCAATTGGATTATATTTTTGACAAAAATCACTTCGTAAATAAGCTAAATATACCTTTAGCTTACGTTAAAGGATTTGAATATTACGCCGTCGGAAATGAAAAGTTCACTAATATTTTAAGTTCAAAAAATTTAATATCGACTGAATTCCTGTTAGCAGAGCTAGTCACAATATATAATGAAATCATCGCTTGTGAAAACGAATAATACTTTCCTCTTCTTTTTGATACTACTTTCTCAGATTACTTTTGGTCAAACTTTTAGTGAAAGTGAGATTTATGGAAAGATAATTGTCGACTCAATTGCTGTCGAAGGAATAAATATCGTGAACACTTCTAATGAAAAAGCGGCAAGTTCAGATAAAAGCGGAATGTTTTCAATTTTGGCAAAAGAGGGAGATGTTTTGGTTATTTCTGCTGTAAATCTTGTAACTTTACATAAGAGGTTAACCATTGCTGATTTGGCTCTGGGGGTTATTGATTTTCAAATGACTTCTAATAGTATAAAGCTAGAAGAAGTGATTATAAATGAGAATTCAAAAATCAGTGCTGTAAATTTGGGAATTGTACCTATCGGACAAAAAAAGTATACTCCTGCCGCAAGGAAATTATATACAGCAAGGTCTGGTTTGTTGGATAGACCTTTGAATTGGATGTCTGGACGAACCTCTATGCTTAAAAAAGAAGTTGCGGTGGAATATAAAGAGCAGCTTATGAATAGACTAAAGTATGTTTTTGAAGACAAGTACTATGTCCGGACGCTCAAAATACCGCAAGATTATATCAGAGGGTTTCAATATTATTGCATTGAAGACATCGATTTTGTTGCAGCTTTAAATGCTAAAAACAAGACACTATGCATGTTTCTGATCATTACTTTAGCTAAAAAATATATTAAGACCATAGCAAATGAAAACTAAAATAGTAATAGTACTTTTGAGCCTGTTGAGTCAATTTTGCTTTAGCCAAATTGATTCAGCAATACCGTTAAAAGGACAAGTTAGAAATGATCTTGCACCTGTAGAAAACGTGATTGTTTTTAACGTAAATTCCAAAACAGGTGTAATTGTCAATAGTTATGGCTTTTTTAAGATTATAGCTAAAGTTAACGACACCTTGGTTTTTTCAAGTTTGACGTTTAAATCTAAGAGGGTCGTCCTTACGGAAAAAGAGTTTATTGTTCCTGAATTTGTGGTAGAAATGGATGTTTTTACCAATGAGTTAGCTGAGGTGCTAATTCTAGCCAAAAAAGAGGTGAATCCCATATCCGGGGGTACCCAGAAATATGTTGACATGCAGTTTTTTGACGACGAAAGATCGTCGCCAAAAAACAGTACTATGTCTCGGGACGGAAGTATCGAAAAAGGTGTGGATTTCGTACGGATATATAAAGATGTTTTGAAGATGCTTAGAAAAAACAATCCTGAGAAAGTTGATTTTTACAAGGATACTAGCTTTTCAGAGCTCGCCATAGAAAGGGTCAATTATGCTTTTTTTGCTAATACCTTAAAGTTAAAGGATGATGAAATCAAGCTTTTTCTTGTTTTTTGCGAGAATGACCCAAAATCGAGAACTTTAATGGCACCAACTGATGAGTTCCAACTTATAGATTTCCTCATCACAAAAAACAAGGAATACAAAAGAATTACTACTTTTGAAGAATGAAAAAAACAATCTTCTATTTATTTTTAGCATTTTTTTTTATAATATTGACCTCTTTCGGTGTTCATAAATTCTATATGGGTATCTATCAAATAAATTATGCACCCGAAAAAAAAATGCTCCAAATTACAGCTAGAATTTTTGTGGATGACCTAGACAAAGCACTTGAGAAAAAATACAATAAAAAACTACATTTAGGAACACATACGGAAGCGCCTGCAGAAATGGTTTTGCTGAAAAAATACCTTGCTGAAAATTTTTCGATTAAAGTAAACGGAAAATCTAGCCAGATAAATTTTTTAAGTAAAGAGCTGGAAGGGGATGTTCTTGTTTGTTATTTAAGTATAAACGGAGTCTCTAAAATCAATTCTTTGGAGACCTATAATTCTATTTTGACTGATTGGAATTTAGAGCAACAAAACATTACGCACTTCACTATTTTGGGAGAGAAACAAAGTTTTCTTTTTACGGAATCTTCCACCAAATATATGTTAAAATTTTGATTAAAGAACGGTGTTTTGTTTAAAAATAGTATTTTCACGGCCTAATTATTTTAATCCTACCCATGAAAAAAATCATATTATTTTTTATTCTTCCAGTAGCTTTATTTGCGCAAGAATCAGTAACAACCCTAAATCCAAAACATCAAGGTCAGTACGACACAAATAAGTTTAGTCAGATGTATGACTTATTGGCTACGCCCAACATGTTCCGTACAGCATCTGGTGCACCAGGACCCGCTTATTATCAACAACAAGCAGATTATAAAATTGATATAGAGTTGGATGATAAAAAAGCAAAATTGAGCGGTTCTGAAACTATTACATATTACAATAACTCACCAGACAGCCTTGAGTATTTATGGATACAATTGGATCAAAATCAAGCCTCGGAATATTCTGAGTCTCCTTTGGCAGAAAGCGATAAAATGGATCAGACCTATCCAGCTTCAACTTTTGCTAACAAATTTTTAGAAAAAGGATTGGATCGTGGGTTTAATCTAGAGTATGTAAAAGACGCTAATGGCAAAGCAATGTCTTATACAGTAAACCACACCATGATGAGAATTAATTTGGCTTCTCCAATGAAACCAAATTCAAGAATTTCATTTTCTATCAAATGGTCGTACAATATCAATGATTATCAAAAAGACGGAGGTCGTTCTGGTTACGAGTTTTTTGAAAAAGAGGGAAATAGATTGTATGTAATCGCTCAATTCTATCCTAGAATGGCTGTTTACAATGATGTGGAAGGATGGCAAAATATGCAGTTTTGGGGAAGTGGAGAGTTTGCTTTGCCTTTCGGAGATTTTGACGTAAATATCACTGTTCCTGCTGATCACGTTATGGAAGCAACAGGGGAGTTAATGAATAGAAGTGAGGTTTTCACTCCGGCACAAGTGAAAAGGTATGAATTGGCGCAGAAATCATTTGATAAGCCAGTTGTGATTGTCACTCAAGCTGAGGCTGAAGCCAGTGAAAAAGGTTTCTCTGACAAGAAGAAAACATGGAAATTTAGCGCTAAAAATGTTAGAGATTTTGGAATTGCTACCTCTAGAAAATTCATCTATGATGCAATGGCAGTGCAATTGAGCGATAAAGTAGTAATGGCGGCTTCAGTTTATCCGAAAGAGGCAAATCCGCTTTGGGGAGAAACCTCTACAATAACTGTTGCACATACTCTAAAAAGTTACTCTTCACACACATTTGATTACCCTTATCCAAAAGCGGTATCCGTATCGGCAGAGGACCAAGGAATGGAATATCCGATGATTTGTTGGAATTTTGGGCGTCCAGATGAGAACGGAGTGACCAGCGAGCAAGTTAAAAACGGAATGATGGGAGTTGTAATACATGAAGTAGGACATAACTTTTTCCCAATGATCGTGAATTCTGATGAGCGTCAATGGACTTGGATGGATGAAGGCTTAAACTCTTTTATGGAGTTTATGGCTGAACAGGAATTAGGTACAGACTTTCCTTCTAGACGTGGTCCTGCGAAAAACATTGTTCCTTACATGAGTGGAGATCAAAAATTCCTAGAACCTATAATGTCTAACTCGGAAAGTATTATTCAATTTGGTAATAATGCATACGGAAAACCGGCTACAGGACTTAATATCTTGAGAGAAACCATTATGGGTAGAGAGTTATTCGATTATGCTTTTAAAGTCTATTCTAACCGTTGGAAGTTCAAGCACCCAACTCCGGAAGATTTTTTCAGGACTATGGAAGATGCGTCGGCAGTAGATTTAGACTGGTTCTTTAGAGGCTGGTTTTACTCAACTGATTTTGTCGATATTGGTATTAAAGAGGTGAAACAATATTATATTTCTGAAACACCAACTGTAGCACTTAAAGATGCAAAAGTAAGAAAAGGACGTTTCGGAGTTGATAGAGGCCCGTTTGTATATTTGATAGAAGAAAGTAACTCGGAGTTAAAATCAAATCAAAAGAAAGCGTTAAAAATCGAGGATGTAAAATTGCTTTCGGATTATGTAAGTGCTCTTACTGCAGAAGAAAAAGGAGCTTTAAAATCACCGAAATACTTCTACGAAGTGGAGTTCAATAAACCAGGTGATATGATAATGCCAATTCTTGTTGAAATTACTTATGAAGACGACACAGTGGATAATTTTAAATACCCAGCACAAATCTGGAGAAAAAGTAATGATAGCGCTAAGAAAGTATATGCCACTGAAAAAGCAATCAAGAAAATTCAAATTGACCCAAAATTGGAAACGGCAGATATCGATGTGAATAATAATACTTGGCCAAAAGAAAAGCTAAAAACTAAATTTGATTAAGTAATAGATAAAAAAAAAAGACTCTTTTAAGAGTCTTTTTTTTATGAAAAATTTAAAAGGCAGGAATTCAAAATTTGGTATATTTGCCATAATAAAAAAATCAGAAATATGTTTGGCATAGGAGGAGGAGAATTAGTTTTTATTATGTTTATTGTACTCATGCTTTTTGGTTCGGATAAAGTACCTGAGATGGCACGGACCATGGGTAAAGCAATGGCGCAATTGAAAAATGCGACTAATGATATAAAAAGTGAAATTCATAAAGGAATTGAGTCCAATGGTCTTGATCACAAGTCTTTATCAGATATGACTGGAAACATAAATTCCCAAATCAGTAAAGCCAAAGATGACCTGTTGGGAGATACGGTAACGCAAGCAAATAAGGTTAAAGAAGACATTGAAGATGCTACAGGACCAGTAAAACGTCAAAAATAATGATAGAAAAAATACTGTCGCTAGATACTGATTTGCTGATATATCTAAACAATTTGGGGTCTGAACGATATGATGGGCTTTGGTTACTGATTACTAATCAGCTTAATTGGTTGCCTTTATTTTTGCTGTTATTATACCTTATTTTTAAAAAGTTAGGCACAAAGCAAACTCTATATTTGCTTTTATTTGTTGCACTTTTAATTACATTTACAGATCAGGTGACTAACTTGTTTAAAAACGGATTTCAAAGATTGCGACCTTGCGCTGATCCTAAAGTGAATTCGTTAATCAGAGTAGTGCAATTTAGAGGTTCCTACAGTTTCTTTTCTGGTCACGCCGCAAACTCTATGGCAGTGGTCACTTTTCTATATTTTAACTTAAACCGTTATTTTAAATACTTTTACATACTCTTTTTGTGGCCGTTAATCTTTGCTTACAGCAGAATTTATTTGGGGTTACACTACCCTGTCGACATATTGTCTGGGTATCTGTTTGGTATCTTTTCAGGATTTATATTTTTTAAATTACATCAAACTGTACAAAAAAAGTATTTTCGTTTAAAGTTTTAAGACCATATTCCAGCTCTCGATTTTAACACTTTGACTGAATCGGGTTTGTTCAATAAAAAAAAGAGCTTCCGTTGGGCACTTTTTCTTGTTTAGGAAAATTTCATTTCATTCAAGATGGGTTTACAATCCCATCTAGGCTATCTGAGATCTAGCTGGTACTGTTTTCTAAAGAACCCTGCTCACCGTTAATCCATCACGAATGGGCAACAAAACGGTTTCCACTCTTGGGTCATTTATCAATAAGTTATTATAGTCTAAAAGTACTTTCGTGCTAATGTCTTTAGGGTTTAACGGTTCTAGTACTTTTCCGCTCCACAGCACGTTATCAGAAAGGATTACGCCAGCTTTATTCATTTTAGGCACTATCATCTCAAAATAGTTAATATAGTTCTCCTTATCGGCATCTATGAAAACCAAATCAAATTTAACATCCAAATTTGGAATTATTTCTGTTGCTTCCCCTAGATGCTGCACAATTTGTTTTCCCCAAGCGGATTTGTCAAAATGTTTACGTTGGAAATCAACTAGCTCTTCTTTGATGTCTATGGTGTGCAGTATTCCGTTTTCTTGCATTCCTTCGCAGAGGCATAAAGCAGAATAGCCAGTAAATGTTCCAATCTCAAGTATGTTTATTGGCCGGATTAATTTTGACAGCATGCTCAAAACACGGCCTTGAAAATGCCCGCTTAACATTCTGGGCAACAATATTTTCTGATAGGTTTCTTTGTTTAACGCAGCCAATAGTTCAGGCTCTTTTCCAGAATGTTTCTCGATATAGTCTTCTAAATCTTGGGAAATAAAGTGCATTTTAGAGTTTTTTTCAATTTGGTCCAAAGTTATTAAATTATCAAAACAACAAATCAACAAATAGTCATTAAATTTGCAGCATGCAAATTGAAAAGAAAGACATACGAGCAGTATCAAAAGAACAATTACGCGAATTCTTTGTAATCAGTGGGGACAAAGCTTTTCGTGGTAATCAAGTATATGAATGGCTATGGAGTAAAGGCGCACACAGTTTTGAGGATATGACTAATATTTCTAAGGAAACACGTTCCATGTTAGAAACTAATTTTGTCATCAATCATATCAAAGTGGATACCATTCAACGTTCTGATGACGGAACCATAAAAAATGCAGTTCGTTTGCATGACGGTTTAGTGGTAGAATCTGTTTTGATTCCTACAAACACTAGGACAACAGCCTGTGTGTCGAGCCAAGTGGGTTGCAGTTTGGACTGTAGCTTTTGCGCCACAGCGCGTTTAAAAAGAATGAGAAATCTGGAACCTGGCGAAATTTACGACCAGGTGCTGGCCATAGACAAAGAAAGTCGTTTGTATTACAATCACCCCTTGTCTAACATTGTTTTCATGGGAATGGGCGAGCCGTTGATGAATTATAACAATATGATGAAAGCCATCGACATGATAACTTCACCAGAAGGCTTAGGGATGTCTCCTAAACGAATTATGGTTTCCACTTCGGGTGTGCCAAAAATGATTAAAAAACTAGCGGATGACGATGTGAAATTCAAATTAGCGGTTTCTTTGCATTCCGGTATTGATGAAATTCGTGCTCGAATCATGCCTTTTAGCGCTAAGTTTCCTTTGGCTGATTTACGCGAATCTTTAGAATACTGGTATAAAAAGACCAAAAGCAAGATTTCTTATGAATACGTAGTTTGGAAAGATATTAACGATAATCAGGAATCGATAGATGCATTAGTGAAATTCTGCAAATATGTGCCTTGCAAAGTAAATTTGATAGAGTATAACCCGATTGATAATGGCGAGTTTCAACAAGCCTCTGAAGAAGCAACGAATGCTTATATAAAAGCGTTAGAAGCTAACAGTATTGTTGTGAAGGTTAGGCGAAGTCGCGGTAAGGATATTGATGCGGCCTGCGGTCAGTTAGCTAATAAGGAAGTTTAGAAACAGTATATTTGAACTATAAATGAACGTTACTTCTCAAATAAAACAACCTATCTTTAAAGAAATGGAACTTTTTGAAAAAAAGTTCTATGAGTCGATGACTTCACAAGTCGCTTTGCTGAATAGGATTACATATTACGTTGTAAATCGAAAAGGGAAGCAAATGCGTCCCATGTTTGTTTTTCTCACTGCAAAGATGATTTCTTCTGGTTTAGTTAATGAAAGAACCTATCGTGGAGCCTGTGTTATTGAGTTGATTCATACAGCGACATTAGTTCATGATGATGTGGTTGATGACAGCAATCGCCGTCGTGGTTTTTTCTCCATAAATGCACTTTGGAAAAATAAAATCGCAGTGCTTGTGGGAGACTTTTTACTTTCAAAAGGATTGTTGCTTTCTATCGATAATGGCGATTTTGATTTGCTTAAGATTATTTCTGTCGCTGTTCGAGAAATGAGTGAAGGGGAGTTACTTCAAATTGAAAAAGCGCGCAGACTAGACATCACAGAGGATATTTACTACGAGATAATTAGAAAAAAGACGGCGACTCTTATTGCTGCCTGCTGTGCGCTTGGAGCTAAGTCTGTTAGTAATGATGAGGATCAGGTTGAGAATATGCGTAAGTTTGGTGAGCTCATAGGAATGGCTTTTCAAATTAAAGACGATTTGTTTGATTATTCAGAGGAGGCTATAGGTAAACCAACGGGAATAGATATAAAAGAACAAAAAATGACTTTACCTCTTATACATGTTTTGAATACCTGTACTGTAAAAGAAAAAAGTTGGTTGATCAATTCCATGAAAAACCATAACAAGGACAAGAAAAGGGTAAAAGAAGTGATAGCCTTCGTAAAAGACAATAATGGTTTGGCTTACGCCGAGAGCAAAATGGTTGAATTCCAACAAGAGGCTCTTTTACTATTGGATAATTATTCCAACTCTGATTTTAAAGATGCATTAATCTTAATGGTAAATTACGTTATTGAAAGAAAAAAATAGTTAGACAAGTTTTAAAGCGCTTTTAGTTATCAAATTGTTTTTTTTATTTTTAAAAATGTAATAAGTACTTCCTGCATCAAAAAATAAAACATCAATATTGTTAGTTTTAATTATTGCCGTAATGATTGTAAATTTCTTGTCATCAGCGATAATTTTAACATGTCAGTGATTTTTAAATACGGTTTTATTCCTTTTTGCAGGTAGCGATGATTATCTGATAGGCGTATTTTTGTAGCTATATATTTGTGTGTAGTAATTATTTTACAATACTTTTTAACTTTTGTTTGCGAACGAGATTAAACGTCATTTTAAACCAGATATTTAATTGCAATACTATTTTTATTGTGGTTGCTTCTCTTTCTAGGATTTTGTAAACTTATAATATTTATTTATTAAAATTATAGTTCGCAGCAAAGGCCCTATTTTAATACTTATGGAAGTTTTTTTTAAGTCTACTTGCATAGGAATACCATGCATCCATACGTTGGCTTTCACACTAAAAAGAAAGTCACAAGTTCAATGCATGAGGTAATAATTACTGCTGTGGTAGGAATTGATTGACTATTGCTATTTCTAAAAAACAATGTTTATTTAATATTTTAAAATATATTAGTTACGAGAGTATTTTAATAAGTTTTTTCATTAAATTTATTGAGTTATAATTTAAAAATATAAAGTTATATTTTAAAATTGAAATATTTATTTTCAATATGGGAAAGGCTAAATTTAAAATAGTTTTAATCGAAGATGATGTCAATCTTGGAGCGTCAATTGAGGAATTACTCGTTTTAAGTGATTTTGAAGTTAGTTGGTTTAAAAACGGGGTTGAGGGGTTTGATTATTTGGAAGATAACATTCCTGATATTATTATTAGTGATTTGATGATGCCTTTAATGAACGGAGACGAGCTGTTTTTAAAAATTAGAAAAATCAATAGATTCAATACTATACCTTTTATCATTATTACAGCAAATAGTAATGATGAAGTTCGATATAAACAATTAGAAAATGGTGTTAATGAGTTCATAATGAAGCCTTTTAAGGTAAATGAGTTGATTTTTAAGATTAACAATGTTTTGACATTTAAAAAGCAAATTGAAAATAAATTTAGTCCGGATCCTTTTTCTAAGATAACAATACAGCTATCTGAGATAGATTTTATTTTGTCGGTAAATTCTATTTTATCTAAAAATTTGAATTCAAAAGCAGACATTCATGAAATTGCAAATTTGTTACATATCAGTAAATCGACATTGGACAAAAAAATTAGAAAACGAACTAATAAAAATATTAGTCAATACATAAGGGAGTTTAAATTAGATTATGCAATTAAACTGATAAATCACGGTGAGAGAAACATTCAGTATTTAGCAGATGAAACTGGTTTTAATTCTTTTTCGTATTTTTCTACTAGTTTTAAGAATTATATGGGGCTTACTCCTTCCGATTATATCAAATCTCGTTGATATAAATTTTACTAAGGCCAGTCTTTTTAAATAAAATCTTTATCCTTAGAGATGCGTTTCTCAATCGAAGATTGAAAAGGTGAAAAAAAGGTTGTCAACAAGTTAATAAATCAAAATAAGTAGACGTTATATATCCGAATAGTCAATTGATATTTATACTTTAATTATTATTAATTGACTAGGTGCACTTATTATTTTTTAGACGCATCCTCTATCCAATACTATAGAAAGTTGTTGTAGTTTAAATTAGGCGTAATTAATTTTAAGTTATGAATTAAAAGCTTTAATCATTGAACTCTACTTGTTATGTTTGATTAAGATTTTATCTTATCAGGCAGCTTACTAAAGATTTATTAGGGGTAATAAATTTATTGGATTGATACACATTTGTTAAGGTAAGCTGTTTAGATAAGAATATATATCAATTACAAAATGTAATTGATATATGTATCGACATTAATCCTTCGCAAAACAAAAATAATTTGGGTTCTTTTTTTTTTATTGACGATTCTGTAGTTGTCCTTGGGAATAATGGTGAAAAAGTGATTTTGAACTTAAGTCAAATTACTAACGTCCGAATAATAAAAAATAGAAATTTATCTTTAAATTTAATTTTGTTGTATTTGTCTGTAATATTGTGTTTCATAACTTCTCAATTTTTAGACAAGCACATTTCAATTCAATTGACATCTTCAATTGGAATAGCTTTAGGTATATTGATTTCAATATTTGTAAAGCGTTTTTCATATAAATTATTGGTAAATATAGGTGTAGGTGGGTTTAATGAGTTTTTAGTTACAAAAGGTAATTTGGCATGTGCTGAGTCTTTTGTTTCTCTTTTTAAAAAACAAAAGACTCAGCAGACTTGTTAAGTAAGTACCGCAAAAAATTTGTTTACGGAAATACGATAGATTAATTATAGATACTAATTCATTGTATTTAAATGGTTTCATAGGATATCCTTTTACACCTCAGTTAAGAGTTTTGTCTATATTTGCATTATAGATCGTGTATTTGCTATAAGTTAATGCTACACATATTGTAGAACTAAGGTTTATTTCGTCTTGTATCATAATTATCGATATTTTGGTCGTCTTCTTCCGATTTTTGCAATGGAAACTTGACCGTTACTTTTGTCCCTTTTCCTAACCTGCTTTCAAGAGTAACTTTTCCTTTGTTTTTCTCTACAAAAGTTTTTACAATATATAATCCTAAACCTGTTCCTTGAATTCCACTGGTGTTACTAGCTCTATAGAATGTATTAAAAAGTTTATCTTGATCTTTTTTAGGGATTCCAATCCCGCAATCAATGATTTGAATTTCACATTCTGATTCGGTGGACATAATATTTAACTCGACTTCTGCAAAGCTTTTAGAGTATTTAAATGCATTATTTAATAGGTTGGATATACAATATTCGATTAGGTTTCTATCGGCGTAGACCATGAAATTATTACCTCTGGAATTTGTTTTTACTTTTCCTTGATCTTCTAAGTCAGTAAAGTTCTTATCAACCGTTTCTATACAAAGTGTTCTTAAGTTAAATAAAGTAGGGAAGAAAGTTGTTTTTCTAGCATCTTCTTTAGAGAGGGTTAATACTGCATTCATCAATTCTACGATTCGATCAATTTCCTGAGTTATGATATCGACCCTTTTTTGTAAACGACTACTGTTTTTTATGTTTTGTCCTTCGAGGTACATGCTTATTAGCTCTGTACTGGCTCTAATTGTAGTCATAGGCGTTCTAAATTCATGAGAAATTGTGCTAACTAAATTGGTTCTTAATTCGTTTAATTCTCTTTCTTTTAAAAGCGCTTTGGTTAGAGCTCGCTCCGCTTTTTTATCCGCTGTTAGATCACGCGAGCTTGTTTGAATTCCCATTAGAACTCCATTTTCTGTAATTAAATTTGCCGTTATCTCGAGCCAGATGTAAACGCCATTCTTGTGCTTAAATCGAGCAGTTAAAGGCACGAAAGTTCTATTAGATTCATAGTCATTCAGTTTGTCCGAAATAAAATCATAAAGTTTATATTTAATATCTTCAACTTCTACCGGGTTAGCGTAATCTAGTGGAGAATGGCCAATTAATTCTTCAGGAGTATATCCTAAAAGGGTTGTGATTGAAGGTGAAATGTATTTAAATGTGGTATCGTTATTATGCAAACAAACAATATCTACAGTATTATTCGCAAGAAGTCGGTATAAGTGTTGCGCTTCGTCAAGTTGAACTTGCTTATTTTTACTGTTTTCTTCTACTAGCAACTTATTTTCTGCCTCTATTTTCTTTCGCTTTGAAATATCGATAAACTGGCATATGTAATATTTGTTTTTTTTAAGAAGTGAAACGGATTTATTTATCCATACGATGGTTTTATCTTTACGAAGAAATCGTATTTCGATAGTGAAATTTGATATTTTATGCGAATCTAATTTCTTTTTAAATATTAAATATTTTTGTAAATCAGCGTTATGGGTGAGATCTTCCAGTTTTAGAGATTTCATTTCAGAGCTTGTATACCCCAGAATTTTTATTAGGCCAGCATTGACTTCGATATGATATCCTTCATCACTCACTATTGCCATACCGGCTGCAGAATGAAGGAAAGCTCCCTTGAATTGTTCTTCGCTTTGTTGTAGTTCAGCTTCTAGTTTTCTTTTGTCTGTTATGTCCTTCATCGCGCCAATAACTCTAATTGCCTCTCCTTTTTCGTTACGAACGATATAAGCGGTGTCTTCTACTATTGCGAAAGTATCATCAGATTTAAGATGTCGATATTCATACTGCCAGAAGTCACCAGTCCCTAAAATAGCCAAATTCATACTAGCATATGCTTTGTCTTTATCTAAAGGGTGTATTAAGTGGTAGTTTTCGCCAAGATTGGTTAATGTATTATTTAAATTCACCCCATAATTTTCAAAATAACCATCTCCATAAAACACTTTTTTAGTGGCTAAGTTTAAATCCCAAATTACATCTGAAGAAGCTTTATTAGAATAGAAAAAGCGTTCATTGCTGATTCTTAAGTCGTTTTCAGCATTTATTTGATCCGTGATATTATTAAACGAGCAAATTACAAACTGTAATGATGTATCAGTATTAAAAACAGGGATAGCATCAACAAGTAACCAAACCAGATCATTTCTTATTGGATGGTAAACTCCCATAACAGCTCCTTCTACAGGTCGTCCCTCTTTAATTGCTCGTAATATAGGTTGTTCCTCCGGTTTAAGCTCTTTTCCACCTGAATTAATTGCTTTCCAATTTGGGTCAAAAGAAGTTTTACCTAAAAGTTGAGGTTGAGAAAGTCCTAGCATTTCACAAGCAGCTTCATTATTTGTAATTATTTCTGCAGCTGATCCTTGAACTATGATGCCTACTGCTACATTTTCTATGATTTCCTGCACGAGTTGTTTGCTTTCGAGAATTTGTTTTTGAAATTTTATACTTTCAGTTATGTCAGTTCCAAATCCAACCATCATTTCTAATGTGCCATCTTCAAGAAAAACAGGATTAAGTTTTCTTTTGTGCACTGTCACGTGGCCATCAGAGTGAGTAACTTCATCTTCCCATTCAATTAGCTCTTTTGATTCTAGCGCTTCTAAAAACTTTATTCTACGGAGATTTGCTGACATAGAGTCTCTACCCGTATGGATGGCATAATCAAAATCATCCTTTCCTATAATAAATTTACGCAATTCATTATTTTTTATTGATGTGGTATTAGAATAAATGTACTTATGATTTCTATCAAAGACAGCAACAGCAGTGGGCAGGCAGTCTAGTATCTTGACATAAAATTCTTTTTGCTTGTTAAGTTTTTGCTTTGATTCTACATGCTCAGTAATGTCCCTGCAATTTCCAATAAAGCAAAACCCTTTTTTTTTCTTTACTATTTTCAAAGTAGCAGTGTGCCAGACATAATTTCCGTTTTTATGCTTTATTCGGTAGGTTACTTCTTCTTTTGATGTTATGCGTGCAGTTAAATTTTTCACGGCATGCATGCAGTTGTCCTCATCTTCTGGATGAATAAAATAATTAAAATTTGTTCCTACAACATCAGTCATTTCGTGACCTAAAATAGTTTTCCAGTTTTTTGAAAGAAGAGTTATTATTCCATTTTCATCGAGCTCATATACTATTTCTGTCGAGTTTTCGTAATGTGATTCAAATAATGTTTCTTTTTCTATAAGAGCATTTTGTAGTTCATTATTCTCATTCTTTGAATTAATTAAGAATTGAATGTTAGTAATAGATTGAGAAATTATTTTGTTTTGTATAGAGGAAAGCTTCTGCGGGTTTAAATCTATTAAACATAATGAACCAATTACTGCTCCATAATTATTGATAATTTGAAATTCTACAAAAAAAACTAGAGTTGATCCTAAGTTATTTAGAGGTTCTAATTCAATTTCAGAAGCTTTCTTGACAGTAGAAATTATATTCGCTTTATTTTGTTGAACAATAGCATTCATAATAGCGGGTATGTTGTCTGCAATAGTGCTGTTGCCCTCTATTATATAATCATTAGATTTATCGTTGTCTTCGATATCCCTTATGTTTAAATAGATATTGGAGACATCGCATAATTCTGAAATGAATGATAAAATGGAGTTTAATTCAGGTTGAAAACTATTATTAATAAAAATACTTTTATTCTTTTTATTTTTGATTATTGAGGATGTGTCCATAAATGTAATTAGTTATGGGTGGTGAATTAAAATGTTGATTAAAGCCGTGTACAAAATAAAGCATATTTTATCATAAATAAAAGGAAATCAAATAATAACGCCACTTATTTACTACAACGTAACTTTATATATTAACACAAATAAGCTATGTTTGGTTAATTAAAATTCGAGTTATTTATTTGGAAAATAAATAATTTGTCAAACGAAACTTTGTAACTTTGAAAATCTAAAAATTTAATCATTGATTTCAAAAGCAACTATAGACACTGTTTTCGAAACTGCTCGAGTAGAGGAGGTTATCGGTGATTTTGTACAATTAAAAAGGGCTGGGAGTAACTTTAAAGGACTGAGTCCATTCTCTGACGAACGCTCGCCTTCATTTATGGTTTCGCCCGTAAAGCAAATATGGAAAGATTTCAGTACTGGTAAGGGAGGGAACTCAGTCGCTTTCTTAATGGAGCATGAGCATTTTACCTATCCAGAAGCCATTCGTTATTTAGCTAAAAAATATAACATTGAGATAGAAGAAACGGAGCAGACGGAGCAGGAAAAAGCAAATACTGATGTTCGTGAGAGCATGTATTTGGTTTCTGAATTTGCTAAAAGCTACTTCCATAATGTACTTTTAAACTCTGAGGAAGGTAAAGCTATTGGACTGTCTTATTTTAAGGAGAGAGGATTCACTAATGATACCATTAAAAAATTCAGTTTAGGATATTCACCCGAAACTTGGGATGCTTTTACTAAAGAAGCTTTAGGTAAAGGATACAAGTTGGAGTTTTTGGAAAGTACTGGTTTAACAATAGCGAGAGAAGACAGGCCTTTTGATCGTTTTAAAAGTCGTGTAATGTTTCCAATACAAAGTATGTCAGGAAGGATACTTGGTTTTGGAGGGAGAATACTTTCAAATGATAAAAAAGCGGCTAAATACCTGAACTCACCTGAAAGTGATATTTACCATAAAAGTAAGGTCTTATATGGAATTTTTCAGGCCAAACAATCCATTGCTAAGCAAAACAATTGTTTTTTGGTCGAAGGCTACACTGATGTAATTCAATTTAATCAATCTGGAATAGAAAATGTTGTCGCTTCCTCTGGGACTGCATTGACACCAGATCAAATTCGCCTAATCAATAGATTGACTAAAAACATTACTGTTCTTTTTGATGGTGATGCAGCTGGGCTACGGGCCTCGATTAGAGGAATCGATTTGATTTTGGAAGAGGGAATGAATGTGAAAGTCTGTACTTTTCCTGATGGTGAAGATCCAGATAGTTTTGCCAAAAAAACATCTTATGATGATTTGCTGGCCTACTTGGAAAATAATGCCAAAGATTTTATACAATTTAAAGCGTCTCTTCTCATGAATGAGGCCAAGAATGATCCTATAAAAAAAGCTGATTTGATTCGGGATATGGTGTTAAGTATTTCTAAAATACCAGACCGAATCCAAAGAGAAATATACGTCCAGGAATGTTCTCGAATTATGGATATTTCAGAGCAAGTTTTAGTAAGTACTCTAGCACAATTAATTCAGAAAGATGTTTTAGGAAGCGGTAAGAAACAAAAGCAAGATCAAGGGCAAAAGTCTTTTGAAGTAATAAAAAATGTAGACCCACAGGCGATAGAGAAAGTTGATGTGTTAGGTAATGTGGAGCGTGAAATAATCAGAATTCTTTTGTTATATGGCAATAGAACTGAAAAGTTTGAGGAAATATTAATGAAGTCTAACGGAGAAGGAGAGATTATTGAAGTTTCGGAATTTAAAGAGTTGAAGATTTTTCAAAAGATTTTTTTGAGTTTACAGGAAGATGAAGTAGAGTTTGCCAGTCCCATTTTTAGAGTCATATATGAAGATTTAATTAAGTATTATCTTCAAAATGAAAATGCCGGTATTGAAAAGTATATTAATAACCTACAGTCCGGTGTGCCGCAAGAATTGACTACGATAATGATGGAAGACGAAAAGTATGTATTACATGATTGGATAGGTCAAAATATATTTCCAAAAACTATTGAAGAAACATTAAATCAAGGAGTTTCAGACACTTTATTTACTTTAAGATGGTTCTTGATTAGTGAAATTATTGAAAATTTAAAGAATGCTATATCAAAAGAAGAAGGTTCAGATAATATGGAGTCTTTGTCAATGGTAATGAGCTATATTGAACTTAGAGGTAAGTTTTCAAAGAAATTAGGTAGAGTTGTGGTTCGTTACCATTAAACAAAAAACTCCGTATCATCCGATTTTGAGTCAGATAATAGGGAGCTTTTATATTTCAGGATTGAATAATATTAATTAGTCAATTCGGTTTCTTTTAATTCGGAAAACTTAAATAAATCATTAAACGATTTCCAGTTTCTTTGCCTTTTCAACTAAATCAACTAGGTTAGTTACATTTAGTTTCGTTAACAATCGCAGTTTGTAGGTGCTTATTGTTTTTTCATTAAGGGTAAGGATTTCAGCGATTTCATGATTCTTTTTCCCCCCACTTAAATAGCGGAGTACTTCCACTTCGCGATTGGATAACTTACGATATAAGCGTTCGCTCTTAGCTTGTTTCGCAATTAATGCAAGGTTCTTTTTCACGGTTTCATTCATGATAATTTTTCCTTGGTTAACTTTAACAATAGATTGACCTAAAGTTTCGAGTTTTTCTTTTTTATGCACAAATCCCGAGGCACCCGCCTTAATGGCGTTTGGCGCATAAATTTGCTCTGAAAGACCGCTAAAAATAATAATTTTAGTTTTAGGAAAAGTTTTTATAATAGATTTTACTTCAAAAATACTGGAAAGACCTTCCAGTTCTAGGTCTAATATTAAAACGTCGATCTCTTTGGTAAGGAGTATATCGCGAATCATCAGAAAATTTCCAACATTGGCAACAATCGATATCTCATCGTGATCTTTAAAATAGGATTTTACTCCAAAGTGTACGACCGGGTAATTATCGGCTAAACAAACTTTTATCATAATTGTAGTATTTAGGGGTATATATTAATTGATACTACAAATTTAGTAATAAAATAATAAAAAGTACTAATTTTCTGGGTAAAAAGTGATTAATTCCGATTAATTGGGCAAACAGGTATCTTTATCATCTTGTGTTGGTTAGCCTTATTGAACTTTTTGTAAATTTCGAAGACTGTTTTTTGTCTTCCTGAAAAATCATTTGCCGTTTTTGCCGCTTCATCTTCAAGCATCGCCCACTCTAATTCATCATAATTAGCACCTAATTGTTGTTCGTCTGTTTTTTCGTCACCAAAAAGACCGTCTGAAGGAGCTGCATTAAGAATTGATACTGGGACATTTAGGTGCGCTGCCAAAGAAAACACCTCGGATTTCATCAAATCGGCTATGGGGCTTAAGTCAACTCCTCCATCTCCATATTTTGTATAAAATCCAACTCCAAAATCTTCTACTTTATTTCCGGTTCCTGCGACCAATAGTCCATGAACACCCGCAAAATAATATAAAGTCGTCATGCGCAGTCGTGCTCGTGTATTTGCTAGAGTGAGATCTAGTTTGCTTTCTTTGCTTTCTTTAAAATCGGCAGGTACTTCTTTTTTAAATGCTTCAAAAACCGAGGTAAGATCGGCTTGGGTACTAGTTACGTTGGGGAATCTTTTTTTTAACTGCTCGATGTGTTCACGACCACGGTTCACATGGCTTTCGTGCTGATGAATGGGCATTTCTATGCATAAAACATTCAATCCAGTTTGCGCGCACAATGTCGATGTAACAGCTGAATCTACTCCTCCTGAAATGCCAATAACAAATCCTTTAACTTTTGCATTTTCTGCACAGGTGTGTAGCCATTTTACAATTTGAGTATTCACTTTTTCAATTTGCATAGTTTTTATTTTAGTCATAATAGTTTAACTTTCTAAAAGCAGGAGTGTATATTTGTAAAACCAAAGAATAGCCTATTCTTTTGTATGATCTTTGAAACACAAAATTAATTAAAAAAAATGAAAAAATACCTAATTTCTTGTGTTCTAAGTTTATTTATTTTGTCCTGTGGGCAAAAAAATAAAGTAGAATTAGCTGTCGCTGAAATACCTCTAAAAATCGAGGTTCAACGATTTGACAAAGTTTTTTTCGAAGCGCGACCAGGAGATTTAAATAAGGTAAAAAATAGTTATCCTTTTTTTTTTCCTTCGGGAGTTGAAGACTCAGTTTGGTTAAATAAAATGCAAGATTCATTATGGCGTGAGTTGTATAGTGAAGTCCAAAAAAAGTATGCGGACTTTAGTACTGTACAAAGCGAGACTGAGGATCTTTTTAAGCATGTGAAATATTATTTTCCAGAAACAAAGATACCCAAGGTGATTACGGTAATCTCAGAAATGGATTATAATAACAGAGTAATATATGCCGATAGCCTCGTTATTATTTCTCTCGAAATGTATTTAGGCAAAGAGCATAAGTTTTATCAGTTTCCAAGCTATATCAAGCAGAATTTTGAGCAAAGACAAATAATGCCAGATATTGTTTCGGGGTTTTTTAAATATAAAATGGCAGCTAATCAAGAGAAGAGCTTACTTTCTAACATGATTTATGCTGGTAAAGAGTTATACCTAAAACAGCTTTTGTTGCCAGACTATAGTGATGCTGATAAAATGGGATACACGGCAGAACAAATAATATGGTGTGAGGAAAATGAGAGCTATATGTGGCGTTATTTCATCCAGAAAGAATTGCTTTATAGTGTTGATCAAAAACTGATTCCCAGATTTATAAACATGGCGCCTTTTTCTAAGTTTTACTTAGAAATAGACAATGAAACTCCAGGTCGGGTAGGAGCTTGGATAGGATGGCAAATTGTTCGCTCGTTTATGGAAAACAATGAGGTATCTTTGCAGCAGCTATTAAGCTCGAGTTCTAGAGAAATATTTGAAAAATCAAAATACAAACCAAAAAAATAATGTCAGATAAAAACAAGTCAGAAATTAAGATTGTTGTAGAGTTAGATGAAAATCAAGTTCCAGAAAAATTATTATGGACCGCAAAAGACGGCGGTGTTGAATTAGAGGAGGCCAAAGCGGTTATGCTTTCAGTATGGGACAGTAAGGCAAAAGAAAGCTTGCGTATCGATTTGTGGACAAAAGAAATGCCAGTTGATGAAATGAAGATATTTTTTCATCAGACACTAGTTACAATGTCGGATACTTTTTATCGTGCTACTGGTGACGAAAAGATGACAGACACAATGAAGCAGTTTTGCGAATACTTTGCTGAAAAACTGGAATTAAAAAAATAAATCAGATGTATTTTAAAAAAAATCCCTAAGCTATTAATTAAGTTTATGGATTTTTTGCGCTCATATTAAGAAACTAAATAGTTTTAAAATTGATTCTTGTTTTTAAAAACTTCCTGGTTTACCTCCTCTATATAGCCTAGCAGATCTTCTTTTCCTAAAGATTCCGTAGCTGATGTCACAAAGTAATTAGGCATTTCAGCCCAGTTATTGGTTAACATATTTTTTTTATAAGCCGCAATATGAGAATCAATTTTTACTCTACTGATTTTATCAGCCTTAGTAAAAATGATGCAGAAAGGAATTTCACTTTCTCCCATGTATGACATGAATTCTAGGTCAATTGCCTGTGCCTCGTGTCGAATATCTATTAAAACAAAAGCGCAAACTAATTGCTCGCGGGTTTCGAAATAATCCGTGATAAATTGTTGAAAAACGGACTTGGTTTTTTTTGAGACCTTGGCATAGCCATATCCGGGTAAATCTACTAAGAACCAGTTGCTATTTATTAAGAAATGATTGATTAGCTGGGTTTTCCCTGGTCTTCCAGAAGTTTTAGCAAGTTTTTTGTGGTTTGTCAACATATTGATTAATGAGGACTTTCCAACGTTTGATCGGCCTATAAAAGCATATTCGGGCAAAAAATCTTTTGGACATTTTGAAACGTCTGAATTGCTAATTACAAATTCGGCAGTATTAATTTTCATTTTTTCTAGGTGTAAAATTCTCTTTTTAGGACTAGCGTGCTTTTAAATGGGTATGAGTTAACCAGTCCTCTAGTAAGCGGTTGAATTCTTCAGGGTGTTCCATCATCGCCGCATGACCGCATTTGTCAATCCAATATAAAGTGGAGTTGGGTAGTAAGTTGTTAAATTCCTCTGCGACGTCTGGAGGTGTAACTTTGTCATTCTTTCCCCATATAATACAGGTTTGCACATGCATTTTAGGTAGGTCTTTTGCCATATTATGACGGATAGCACTTTTGGCAATAGTTAGTGTTTTTATCAGTTTTACTCTATCATTAACAGTAGCATAGACCTCATCAATAAGTTCTGGGGTTGCTATTTTGGGATCATAAAACACATCTTCAGCTTTTTTCTTAATGTATTCGTAGTCTCCTCTTTTAGGGTAGCTATCACCCATAGCGCTTTCATACAATCCTGAACTACCCGTTATTATAAGTCCCGCAACTTTTTCAGGATACATTTTGGTATGGTATAATGCAATATGACCTCCTAGCGAATTTCCCAAAAGAATTACTCTTTCAAAGCCTTTGAAAGTGATAAAGTCTTTAACGTATTTGGCGAAATTTTTAACGTTGGTTTTTAAAATATTTTGAGAGTAAATAGGTAAATCAGGTATAACTATTTTGTATCCTTTTTCAGAAAAATAACTTGCAACGGCATCAAAATTACTTAAACCGCCCATTAGGCCGTGCAAGATAACAATTGGTGTTCCTTCTCCAGCTTCATAATAGCTGTATTTACCTTCTTTCTTATAATTTTTTTCCATGTTTTTAAATGCGGATTTTCAATTTTGACAAATATAGGATTTAATAAATTAAAATGAATTTTTGGGTACAATTTTTAAGTCTATTATGGGCTTTTTTTAATGCTTTTATTTTAAATAAAATTTGCAGCCTACTAATGTTCATCTTTTTTTATTAAAATTATTTATTGCAGATACAAGGTTTCAGTTGCTAAATAGTAATACAAAAGCGAATCTCTTTTTCTTTAGTGTTCGTATTCCATGCTATGGTTTATAAAGTAGCTAATAGTCTGACAGTCTAAAATTTACCTCGTTTCCGCCAAAAGCGGTTAAACTTATCAACAAAGTGGTAAGTAGTGGTAGAAAGTGGTAATATTTTTCATATTTTTGCTTTAGTTCATTTCTAAAAGAAAATTCAATTGATTACAATAGTCGGAACATATGAATGTAAGGTAGATGCTAAAGGAAGAGTGCTGTTGCCGGCGCCTTTAAAAAAGCAACTCGCGCCTTCGCTACAAAACGGTTTTGTTTTGAAGCGTTCGGTGTTTCAGCCTTGTTTGGAGTTGTATCCTATGGATGAGTGGGATTTGATGATGTCAAAAATCAACAAACTTAATAGGTTTGTAAAGAAAAATAATGATTTTATACGCAGATTTACGGCAGGTGTGAAGATCGTGGAAATAGATGCTCTAGGTAGGTTGTTGGTCCCAAAAGACCTTGTTTCTTTTGCGAAAATATTTAAAGATATTGTTTTTTCTTCGGCAGTAAACATAATTGAAGTATGGGATAAGGATTTGTACGAAAAATCAATTAATGGAGAAGATGTAGATTTTGCCGAGTTGGCAGAAGAAGTAATGGGAAATATAAATGACGACGACAATGGAATATCATAATCCGGTTTTACTAAATGCATCAGTGGATGGCTTAAATATTAAGCCTGACGGGGTTTATATAGATGTGACCTTTGGTGGAGGTGGACATTCTAAGGAAATTTTAAGTAGGTTAGGACCAGAAGGAAAGTTATTTGCTTTTGATCAGGATGAGGATGCTTTAGCTAATGTTTTGCCAGATGAAAGATTTGTTCTTATTAATGAGAATTTTAGGCATATAAAAAGGTTTTTGCGCTTTTCAGGTGTGAAAAGTGTAGATGGGATTTTGGCTGATTTAGGTGTTTCTTCTCACCAGTTTGATGTGCCGGAGAGAGGATTTTCAACCCGTTTTGATGCCGAATTGGACATGAGGATGAGTCAGAAAAACGATCTTAATGCCAATAGAGTGGTTAATGAATACGATGAGGCAAATTTAAAAAGAGTGTTCTTGGATTATGGAGAATTGAAAAACGCTCCATTATTGGCGAGAACAATTGTGGAGTCGCGAGAACAGCAACCACTTACAACAACTGATGAGTTGAAAGAAGTTCTGGCAAAATTTTTACCTGAAAGAGTTAGGAATAAAATTTTAGCTCAAATCTATCAGGCTATTCGAATTGAAGTAAACCAAGAAATGGATGCTTTAAAGGAATTTCTTGAGCAGTCTTTGGAAATATTAAATCCCGGAGGAAGATTGAGTGTTATTTCTTATCATTCATTGGAAGATAGATTAGTGAAACGATTTATGAAAAACGGAATGTTTGAGGGAGAGCCTGAACGCGATTTCTTTGGTAATTTCTCGGTTCCGTTTAAAACTGTGGGAAAACTGATTGTTCCTGACAAAGAAGAGATTAAATTAAATAATAGAGCACGAAGTGCTAAACTGCGAATAGCCGAAAAGAAATAATCTCCATTTCAAAAATGGAGGATTCAAAAGTAGAATAATAGATACTAACTTTTAATAGCTCGGCTTTCTCTATTTTGGAGTGAATCGGAAACTAAGGCAAATGAAAAACGGTTTTATCAACATATTAAAAGCGCGCTTTCTTATAGATGACGATGCTATAAAAAATTGGCGCTTTATTGTGTTTCTTATTGTTCTGGCTATTATTATGATTGCAAATACACAACATTACGAACAAAAAGTATTTAGGATTGCCGCACTGACAAACGAAGTAAAAGAATTACGATCCGAATTTGTTGATAGACGTTCGCAATTGATGAAGTTGAAAATGGAATCGACCGTTTCTGAAAAGATGATCGACAAAGAGATTTTCCCGTCAACTGTTCCTCCAGTTAAAATTAAAGTAATAAAAGAAGAAGAAAAAAATTTTCTTAAAAAAATATGGCAGTAGAAGATAAACACATATCATACAGAATCTACCTAGTTGCTTTTGCTATCTTTTTGATTGCGATTGCGATTGCCATAAAGTTGACAAATATACAGTGGGTTGAAGGGGACTATTATAGAAAATTAGCTAAAGAAAGAACGGTTAAGAATTTTGTTATTCCTGCAAATAAAGGGAATATCTACTCGGCAGACGGCAGCTTATTAGCAACGTCAATTCCTAATTATACAATTCGATTTGATGCGAAGGCTCCAAAAGTGGAGAATTTTGAAAAAAATGTGGAGGCGTTATCTGATTCTCTGGCTGCCATCCTAGGTAAACCAAGTGGTTTTTATCAAAACGAACTTAGAAGAGCGAGAGCCAATAATAATAGATATTACTTAATTGCTCGCGGCTTAAGCTATACTGACTATATAAAAATTAAGGAGTTTCCCTTATTTAAATTAGGGGCTTATAAGGGTGGGATTATTATAGAGCAAAAAACAATTAGGGAGCATCCGATAGGCAAAATAGCCGAACGAACTATTGGCTATGAGAGAGAAATAACTGATAGTACTTTTGTTGGGAAGGGAATTGAATGGGCATATAGAAAATACCTAAATGGAAAGGACGGTAAAATTCTCAAGCAAAAAATTGCCAAAGGACAATGGAAGCCAATCCGTGACATCAATGAAGTGGATCCTCAAGATGGCTATGATGTGATATCGACTATAGATGTTTATATCCAAGACATAGCCCATCACGCATTATTAAAACAACTGCAAGATTATGAAGCAGATCATGGCTGCGTAGTTGTCATGGAGACTGAAACAGGTCACGTGAAGGCTATTGCTAATTTAGGAAAAGCCAAAGACGGGACGTACTATGAAACAACTAATTATGCCGTGGCTGAATCAGGTGAGCCTGGATCGACATTCAAGCTAGCCGACTTGATGGCGATATTAGAGGACAAAGTTGCTGACACAAGCACGGTTTTCGACACAAATGGCGGTGAGATTCGCTATTCAGGAAAAGCAGTTAAGGATTCCCATAAAGGGGGTTATGGAAAGATATCTCTAGCGCGAGGATTTGAATTATCGTCAAACACTGTTATGGTGAAAGCGGTTTATGACAATTATAAAAATAATCCCAAAAAGTTTGTCAATCATATTAATTCATACGGTTTTAACAAAAAACTGAATATGGACTTTAAAGGTGAGGGAAGGGCATATATCCCTCAACCAAGTGATAAAAATTGGTCTAATATATCACTTCCTTGGATGGCTTTCGGCTACGGACTTTCGGTGACGCCAATGCAAACATTGGCATTCTATAATGCAGTTGCCAACAACGGCGTGATGGTGAAGCCGCAATTTGTTTCTGAAATAAAAGAATGGAACAAAACCATAAAAAAAATGGATAAAGAGGTAATAAACCCGAGAATCTGCTCGCCACAAACTATTTCTAAACTGAAAGCGGTATTGGTTAATGTGGTCAAAAAGGGAACGGCTTCAAAGTTGTATTCTAAAGATTTTTCCATGGCTGGAAAAACGGGAACAGCGCAGGTCAATTATGGAAAAGACGGGGGAGCGGGAAAGTATTATTCCTCTTCTTTTGTAGGTTATTTTCCGGCTGATAAGCCTAAATACTCCTGCATTGTGATGGTTAATAAACCCAATACGGTAAATAATAATTACTATGGAGCAGATGTAGCGGGTCCAGTTTTTAAAAGGATAGCACAAAAGATATTTACCGATGTACCTTCTACAAATGAAATTAAAAATTTGAATAAAAAAATCCTTAAACAGGAAAATAATTTCAATGAATACTTTGCCCGTTTGCAGAAACCACAGCAATTTGTCCCAAATGTTAAGGGCATGCCTGCCATGGACGCGATTGCTTTGTTAGAAAATCTGGGTGTAAAAGTTAATGCGGTGGGTATGGGTAAAGTTAAAACACAATCGCTTGAGGCGGGTCAGGATATAATTAAAAACACAACTATAACACTTGAATTATTGTGATTATACTAAAAGACATATTTTACAAAGTAGCTATCGAATCCGTTAATGGTTCGACAGATATTGCTGTAGGTAAAATAGAATTTGATTCCAGAGAAATACAAAAAAACGATGTTTTTGTCGCTATTCGAGGGTCCGTTTCTGATGGTCACGAATATATTCAAAAGGCCATAGAGTTTGGAGCCGTTGCAATTGTTTGTGATAGTTTTCCTGATATATTCGAAAACGGAATAACTTATGTCCAAGTCAAAGACACTAACAAAGCGCTAGCCTTCATGGCAGCTAATTATTTTGGTGATCCTTCGAAAGATCTGAAGCTTGTTGGAATAACCGGTACTAACGGAAAAACTACAATAGCTTCGCTTTTGTATCAATTATTCAAAAAGGCAGGGTTCAAGGTTGGATTGTTATCTACGGTAAAAATCTTAGTTGACAATACGGAATATAAAACGATGCACACAACACCTGATTCAATCACAATTAATCACTATTTGAGTGAAATGGTTAAAGAGGGAGTTAAATATTGTTTTATGGAGGTGAGTTCCCACGGGATTCACCAAAAAAGAACAGAAGGATTACATTTTGTTGGTGGCGTTTTTACCAATTTATCGCACGATCATTTGGATTACCACCCCACTTTTGCAGAATACAGAGATGTGAAAAAATCATTTTTTGACAAGCTGCCAAAAACGGCTTTTGCTTTGTCTAATATCGATGATAAAAATGGTGCGGTTATGTTACAAAACAGCGCAGCCAAAAAACGCAGTTATGCTTTAAAATCTTATGCCGATTATAGAGCACAAATCCTTGAAAATCAATTGTCGGGATTATTGTTGAAAATTGAAGGAAATGAAGTTTGGGTAAAACTGATCGGGAACTTTAATGCTTATAATGTTTTGGCTATATACGGAACAGCCATTGAGTTGGGATTAGATAGTTTGGAAACGCTTCGCTTGCTGTCTGAAGTAGAAAGTGTTTCTGGTAGGTTTCAATATATGGTATCCGCTAACAAGATTACGGCAATTGTAGATTATGCACATACCCCAGATGCGCTTGAGAATGTGTTGAAAACGATAAATGATATTCGAAATAAAAAGGAGCAACTAATTACTGTAGTAGGATGTGGTGGTAATAGAGATAAGACGAAACGCCCAATTATGGCTGGAATTGCTTCTGAATTGAGCGATAAAGTGGTTTTGACATCCGATAATCCAAGAAATGAGGATCCCGATGTTATCATTACTGAAATGGAAAGAGGTGTCGCTGCTCAAGATTATAACAAAGTATTAGCTATTACAGACAGAAGACAAGCTATAAAAGCGGCTTGCCAATTGGCTCAGCCCAATGATATCATCATAATTGCAGGTAAAGGGCATGAGACTTATCAGGAAATCAAGGGAATTCGAAATGACTTTGATGACATGAAAATAGTTAAAGAGGCATTAGAACAACTTCATAAATAGTAAAAAATATGCTGTATTATTTATTCGAATATTTAGACAAAACATTGAATGTATCTGGAGCGGGAGTTTTTCAATACATCACTTTTAGATCAGCATTAGCTTTTTTGTTGTCTCTTCTTTTATCCACAGTTTTTGGCAAAAGAATTATAAATTTTTTACGCAACCAGCAAGTAGGAGAAACAGTTAGAGAGTTGGGTTTAGCGGGGCAAAACGAGAAGGCGGGAACGCCAACTATGGGTGGGCTTATTATTATATTTGCAACACTTGTACCTGTTATTCTGTTTTCGAAACTACATAATATTTACATCGTATTATTGATAGTTACGACTTTATGGATGGGAACTATTGGGTTTATTGATGATTATATTAAAATTTTTAAAAAGGATAAAGAAGGTTTAAAGGGTGTCTTTAAGGTTTTTGGGCAAGTCGGTTTGGGCTTGATTGTGGGAGTAGTCCTTTATTTTAATCCAAATGTTACAGTAAGGACAGATACAGGTAGAAACGATATTTTTAAAGCTACTACTGAAAATGTGATAATGCAGAGTCCAGTTGAAGAAAAATCTACGGCCACTACGATTCCTTTTTTCAAGAATAATGAATTTGATTACGCGGAGTTGTTAGCCTGGACTGGTGAAGGTTACGAAAAATGGGCCTGGCTCGTTTTTATCCCAGTTGTTATTTTTATTATTACAGCAGTATCAAATGGCGCTAATTTAACTGATGGAATTGATGGGCTTGCGGCGGGAACTTCGGCCATATCCGTACTCGCATTAGGAATTTTTACTTTCCTTTCTGGAAATATTATTTTTTCGAATTATTTAAATATAATGTACATCCCTAGCTCAGGAGAAATGACAGTTTTTATAGCGGCATTTGTTGGGGCGTTGATTGGGTTTCTCTGGTACAACTCTTACCCAGCATCGGTGTTCATGGGGGATACGGGAAGTTTGACTATTGGGGGTGTCATTGCAGTACTCGCTATTGCGGTTCGTAAAGAATTATTAATTCCCTTATTGTGCGGTATCTTTTTAGTTGAAAATTTATCAGTTGTATTGCAAGTCAGTTATTTTAAATACACCAAAAAACGCTTTGGCGAGGGTAAAAGAGTTTTTCTAATGGCTCCTTTACATCATCATTATCAAAAGAGAGGTTATCATGAAAGTAAAATTGTAACCCGATTTTGGATTGTAGCCATAATGTTGGCGATACTTTCAATTGTTACTTTAAAATTAAGATAAGATGAGGCTAGTTGTATTAGGCGCAGGAGAAAGCGGAGTAGGGACTGCCATTTTGGGAAGGAAAAAAGGATATGATGTTTTTGTGTCTGATTTCGGAAAAATAAAAGAAAATTACAAAGAAGTTCTTCTAAGTAATAATATAGATTGGGAAGAGGAAAAACATACGGAGGATTTAATTTTAAATGCTGATGTAGTGATGAAAAGTCCCGGAATTCCTGAAAAAGTCCCAATTGTAAAAAGACTGATAGAAAAAGGTATTCCCGTTATTTCTGAAATAGAATTCGCGGCTCCTTTTACTAAGGCTATCACGATTGGGATAACAGGAAGTAATGGAAAGACTACCACGACAATGTTAACCTATCATTTACTAAAGTCGGCTGGATTAAATGTAGGATTGGGAGGAAATATAGGAAAAAGTTTTGCTTGGCAAGTGGTCGATGATACGTTTGATTCTTATGTACTTGAGTTAAGTAGTTTTCAGCTCGATGGAATTGTGAATTACAAACCACATATTGCTATTATTACTAATATCAGTCCTGATCATTTAGATCGATATGATTATAAATATGAAAATTATATTGATTCAAAATTGAGGATAACGATGAATCAAACGGAGGATGATTACCTCATATATGATGCCGATGATGATGCCATTGCGGAATGGTTAAAAATAAATAAAACGAAAGCTAAATTAATCCCTTTTTCATTGACAAAAACATTCAGCGAAGGAGCATTTATACAAAACAATAAAATGGAAGTAATTATCAATCAGGATGAGTTGAAAATGGAAACAGAATCTATTGCCTTAGAGGGGAAACATAATATGAAAAATGCTATGGCAGCAACTTCTGTGGCGAAATTGATGCAAATAAGAAAAGCAACGATTCGTGAAAGTTTAGCTAATTTTCAAGGGGTAGAACATCGTCTTGAAAAAGTATTAAAAATTCAAAATGTTCAATATATAAATGATTCAAAAGCTACGAATGTCAATGCTACGTTTTTTGCGCTAGACAGCATGAATAGACCGACAGTATGGATTGTGGGTGGTGTTGATAAAGGAAATGATTACAACGAATTAATGTCTTTAGTACGTGAAAAAGTAAAGGCAATTGTGTGTCTTGGAGTGGACAACAAAAAAATAATTGATGCTTTTGGAAACGTTGTTGATATCATGGTTGAGGTTTCGAATATGAATGATGCGGTGAGAATGGCTCAGAGATTAACGGAAAAAGGGGATAACGTACTGTTGTCTCCAGCTTGTGCCAGTTTTGATTTGTTTGAAAACTATGAGGATAGAGGAAATCAATTCAAACTAGCAGTGCATAATCTATAAGTATAACTAATAATAGTTTTATAACTTAAATGATAAAAATGAAACAACTGATAAGCAAGTTAAAAGGAGATAAAGGTATATGGTCATTCGTGGCTCTATTGGCTTTGTTTTCCTTTATGCCTGTTTTTAGCGCCAGTAGTAATTTAGCTTATTTAGGTCATGGAACGGGAAATACATTAGGTTATTTAGTAAAGCATTTTGCACATATTTGTATTGGGTTTGTTATTATTTATGCGGTGCACAGAGTGCCTTACCATTATTTCAGGGCTATTTCCAAAGTGGCTTTGCCTGTGGTTTGGATTTTGTTGATGTACACGTTAATTAAAGGTACGGTTATAGCGGGCGCAAACGCTAGCCGGTGGATTCAAGTACCTTTTATTGGAATATCGTTTCAAACATCAACGTTAGCATCTGTGGTGTTATTTATATTTGTCGCTCGCTATTTGTCAAAATCTAGGGAAACCCCTATTACTTTTAAAGTCTCATTATGGGAGCTGTGGTTGCCAGTTTTTTTTACATTAATTCTCATTTTACCCGCAAATTTTTCTACAACAGCATTAATTTTTTCGATGATACTTATGTTAGTTTTTATCGGGAAATATCCACTTAAGTATATAGGAATGATTATTGGCTCAGGAATTTTATTTCTCACCTTCTTTGTTCTTCTAAGTAAGGCATTCCCAGATGCTAAAACTTTTAGTAGAGTGCAAACTTGGGAAAGTAGGATTGTGAATTTCAGTACTGATAAGCCAGATGAAGATGACTATCAAATTGAGAAGGCGAAAATCGCTATTGCTTCAGGAAAAATATACGGATTGGGTCCAGGGAAAAGTGTCCAGAAGAATTTTTTGCCACAGTCTTCGTCTGATTTCATATATGCTATTATTGTTGAAGAATATGGACTTATAGGTGGCTTTGGTGTTCTTATTTTATATTTATTGTTATTATTCCGATTTGTTGTTGCCTCACATAAAGCCAATACCATATTTGGAAAATTAGTGGTAATAGGATTAGGGTTTCCAATGATATTTCAAGCCATGATTAATATGGCAGTTGCAGTGGAATTATTGCCTGTCACTGGACAGACCTTGCCTTTGATAAGCAGCGGTGGAAGTTCTATCTGGATGACTTGTTTTGCCCTTGGAATTATCATTAGCGTTACTAAAAAAGACGAAGAAATAGCAGAGGAACAGAAAGATGCTGCCAAAAGGGAAGAGGCACTAAAGAAACTGATTGATGCTGAATTGGCATCTGAAGAAGTAGATCTTGAGAATTATTCTATTGAGGATAAAGCAAAAAATCCTATGAATGCGGTTTTAAATAAATAATGTTTTTAGAAAATTAACTGTTTTTTCAAAAACCTAATAACTTTTATTTCAGATGAAACGATATAAATTCATGCTAAGCGGTGGCGGAACAGGCGGGCACATTTACCCAGCAATTGCTATTGCTAATGAATTAAAGTTACGTTTTCCGGATGCTGAATTTCTTTTTGTGGGTGCTAGGGACAAGATGGAAATGCAAAAAGTACCGCAGGCGGGTTACAGGATAAAGGGACTGTGGATTGCTGGCTTGCAACGAAAAATTAGCTTAGCAAATCTGATATTTCCCTTAAAGTTAATTGATAGCTTATGGGAATCAAAAAAAATTTTAAAACGTTTTAAACCAGATGTTGTAATTGGAACTGGTGGTTTTGCAAGTGGGCCACTATTAAAAATGGCAAGTCTGATGGGTATTCCTACAGTGATTCAAGAACAAAATTCATTTCCTGGAATTACTAATAAGCTACTAAGTAAAAAAGCTGACGTGATATTTGTCGCTTATGAGAATTTGGAACGGTTTTTCCCAAAAGAAAAAATGGTTTTGACTGGAAATCCAGTACGCCAAGATTTACTTGGTATCGAAAGTAAAAGAGCAGAAGCACTTCAGTATTTCAATTTAGATGAGAGTAGAAAGACCTTACTGGTTTTGGGTGGAAGTCTTGGGGCAAGAAGAATGAATCAATTAATTGAAAAGGAGCTAGAGAAAATTGTTTCACAAAATGTTCAGATTATTTGGCAATGCGGGAAGTTATATTTCGAAGATTATCAAAAACACAATGCTAATAATGTACAAGTTTGCGCTTTTATAGAGAGAATGGATTTAGTTTATGCAGCTTCTGACATTGTTATTTCTCGTGCGGGTGCTTCTTCTGTTTCTGAATTATGTATTGTAGGGAAGCCAGTGATTTTTATCCCTTCGCCAAATGTAGCGGAGGATCATCAAACAAAGAATGCAAAATCGATAGTAGACAAAAAAGGAGGTCTTCTTATGAAGGAATCTCGGCTGGATGCAGAATTTAGTCTTGTTTTTGAAGCTTTATTAAAAGATAAAGGGCAACAAAATCAACTGAGCGAGAATATTAAAGAATTGGCAATGCCAGAGGCGACAAAAATAATCGCCGATGAAATTGTAAAATTGATAAAGAAGTAAAAGTCATTTGACTCTAGTAGATCAAATAAAAAAATAAAAAAAATGAACTTAAACCAAATACAGAACGTCTATTTCATCGGAATCGGTGGCATCGGTATGAGTGCTTTGGCGCGGTATTTTAAAAATATCGGAAAACGAGTTTCAGGTTATGATAAAACTCCTACGACTTTGACAAAGGAGTTAATAGATAGTGGGATTGCGATTCATTTTGAAGACAATATTGATTTAATTTCAAAAGACTATTATATTGAAAATACACTAGTTATTATAACGCCAGCAGTTCCCAATGGGCATTCTGAATGGAATTATTTCGTAGAACGTGGTTTCCATGTAAAAAAAAGGGCAGAGGTTTTAGGGATAATAACAAAAGACACTTTTTGTTTTGCAGTTGCAGGAACACATGGAAAGACCACAACTTCAAGTATTTTGGGACATATTTTATATGAGAGTGGAGCTGATGTTACTGCATTTATAGGCGGAATTGTAGAGAATTATAATTCAAATTTGATTGGGGACGGGAAAACAGTAACAGTTGTCGAAGCGGATGAATTTGATCGTTCCTTTTTGCATTTGCACCCAAATATTGCCTGTATTACCTCGATGGATGCTGATCATTTGGATATTTATGGGACGACTGGTGCAATCGAAGCATCATTTGTAGAATTTGCGGACAAAGTAGAAGATAAGAGTCAATTATTTATTACCAAAGACCTTCCGTTGGCAGGTGTTACCGTGGCTATAGACGAAGATGCAGTTTACAGTGCTTTTAATGTTCGAATTGAAAATGGAAGTTATTTATTCGATATAAAAACACCAAAAGGAGTCCTAGTCGATTTCCGTTTTGGATTACCGGGCAAACATAATTTAATGAATGCTTTAATGGCTATTGGAATGGCTCAAATATTCGGAACCCCAACCGAGGTCATTGCACTAGCCTTAGCCTCATTTAAAGGAGTTAAAAGAAGATTTTCATATCAAATAAAAAAAGAGAATTTGATTTATATTGACGACTATGCGCATCATCCAACAGAGATTGATGCAGTCTATCAAGCAGTAAGTGAATTGTACCCTAATAAAAATGTTTTGGCAGTTTTTCAGCCGCACTTGTTTAGCAGGACTAGAGATTTTGCAGCTGAATTCGCAAAAAGTCTATCGCGCTTTAACGAAGTTATTTTAATGGATATTTATCCGGCTCGTGAGTTGCCAATAACAGGTGTAACATCAGAATGGCTATTAAATAAAATTGATAATAGGCATAAACAAATTGTTGCAAAAGGGGACTTAATAAAGACTATTTCGAAAAGTACAGCTCAAGTGATAGTAACAATTGGAGCAGGTGATATTGGAGAGTTGGTAGTATCAATTAAAGAAGCATTAAATGAAAATATTTAACTGGATAAATATCAGATTAGCGCTTATGCTGGGATTAGTAATATTCCTGTTTTCGTTTACTTTCAAACGAAATGAAAACAGAAAAATTACTGAGGCAGTAGTTGTTTTTATAGGGGATAACGCACTTTTTATAAAGCGCGAAACGGTTAACAAATTGTTAATAGAAAATAAGGAGAATGCATCAGGTATTCAAAAAGATAAATTAGATTTGAATAAGTTGGAAAGAACATTAAATGCAAATGATCTGATTGAGAAATCGGAAGTGTTTGTAAGCATTGATGGTGTTCTAAAAGCAATGGTACAACAAAAAACACCTATAGCTAGGTTTTTCAGCGGAAACAGTTCTTTTTATGTTGATTATGAAGGGGGTAGAATGCCGTTGTCAGATAATTTTACGGCTAGAGTTCCGCTTGTTTCTGGATTGATAAATAAAAAAAATAACGAGGAATTAGCCCAATTATTCCGGATAATTTATGACGATGATTTTTTGAGAAAAAACATCATTGCTATTCAGATTATGCCAAATGGAGACTTAAAAATGCTCAACAGGAATTTTGATTATCAAATTAATTTTGGTAGTGTAATTAATGCGGAGCGAAAATTCAAAGATTATAAGGCGTTTTTTCAAAAAGCTGTTTTAGATAGCTCGTTATATAAATATAAAAAAATTGACCTCAGATTTACAAAACAAGTAGTGTGTACTAAATAAATAGATAATGGAAAAAGAGAATATTGCAGTAGGTCTAGATATTGGGACAACTAAAATTGTTGCCATGATTGGCAAAAAAAACGAGTATGGTAAGCTGGAAATTTTAGGAGTAGGTAAATCCAAAAGTTTAGGCGTGGCTAGAGGGGTAGTAAATAATATTACTCAAACGATACAGTCAATACAACAAGCGATACAGGAAGCTGAAAATAACTCAGGTTATAAAATAAAAGATGTAGTTGTAGGTATAGCTGGTCAACACATACGCAGTATTCAGCATACGGATTATATAAGTAGAAGTAATCCTCAAGAGGTAATAGGAGGAGATGACATACAGTTACTGATTGATCAAGTCAATAAATTAGCTATGTTGCCTGGAGAAGAAATTATTCATGTTTTGCCACAAGAATTTAAAATTGACGGACAATCTGAAATTAAAGAGCCTATTGGTATGTATGGTGGAAGACTGGAGTCTAGCTTTCACGTCGTGGTAGGGCAAGCTTCATCCATACGTAATGTAGGTCGTTGTATTCAAAGTTCAGGAATTGAATTGTCTGGTTTGACATTAGAGCCATTGGCGTCATCGGATGCGGTTTTGAGTCAAGAAGAAAAAGAAGCTGGTGTTGCTTTAATAGATATAGGGGGAGGAACAACAGATTTAGCCATTTTTAAAGACGGGATTATACGGCATACGGCGGTAATACCTTTTGGAGGGAATGTAATTTCTGATGATATAAAAGAAGGCTGTTCTATTATTGAGAAACAAGCCGAATTATTGAAAATTAAATTCGGGTCTGCATGGCCAGGCGAAAATAGAGATAATGAGATTGTTTCTATTCCTGGTTTAAGAGGAAGAGAACCAAAGGAGATTTCTTTGAAAAACTTGTCAAAAATAATTCATGCACGTGTAGTCGAAATTGTTGAGCAGGTTTTTACGGAAATAAAGGCATACGGGCATGAAGATCCTCGTAAAAAATTAATCGCGGGGATCGTACTTACTGGTGGTGGTGCTCAGTTAAAACATATTAAGCAGTTAGTTGAGTATATAACTGGAATGGATACAAGAATTGGATATCCAAACGAGCATTTGGCAGGTGATTCAGAGGAAGAATTTTCAAGTCCATTATACGCCACAGCAGTAGGTTTAGTGATGAATAGTATAGATAATAAAACACAAAGTGCTGTTAGAAAGGATGAGATTCCTTCGCCAAAAGTAGCGTCTCACCAACCCCCAGCAGATGAATATCAAGAGAGAAGACAAGAAGAAGCTGAAGAGGTAGGGTCTCGCAATAATACTAAAAAGGAAGAGTCTACAGGAGATAAAATAAAAAGATCATTTTTTGATCGCTATGTAGACAAGATTAAAGATTTTTTAGATAACGCAGAGTAGGGCATTGCCCAAAACAAAGAATACAACAATTAATAATTAATATCAAAAACCAAATAAAATGATGAGCAACTCAGAATTTGGAAGTATTTCATTTGATTTACCAAAAAACCAATCAAATGTAATCAAAGTAATTGGTGTAGGGGGAGGCGGTAGCAACGCTATAAATCACATGTTTAAGCAAGGAATTAAAGGTGTAGATTTTATTGTCTGTAATACTGATTCTCAGGCTTTACAAAGTAGTTCCGTACCCAATAAAATTCAGTTAGGGGTAAATCTGACTGAAGGACTCGGAGCTGGTGCTAATCCTGATGTAGGACAACAATCAGCTATCGAGAGCATTGCCGAGATTGAAAAAATGTTGGATCGCAATACTAAAATGGTTTTCATAACAGCAGGAATGGGTGGTGGTACCGGAACGGGTGCTGCACCAGTAATTGCTCAATTGGCAAAAGAAAGGGAAATTCTTACTGTAGGTATTGTAACACTTCCATTCTTATTTGAAGGTAAAGTTCGTCAAGAGCAAGCTAAAATAGGTATCGAAAAATTACGTAAACAGGTAGATTCCTTAATCGTTATCAACAATAATAAATTAAGGGAAGTATATGGAAATTTGGGTTTCAAGGCCGGATTTTCAAAAGCGGATGAAGTTTTGGCAACTGCCTCAAGAGGTATTGCCGAAGTAATCACGCATCACTATACTCAAAATATAGATTTAAGGGATGCTAAGACCGTTTTGTCCAATAGCGGAACAGCTATTATGGGTTCTGCCGTTGCTGAAGGTGAAAACAGAGCAAAGGAAGCGATTATTTCTGCATTAGATTCTCCTTTATTAAATGATAATAAAATCACAGGTGCCAAAAACGTATTGTTGCTCATCGTTTCGGGTTCTAATGAAATCACTTTAGATGAAATAGGGGAGATCAATGATCATATTCAAACTGAAGCGGGACACAATGCCAATATTATTATGGGTGTTGGTGAAGATGAAACTTTGGGAGATTCCATTGCTGTAACTATAATTGCAACTGGATTTGATATCGAACAACAGAACGGAATCGTAAATACTGAGCCTAAAAAAATAATTCATACATTAGAAGACGAACAAAGAAGTGTTCATAACCTATCGAAAGATGCAGTTCCTGCATTCGACTTGAATAATGAGTCTTCAAAATCGAATTCTGATGAAAGAATCGTGTTTGAATTATTGGAAGACAAAATTGCGCCAGAAGCAGTCATTCCTGTCCCAGGAAATGAGGACTTATTGGTTATGTCCGAGTTTATTAAAAACTTAGATGTTACTTTCGAAGTTGTTTCTCCCATAAAGCATGTTGATTTTACTTTTACTGCTCCAAAAGCTGCTGAAGCTAAAGAAGTTCATCAGCCAAAAACAATTGAAAGGGAAGAGCAAACTGCTTTTTCTTTTGATCTACCGCTTTTAAAAGCAGAACCAGTTACGAAAATTGATCACGAAAAAGTATTATTGGAATTAACGAACGAAACACGAGACATTAAAGTAAATGAACCTGTTGAATTTGTTCCTGTAACGGAGTTATCAGAAAATGGAATCATTAAATATTCTCTTGAGGAATATATGGAAGCTGACGTCGAATTTGTAGCTTGTAAACCAGCTGTAAAAATAGTGGAAGAAGTTATACCTGCTGAAATGAATATTACGATGAAACAAGTAGAGACATCTACAAACGCAGCTTCAAAACTCGAAGAAATTTCTCCAATGGAAATGACAATCGAGGAAACGTTGAGACTTAGAGCTGATGAAAGAAGAAAAAAATTGAAAGAATTCAATTATAAGTTTCATAATAATGTCTCTAAAATTGATGAGTACGAAAAAGAACCAGCTTATAAAAGATTAGGTATAGAGATATCAAATATACAGTCAAATAACACCAATTCGAGAATTTCTGTTGGGACAGATAGCAACAATGATTTACAGTTGCGTTCTAACAATTCTTTTTTGCATGACAACGTAGATTAATTAAAGCGAACTAAATAAAGATAACCCGAAAATTGAATTTAATTTTCGGGTTATTTTTTTTATCTTCGCGATCGTAAGGGATGGGATGTGCAATTTGTGCTCATTCGAGCTTTCATTACAGGCTTTTAGCGAATATGCATTCCAACAATCAATTAAGAGGTTACAAATTAATTAGCAAGAATATGAGTTTAGCAGTAAAAATCATGGATGATTTAAAAACAGCCATGAGAGCCAAAGACACAGTGGCATTAGAGGCTTTAAGAGCGATCAAAGCGGAAATCCTTTTAGCTCAAACGGCATCAGGATCAAAAGAAGAAATAACTAAAGACGACGAGGTGAAATTGTTGCAGCGATTAGTGAAAACCCGTAAGGAAAGCGCTAGAATTTTCACGGAACAAAACCGTTTAGATTTGGCTGAACCAGAATTGGCACAAATAGCAGTAATTGAAAAATTCTTGCCAGCTCAATTAAGTGAGGCAGAGGTTGAAACTGTAATTGCAAAGATTATTGGAGATACAGGAGCAGCTGGTATTGCATCAATGGGTAAGGTTATGGGGTTGGCATCTGCGCAATTAGGCGGTACTGCCGAAGGAAAAATGATTTCTACAATTGTAAAAAAATTATTAACCTAAAAAATATTAGGTAGTTGATTAATGTTTTAAATCTACGATGTAAATTCGTTAATTAACAATCTAAAATAAAATGGCTGCGTAGTTCAACTGGATAGAATATCAGATTTCGACTCTGAGGGTTGCAGGTTCGAACCCTGTCGCGGCCACTTGGCAAGACGTAAACTATTTATTTATAATAGTTTACGTTTTTTTGCTTTTAGAACTTGTCCAGCCATTTCAAAAATGCCTGTCTTTTCAGTATTAATCAGTTAAAAGGAATTAAGTACTACTGTAGAACGTGCAACGTTCGTTATACCTCAGAATAGTATCGACTTTTTACTATACGTTAATAGTTATGAATTCTAAAGCAGTCTAATGCGATCGAAAAATATTTTTGTTTTAGATTAGTTTTTATACTTCCGTACTTTTTAATTGCTTTGAAGTTTCTAAAAATTCTAAATTATACTAAGTAAAAAATTCTGTTGGTGGTTGATGTATGAGCTGAGTTTTATTATTGTACATTTTTCAATACCAAAATATTAAATTTCATTGATGTTCTTTTGTGTGTAAGCTTTAATATATTTTATAGGTATGTTAAAATAATTCAAAACGATCATTGCCAAATTTTTTTACGTTTTCGATTAAGGCATTTATTTTATTGTGGGATTGATTCAACCTAATTATTTCCTTTTCATCAAGTTTTTTTGTTTAAAAACATTATTATTTTTCTATAGTTATCGTAACTTTTAAAATATTTCTATTTGTACATCTGTTTTATATCTAAAGTAAATTATAAACATATTTTAAATAATCAATCTAAGTTATAGGAAGTAGTATCCCTATTTTGAGCTTCTTTTTATTACTTTGCTAGTAAACATGCCCAGCACTTTGAACGAATTATAAAGTAATTTGGAGCAAATAAATTTCGATTTTAATAAAACTGTTTTGCGACTAGTCGCCATATTTACCTAAATATTTAACAAGATTTGAATAATTAAAATTTCGTATCGAGCAAGTAAAAAAATAAACGTTTTTTATTTCTCAACTATTAATGGTAAATATTTCGTCAAGAAATTCTTTGCTATCGTCATGCATATTATCGGTATTACAGCACTATTTGTTTTTTTCATGATTCATTGTATTTTATTCATTTATAATTGCAATTATTAAAATAATTATCATTATGAATGTTAATTAAACATTAAAGTTTGGCTTCCGTGTTTCTTTTCGTACTATTTTTGGCGGATGATTATTTCGGTACTTTAAATGGGGTAGACTAGTCAGCAACTGCTATTAATCAATGTATAATTTTAGGATTTCGTTAATTAATAGATGCCTTTAGCAAATTCATAAAATAAATAATTATTCATTTAATATGTTTTAATATATATCTTTTATCAATTTCAGGTTCTGTTGAACTACGAGACAAATAGCATTGTTGAAGTTTTAAAAAATTTTTACCCGGCAAGTTGTTATAAATTATTTTTCATATTAAATTGTCTTTTGGGGGTTGCCAAGTATCTTTAGTTTCTTATATTTTGAATTAGTAAATGAAATATAGATTTTACAAAAGATATTTTTGTTTCACAACTACTTAATGCGAAAGTTTGATTTCGAGTTAAGTAGGGTAATCCTAAAATAAATTTGCAGTAATTTTTAATTACTTTTATTTCAGGCTTTTTTTTATGTTTATTGAGGTTTACAAAAAATGTCATAAATAAATCTGCGTTCGCGTCTTTGTCTACTCGTTTTTTATGTAGGTTAAAAATTATGACTCTTTACTGTGTTTCGTAAGCCCAATTAGTACAACGGTTGGTATCTTTTTATAATATTTGGATATACGAAGCTCTGAAGATTTGTGACGCAAACAATTTCTATTTTGTTTAGTACTCCGCTTCTTTTCGGTTGGTTATAGTATTTAGTTTTGTTCCTTTGAAAATAGCGATAGTTCTAGCAAGTTTCTAAAAGATTCATACATAATTATTTGATTTTTGATGCGATATTTTTGGCGATAGTTTACTGCTGCTGTGTCAAAAACATTTAGGCCAACTAGGCCAATGGTTACACTTTTATTTATTTTACCCCCAAAATCTAACGTTTTCATTTGTGATATGCAATAAGTTTCTACTATGTCGCCCACTTTCACGACCTAATAAAGTCCAATGTCTGTTATTGTTTGATGTCCTATTTTTAAATTGAGTTTGTTTCTTAATTTTGTGGAGATTTTGAAACTCTTGTAGTTTTTTGAAACTCGTAGAGTAATTTAAATAACACCCCGAAATTGACGCGTTTTTTTATTTTTAAGTTTCTTTATCCTTGGTTTTTTAGAAAATAATGGATTTACACTATTTTTTTTATGGTAATTTCAAGTAGAACCTTATAATTAAATCGTGATGAAAAAAAATGTACCAGTATCCGATAGTATGACTAAGAGCATAACTAGATTAAATCTTTCTGTTGAATTGACAAAGGCGGAAGAGTTATTTAAAAAGTATAAAATTAGACGCGTTACAGTTGTTGACGTTAGCAAAATACGAGGTATGATGACTTATATGGATTTGTTGAGAGTTTCTTATGCCCCGACTCCGAAGAAGAAGATAAAGTGGAGTCCATTGTGTTCAATATGTTTACCGTACGACAGGTATTGGCAAAAGAAATAATAATTATTTCTCCATCTAGCACGATAAGGGTTGCGGCCGAGATTTTATTGAAATACAGATTTCATGTTTTGTCGGTTTGTGAAGGCGAGAAATACTAGGAATTATAACCACTACAGATTTGATTAAATATTTATTGCGGCAGTGTGATGTAGCAGAATGATAGTACCCGCCCATAAATAAATCAAGGGCGGGATTTCTTATTTTATATAGTCGTCAATTTTTTCAAATCGGCAATAGTTGCGATTGGGTCAGCAGCTTTAAACACATAGCTTCCTGCTACGAGGACATCAGCACCAGCTTTCACTAGCTGCATTGCGTTTTTGTTAGTTACGCCACCGTCCACTTCTATAATCGTAGATGCTCCTTTTCTAGCGATTAAATCTTTTAATTTTTTCACTTTAACATAAGTATTTTCGATGAAAGATTGCCCTCCGAATCCTGGATTTACGCTCATGATGCAAACCAAGTCAATATCGTTAATGGTATCTTCTAACAAGTCAATATTTGTATGTGGGTTAATTGCCACTCCAGCTTTCATTCCTTCGGCTTTTATGGCCTGCAGCGTCCTGTGAAGGTGCGTGCAGGCTTCATAATGTACGCTTAGTATATTGGCTCCTAGATCAGCAAAGGTTTTGATGTAACGGTCTGGGTCGACAATCATCAAATGGACATCGATTGTTTTTTTAGCATGTTTGTTAATCGCCGCCAAAACGGGCATTCCATAAGAGATGTTTGGTACAAAAACACCATCCATGATGTCAATGTGGAACCAGTCGGCTTCACTTGCGTTTATCATTTCGATATCGCGTTGTAGGTTTCCAAAATCGGCGGCGAGTACAGAAGGGGCAATAATTGTATTTTTCATTGTGTAGTTGTTGTGTTGAGACACACCGCAGTGTGTCTTTACAGAGTTGTTATTTTTGCAAAATTAGGTTATTTAAAGCAAACAGGAAAGATTTTTTAAAGAAGGGACAACTGTGGAGATCTTCGTGGGATTGCGTAAGGGATTGCAGTAAAAATCCTTTTAGTTTTTTCTTTAAAAAGTAAAAGATTGCAGCGCAAAGCCCGCCCCGAAGTTTTTGCGGAGGGATATTCCTAAATCAACTGCATATCAAAAGTCAATTTCAATAATAAAAAAAAGAGAAGTGTTTTTTAGGTCTCCCTTTGGGGGTTAGGGGGCTTAAAAAGTAAAACTCCGGAAACCCGAAAGCTTAGCTCGAACAGACCGAGGCTTTTACTTAAAAAAGTAAAACTCCGGTAATCAGCCGGAGTTTCAATCATCAATCAAAAAACGAACAGTCAATCAAACTGTTGTTTATTATGAATTAAAAGATTTAAAATTTAAAAATTTTAATTTTGGGATATTGTAAATTAACCTAAATAGGTTTTTAGTATTTTACTTCTTGAAGTGTGTTTCAATCTGCGGATGGCTTTTTCCTTGATTTGACGAACACGTTCACGTGTCAGGTCAAAAGTTTCGCCGATTTCTTCTAAAGTCATTGGGTGTTGATCACCAAGACCGAAGTACAAACGTACTACATCAGCCTCACGAGGAGTCAATGTTTCTAGAGAACGTTCGATTTCAGTACGCAATGATTCGTGAATTAATTCTCTATCTGGATTTGGAGATTCACCAGAACGCAATACATCGTAAAGGTTAGAATCTTCTCCTTCTACAAGAGGCGCATCCATGGATAAGTGACGACCAGAGTTTTTCATGCTCTCTTTTACGTCATTGACTGTCATATCAAGCTCTTTTGCAATTTCTTCAGCAGATGGTGGGCGCTCGTTAGATTGCTCTAACAAAGCATACATTTTGTTGATCTTATTGATAGAACCAATTTTGTTCAAAGGCAAACGAACGATACGAGATTGTTCTGCTAATGCTTGAAGTATCGATTGACGAATCCACCATACAGCGTAGGATATGAATTTAAATCCACGAGTTTCATCAAAACGTTGAGCCGCTTTGATTAATCCTAAATTCCCTTCGTTAATTAAATCAGGAAGCGTAAGTCCTTGATTTTGGTATTGTTTTGCTACCGAAACAACAAAACGTAAATTCGCTTTTGTCAGTTTCTCTAGGGCTTTTTGATCCCCGGCTTTAATTTTTTGTGCTAATTCTACCTCTTCGTCAGCGGTAATAAGGTCAACTTTTCCAATTTCTTGTAAATATTTGTCTAATGAAGCAGTTTCACGATTAGTAACCTGCTTGGTAATTTTAAGTTGTCTCATTTGTTTGTCTCCTCAAGTTTTAAGTGTACAAGTAGTTATACGTTCGGAGTTGCTATAAAGTTACAAGTATTACTATTTTTTTTCAAAGAATTTAAATTTAATAGGAAAATTAGATTCGAAAAATACAAAAGACATATATTTGCTCATAAAAACAAAAATACATAATGAATCAAAATAGAGATCTGATTAGAGAGATTCCGTTTTTTTTGGGAATATATAGTTTTTTTTTGTTTTCAATTATGACCTTATTGGCTTATTTTGGAAAGGTTGAGTTGCATTTGTATTTCAATCAATTTTATTTTTCTTGGAGTGATTTATTCTTTAAGTACTATACAGATATCGCCGTTGATGGAACGTTGTTGTTTCTTGTAATTTACATTTATTTAAAGCGAACTTGGTTTGAAATGGCATTATTAGTTTTGCCTTTTGCAGTAGGCTCTTTATTTAGTATTATTATAAAAAAAGCTTTTTTTATTCACGTTCATCGACCAACATACTTCTTTTCTTTTCGGAAAATTCCTTTGCATCTTGTTGAAGGTGTAAACAGTCAAATTCCTTATACATTTCCTTCCGGTCATAGTTTGAACGGGTTTATTTTTTTTGCCTTATTAAGTATTTTATATAGAAACAGAATGCTTCAAGTTTTGTTTGCTGTATTGGCTATTTTAGAAAGTATTAGCCGAATTTATTTGTCGAAACACTTTGCGCTAGATATTATTGGAGGTAGTTTTTTAGGGATGTTAGTTTTTGTCTTTTCTTATTATTTTTTGACCCAAAGAGATTTTTCTTTTTTAGCTAAAAAATGTAACGTTTACTCTAAATAAGCTCTTTAGAATAAGAGTAACTAAGTGAGGTAATTGTTGTTTAATCATCCTCATACTTTCTGTTAGTTGGATTAGTGTCCCTTTGTCAGAAAAAAAATGTACGTTGTAATGAAAACTGAAAGTCATATCGCTATAAATGAGATGCTTTTAATCTTATTGATTTGGTATCTATTAGTAGATATGAATTCGCGTATAACCTTTATTTACTCTCTAAAGACAAAAAGGCCAACGGTTTGTAAGGAATTACTAAAGACAAGCAGAATTGAAGAATAACTTTGAACAAAATCACCACGGTTAATCTAAAGGCAGTGCCCCTAACATATAAATGGGTTAGGCATAGCTAACAGAGTCTTACTTAATGAGAAATGCCCCCAAAAAGCTTGGCGCTATTTGGGGGCATTCTTATAAAGGCAGTCTCTTGTAAAAGACTACTAAAGTTTTATTCTTTAATCAACTTCTGACTGTAGCTAGTACCGTCTTCTAATTTTATAGTGATCACATAAATACCTTGAGTAAGATTGCCCGTATCTAATCTAGATTGGGACCCTAAGTCCATTTTTGTTTCAATTAGTTTTTTTCCATTGATATCAAATATTGAGATAGCAGCATTTTCTGCACTTCTATTTGTTTGAATATATACTTCAGAACTAACCGGGTTAGGATAGATGCTGAATAAAGTTTTTGTATTATCAAAAATGGATAAATTTTCACAAGGACCGCCTATAGGATTAACTGTGTCATCTGGCACTTGGTCAGCCCTAGCAACACCAGTTCCTTGTATAGCAAAAGCGCCAACGCCTCTTCGTGCAAATACTGCACGAATCAAACATTCATTTGCACCATCATTGAGGATAGCATCGGCCTCGATAATTGCATCTCTACCCTCTACAAAGCCAACATTATCGCAATTCATTAGTTTCAAACCATCCATTACTAATTGGGTCGCTATATTATTTCCTCCAGTTCCATGATTGATGTCTGGGTCATAACCGTCCTGAGCAATAAAGGCCCAGTACATATCCCAAAGGATGGTGCACCATACAAAACCAACACCGTGAGGTGCGCTTAACTCGTCGTCATCGATATCACCGTAAGTATAACCATTGACGTCCATGTCAGTAGAATAAGGAGCAGGACGTATACCAGGTCCGTCGATGCCCTGAAATTGTACATAAGTTCCTATTCCTCTTGGTTGTGCTGCAGTATCCGTTGTTTTTGCGGTCGTTATAAGTCCAAAAAAGTCAGACCATCCTTCTCCCATTTGCTCTTCACGGACCAGAGATAGTAAACAGTCAAATCGAACTCGGCCTCCCACCATGCGAGTAGATATTCCATGTCCATATTCATGGGCAATAATTCCTTGATCTAAATCACCATCTCGGTTGATTAAGTTTTGTTTTAGACCTCTATCAATCAGTCTGCCAAAAACGTCTTTAGTTGCCATCTCATCTAATAATTTCTGTCCAACTTCCAGTGATACGGATATTGCGGGGGTCTTAATTTTTACATATTCCTCACCTCCTCCATTTACTGGGCCTGCATCCGCAACATTATTAATTATTATTACACCTATCGCACCATATTTCTGTGCTAATGTGATTTTTTCAACAAAGGGGCAAGCACCACGCATAATAACAGCAATATTACCCTTAACTGCTTCAGCACTTGCTGCGGTGTAGTTTGTACATCCGTCATCAGTAGCAAGACTTTCTCCAGCTCCTTGAGGCTCTCCAGAATTAACTCCAGTATAAGGAGTAGCATCATCTTCTACAAGTACCAATAAGGCTGCAACAGCAGGCTCGTCTTCTTCTCTAGGAATAGCTACAAATGGGAATCGTGCAGAGTAGTAAGATCCCACAAGCTCAGGATTACTTGGCTCTATAACATCTAAAAACTCTCCAAAAGGAGAGGCGCCCCACAAAAACATCTGCATTCTAGGTGCACTTCCATCATTCGAGGTAGCAAAATTAGCATTGTTAAGTCCACTTCCGTCTTGGGCTTCAGCTCGCACGGCATCATTATTATATGTGTTAATGAGGATTGGGTCATCAAGCCCGGCAAAGCGGTCGTAATCATCAGTCTGGAAATTTCCGTTAGTCTCGTCAAAACCATAGTTGTAGAAAATATCATGCATGTAGTTGTTCCACACAAACAAATTAACAGTAGCGGCTTTTGTATACTCTGTTGGATACGTGTTATAATCTATAGGGTAATCAAAAATTAGTGTTCCGGGAACACTAGCTTCAGCAAAAGAACCAGGTAGCGGGTTATTTATTCCTGTTTTGTCTTCATAGGCAGTAACGTTATTCCCAAATGTTTTAGCTTCTGTTATGGTGTCAAGGGTATGCCATCCTTTTGGTGAAGGAATAATGCTTCCTTCTGGTTGTGAGAATACACTAGCTGGATTTTCAATAAAAGTTCTAACTCCGTGATTTGGAGTTTCGACACCTATAGGAAAGGCATTATATTCTGATCCATCGGCAGCGTCAGCAACTGCCAAATTAGATTTTGATGCAACAGTGTTTTTATCGCTTTTTTTAAAGTTGATAAAAATCTTGTTTTTTTCGTAGCTATGTGCGTGGTTTTTGTGGTTCCTCTTGCTCAAAGGTATAGCATCGGTTTCAACAGGAAGATCAAAATTACAAGAGATCACCAAATCAGACTGACCCAAAAGTTTTCCATCGGATGCATTTATTTGTGTATACCACCAATGAGAGTCTAGTGTTTTTACGATAAGCTCATAAGCTAATACGTAGGTGCCGCTCGTGTTTTTAAAATAAGTTAATGGAGCAACAAAGTTGCTGTTATCCAGTTCAGAGGGCTTCACGTCCTCTTTGTTGGTGTAGTTCTCGACGGTCACTCCTTCAGAATTACTCAGTCCTAATTGACTAATTGCTTGTCTAGCAGCCTCAGTTGGACTTAAACTTGGAGCTGTAGCACTGACAATCTGTGCAATGTCTTTAATAAATGCATGCTTAAAACTGCTAACCACATCGTTTTTTAATACCACTGTAGCAGAAGTGTTTGCGATTTTAACGCCTCCGACCTCTTGTTGCAGGTATGCAATAGAGTAATCCGGATTTTTAAGAGTACCATAACTTGTTACAGTAAACTGACTTGCATCTGTAGGAGATAAATTTAAACTTGCAAAATTCGCAAGTAGGTAGTTTTTGATAATGACTTTTTTATCTTGGCCCTGACTTAGGGTACTCAGAATTAAAAAGAAAGACACTAAAAAAATAGAGTAATACTTTTTCATAATTAATATGTTTTTTCGATTGCAGTACAATATAAAAGTAGTGTCATGATAAGACTAAACTTTGAGGTTTAATTTAAAAATAAGTACTAATATCTTACAATTCAAATTTAAACAGAAATGATTTATAATACAAAAATTAACTTCTTCACGTTTATAATATCGATAGCAAAACAATTTAAACTTATAAAATAATCAGTAAAATGAACATTGTTTTTAGTGAATTCGTTTGGAGTTTTTAACCAACAATTGAGTCAATAAAATGGTTTGGACAAATTATTCGTCACAGATTAAAGGTCTGTTAGTTTTAAAAGAAATGATATAGTTAAAACGAAGAGCGGGCAGTTCAATCGGGGCTGATTTCAAAAACAAGGGCTGAAGAATGGCTTAAAGAAATCGCTCTTTCGATCTATAAATAATTCTGATTTCCTCAAACTAATTGAAGTGCCAATTTTTAAATGAGAAATGCCCCCAAAAGGCTCGACGCTATTTGGGGGCATTCTAATAAAAAGATACTCTTTTAAAAGGCTTTTTTTATTCTTTAATCAACTTCTGACTGTAGCTAGTACCATCTTCCATTTTTATAGTGATGATATAAACACCTTGAGTCAGCTCAGCTGTATCTAATCTAGATTGGGTAGCGAAGTCCATTTGTTTATTCACTACTTGTTTTCCATTGATATCAAATATAGAAACTGCAGCATTTCCAGCATTTTTATTGGTCATGATAAACACTTCAGAATTAGCCGGATTAGGGTAGATACTAAATAAAGTTTTTGTATTATCAAAAAGAGATAAGTTTTCATCACAAGGTCCTAGTATAGGATTAACTGTAGTATCTGGTACTTGATCATCTCTACGCTCAGACGTTCCTTGAAGTGCAAAAGCTCCAACACCTCTTTTTGCAAATACTGCCCGAATCAAACATTCGTTGTCACCACCGTAAAGTACTGCATCAGCCTGTATAATGGCATCTCTACCTTCTACAAAACCAACATTTCCACAGGTAATTAACTTTAAACCATCCATTACTAATTGGATAGCCTTGTTGTTACCTCCAGTTCCATAATAGATATCTGGGTCATAACCAAACTCACCAATAAAAGCCCAATACATATCCCAAATCATAGTTGCCCATACAAATCCCACACCATGAGGTACGCTTATAGTAGGGTCAGCAATGTCAGCATAGGTATAGTTATTTATTGTCATATCAGTAGAATAAGGAGCTGGACGTATACCTGGTCCATCAGTATCCTGAAATTGCACGTATGTTCCTATTCCTCTTTTTTGTTCTTGAGTGTCTCCTATTCTATGAGTCGTTACAAGTCCAAAAAAGTCAGACCAACCTTCTCCCATTTGCTCTTCAAATGCTTGGCTCAGTAAACATCCAAAATTCTTACGACCCCCTACTAAACGAGTAGATATTCCGTGTCCGTATTCGTGCGCGATAATTCCTTGATCTAAATCTCCATCTCTGTTGATTAAATTTTCAACTGGACCTCTGTCAATTAGTTGGCCAAAAACATCTTCTCCTTTTGCCATTCTGTCTAATAATAACTTTCCATCTTCAAATGATAAAGATATTGCAGGCTTAGTAATATCTTCATATTCCTCGCCACCGCCATTTACGGGACCAGCTTCTGGAGCATTGTTAATGATTATTACACCTATAGCGCCGTTTTGCTGTGCTAATGTAATCTTTTTTACAAATGTACAAGTACCTCGCATGATAACAGCGATTTTTCCTGTAACTGCATCAGCGCTTGCTGCTGTATAAGTTGTACATCCGTCGTCCGTTGCTGGGCTTGGCCCTGCTGTTCCTCCATCATCAACTCCTGTATAAGGAGTTCCGTCATCTTCCACAAGTACTAATAAGCCTTGAACAGAAGGGTCGCCTTCTCTAGGAATAGCCACAAATGGAAAACGAGCTGAGCCGTATGATCCCAAAAGATCTGTTGCACTAGGGGCAATTACGTCAAAAAATTCTCCAAAAGGGGAGGCGCCCCATAAAAACATCTGCATTGTTGGTTCAACTCCATCAATCAAAGTACCAAAATTAGCGTTGTTAAGTCCGCTACCATCTTGGGCTTCAGCCTGGACGTCGTCACCATCCCAATCGTTTATTCCTGCGCCGTCTATTGCGTCAAAGCGTTCGTAATTATCCTCCTGGAAATTTCCATTATTTTCATCAAAACCATATGCATAAGAAAAATCATGCATGTAATTATTCCATACAAATAAATTTACAATTGCGGCCTTTTGATATGCTAGTGGCGCCTGGGTTAAATCTAAAGGGTAATCAAAAGTTAAAGCTCCTGGAATACCGTTTGCCGCAGCATAAGAATCATCATTAGCTGGTGCGTTAACATCGGTGCCATCTTCATAAGACTGTACATTATTCCCTTTCGTTTTAAAGTCTCTTTCCCCAGCAAAATCATGCCATCCGTTTGGCGAAGGAACAACACTTCCTTCTGGAGGAGCAACGTTAGCAGGGTTTTGAATCATAGCACGACTCCCGTGATTTGGAGTTTCAACACGCAACGGGAAAGCATTATATTTTGACCCATCAGAAGCAGAGAGAGCTGAAGTAGATTGTATTAAAGTAACTTTTTTACTGTCCTTTTTAAAGTTGAAAGAAAGCTTGTCTGTACCGTAGCTATGGCTGTGGTTCTTGTGGCTTCTCGCACTTGTAGGTTTCGCATCTGTTTCAATAGGAAGATCAAAGTTACAACTAATCATCAAATCAGACTGACTTAAGAGTGTTCCATCTGTAGCATTAATTTTAGTTGACCACCAATGAGAGTTTGGAGCTTTTACAATAATCTCATAAGCCAATACATAGGTACTGCTACTGTTCTTGAAATAAGTTAGGGGAGCTTCAAAAGTGCTAGTACCTAATTCAGAAGGTGCTACATCTTGCTTAGTGGCATAATTCACTACACTTACTCCAGTAGAACCGTTTAGTCCTAATTCACTGATTGCTTGTTTAGCAGCTTCAGTTGCAGTTAAACTTGCAGTTGTGGTACTAATACTTTCGGATATGTTTTTTACAAACGTATGCTTAAAGCTAGTAACCAGATTGTTCTTTAAAAGTACAGTGGCTGACGTATTGTCAACTTTAATTCCGCCAACCTCTTGTTGCAGATAAGCAATCAAATATTCCGGATTTTTAAGTGTACCGTAACTTGATACGCTAAATTGATTAGCATCTGTAACAGATAAATTCAAACTTGTAGCGTTTACAAGTAGGTAGCTTTTGATAATGTCTTTCTTATCTTGACCTTGAGTGACAGTACTCAGGATTAAAAAAAAAGAAACTAAGATAGTAGAGTAATATTTTTTCATAATTAATAGATTTTTTAAATAATGCCGAATTTAAAAGTTGAAAAGGTATTTGACAAAAATTTGGTAGATAGTTTAAAAAATAGTACTAATAGTTTATAATGTAAATTTAATTAAAGAGGATTTTATTGCGTAAAAGTTAGTGTATTATATTTTTATGTAAGAAAAATACACATTTAGCTTCGTTAAAATAATAATTATTCAAAAAAGTGATAAAGTAGTAGTATTCTTTCTTTTATCGAATTAATCTTTTTGAATTGGAATTTTAATTAATAAATAAGATAGTTCAAATAGCTAATAATGAGTGATCAAAGATCATAAAGCCTACTGTGGAAAATGAAATTATAAAAGAGTGGCTTGGAGAGGCGTTAATGATAAGTTTAAGTAAAAGTATTAAGGGAAAGGGAGAGATGCTACTTTAGTACTATATAATTTTAATTAGCTCAAACTATTTAAGATAGTAGTTTTTAATACGAGAAGTGCCCCCAATAAGCTAGACGCTATTTGGGGGCACTGTAATAAAGATAGACTTTTTAAAGACTTTCTTTTACTCTTTAATCAACTTCTGACTATAGCTTGTACCATCTTCCATTTTTATTGTAATGATATAAATACCCTGAAGTAGCTTAGCTGTATCTAATGTAGATTGGGAATCTAAGTCCATTGTTGTCTTTAATACTTGTTTTCCGTTGATGTCAAATATAGATATGGCCGCTTTTCCTGTATTTTTATTAGTCATGATAAACACTTCAGAATTAGCCGGGTTAGGATATACACTGAATAAAGTTTTTGTGTTATCAAAAACGGATAAAGAAGCACAATTCACAAATAAAAGACTAGAAGCACTAGTAGGATTAGGAAGGCCATCAACTTCAAAATTTTCAATTTGATCTTCTCTGCTGCTAGGCGTTCCCTGGGAAGCACCGATTCCAACACCTCTTCTTGCAAATACTGCACGAATCATACATTCATTTACCCCATTATATAGTGCTGCATCGGCCTTTATAATTGCATCTCTACCTTCTACAAAACCAACATTCTCACAGTTGATCAATTTTAAACCATCCATTACTAATTGGATAGCCTTATTATTCCCTCCAGTTCCATAGTAGATGTCTGAATCAAAACCATACTCAGCTATAAAAGCCCAGTACATATCCCATATCATGGTCCCCCAAACAAAACCGATTCCATGAGGCTGGCTTATTGTTGGGTCAGCAACATCAGCATAAGTATAATCATTGATATTATCCATATCAGTAGAATAAGGGGCAGGACGTATGCCTGCGCCATCTATTTCTTGATGTTGCACATACGTTCCTATTCCTCTTTTTTGCTTTGGGGTATCTGTACTTTTTTGGGTTGTTATAAGTCCAAAAAAATCAGACCAACCTTCTCCCATTTGTGTAGCATTCTTTTGAGATAGCAAACAGTCAATTCTGTTGCGGCCTCCAACTAAACGAGTAGATATTCCATGTCCATATTCATGAGCAATAATCCCTTGATCTAAATCTCCGTCTTTGAATATTATTTTATCAATTGGGCCTCTATCAATTAGTCTACCATAAACAGAGTCTGTTTCCATTTCTTTTAACAATTTTTCTCCGTCTTCCAGTGACAAACCTATTGTAGGGATTTTAATCTCTTTGTAAGGAACTCCACCGCCATTTACAGGGCCGCCCTCTGGAACATTGTTAATGATTATAACACCTATAGCACCATTGTCCTGCGCTATTGTAATTTTATCAACAAATGGACAATTACCACGGATGATAACAGCAATTTTACCTTTAACTGCAGCCGCACTTGCAGCTGTATAAGCTGTACATCCATCCTTAGTATCAGGACTTGGTGCTGGTACACCTGGGGGAGTAGAGTTAGCTGAAACCCAAGGAAGCCCATTATCTTCCACAAGAACTAATGCGCTGTCAAGAGAAGGGTCACCTTCTCTAGGAATAGGTATAAACGGGAAACGAGTTGAGTCATATGTGCCTAGAAGGGTAGTATTATTAGTAGGATCTATAACATCAAGAAATTCTCCAAACGGAGACGCGCCCCACAAATACATCTGCATTTTACCAGTAAATCCATCAATGAAGGGGGCAAAATTTGCATTGTTAAGTCCCTGTCCATCTTGAGCCTCAGCCAATACTTCGTCGTCGTTCCATGATTTAAATGGGTCTTCTGCAGTTAGTTCATCAAAGCGGCCATAATCTTTATTCTGGAAATTTCCATTAGTTTCATCAAAACCATAGGCATATGAAATATCATGCATGTAGTTATTCCATACGAATAAATTGACAGTTGCAGCTTTTTGATAGGTTACCGGGGCCTTTAAAAAATCTATAGGATAGTCAAATTTTAGCGTCCCTTCACTGCTTATGGCAGCATAAGAGGCATCATCAAACGGTCTGTTAAGATTGCGTATGTCTTCATAAGCTTGTACGTTATTTCCAAAGGTTCTTAATTCTATATTACCATCAAATTCATGCCAGCCTTGTGGTGAAGGAATAGCACTTTTTGCAGGCTGGCTGGCAATAACAGCGGGGTTTTTAATTATGGTACGTACTCCATGACTTGGAGTTTCAACACCTAAAGGGAAGGCATTGTATTCTGAACCATCAGCAGCGCCGGCAATTGCTAAATTAGATTGAGTTTCTAATACGATTGTATTTTTGCCGTCTTTCTTAAAATTAAAAAGAAGGTTGTCTTTTTCATAGCTATGGCTGTGGTTCTTGTGTTCTCTTTGAGTGAATGGCATGGCATCGGTTTCAATAGGAACATCAAAATTACAACTAATCATTAAGTCAGATTTTTCCAAGAGTGTTCCGTCTGAAGCATTAATTTTAGTGTACCACCAATGAGCATCTGGAGCTTTTACAAGAATCTCATAGGCCAATACGTAGGAACCGCCGATGGATTTGAAATAAGTTAAAGGGGATAGAAAAGTGCTATTGCCTAATTCAGATGGCGTTAGGTCTTTTTTGTCGGCATGGTTCGTTACCGTCACTCCAGCAGAACCGTTTAGTCCTAGCTGACTAATTGCTTGTCTAGCGGCTTGAGTTGCATTCAAACTTGGAATTGTTGTACTAATGCTTCCTGCAATGTTTTTTATAAACGAGTGGTTAAAATTGCTAACTACATTGTTTTTTAAAAGCACTGTGGCTGATGTGTTGGCAATTTTAATGGCTCCAACCTCTTGTTGCAGGTATGCAATTGAGTAATCTGGATTTTTAAGTGTACCGTAACTTGTTACGGTAAACTGATTTGCATCTGTAATAGATAAATTCAAACTTGCAAAATTTACAAGTAGGTAGTTTTTGATAATGTCTTTTTTATCTTGAGCATAACTGAAGCTGCTCAGGATTAAAAATAAAGACACTAAAAAAAGAGAGTAGTACTTTTTCATAATTACTTTAGGTTTTTAATTGAGGAATAAAATTAAATTCTAAAACTTTAGCTGACAAAAATTTGGTGAATAGTTTAAAAAATAGTGCCAATAGGTTATAATATAAATTTAATTAAAGAGTGTATCGTTACACTAAAGTCAATTAATTGTAAAAAACTGTAAGAAAAATGCTGTTTTTATTTCTTTTAGATAATAATTATTCAAAAAGATAGTTTGTAGAAGCAATACCGTTTTTGACCGATGTTGTATTGATCTTTCAAGTAGGCAGTGAACATATCAAAAAACAGATTGTAATTAAGTTGATGATATTGTTAAAGTGTTTTTTGCTAAAGTCGATAGTATTTATAAAATTGGTATTTAAAAACTTAAAGTTTTCGTTAGTAAAACATAGCTGTTTAAACCAAAAAAAATCCCGATTTCTCGGGATTTTTGCTATTTTTCTCTAATATAAATATCGATTGGTACTCCTGAAAAGTCCCAATTATCACGGATTTTGTTTTCAAGGTAACGTTTGTAAGGCTCTTTTACATATTGTGGCATATTGGCAAAAAACACAAAC